>CACICB010000003.1 GCA_902585045.1 uncultured Pelagibacteraceae bacterium | reverse complement strand
ATTAATAAGATCTTTGCACTGCTCTAAAGAGATAGAATTGCTCAAAAAATCATTAATTTCCTTCACGCCAATAAGTTTATTTACTGATAAGGTTTTACTTATTTTTAAAGCATTAAATCTTTTGACTTCGTTAATACAATTGTTCTTAAACATTTCTTCTGTTCTAAAAGAGATTTTTTTTAACAATACATCTCTAGGTATATCAATAAAAATCTTTTTTATTTCAAAATCCGAAAAATCAGATTTTGTATTTTCAAACCAATCATATAATGATTTTTTTGTCTTAAGCTTTACTTCATACGCTCTTTGTAGTCTTTGAGAGTCTGTTTGAACTATTTTTCCTTGAATTTTTGGATCAAGTTTAAGCAGTTGATGATAAAATTTTTTATAACCAAGTTTTTTAAACAAGTTTCTTACTTTATTTCTCGTTTTAATATCAATGTCAGGAATTTTACTAATACCCTTTGTAATTATATTAAAATAAAGCCCAGTTCCTCCAACTATTATTGGGACTTTCTTTTTTTTTTTACAAATATTAATCTTTTTTTTTACATGTTTAAGCCAATCTCCAGCTGAAAAATGTTTTTTGACTGAAATAATTCCATAAAGATGGTGTTTTATTTTTTTAGTTTGGGCTGAACTTGGTCTTGAAGATAAAACAGAAAATTCTTTAAAAACTTGCATGCTATCAGCATTAATAATCTCACCATTTATTTTTTCCGCTAATTTAATTGCTAAATTTGTTTTTCCTGAAGCTGTCGGACCCGCTAAGATTATTAACTTTTTGAGCAAAACTAATTTATTTTAACGCCTAGGTAACGTCTTTGATTATTTTTATTTATAACTGTTAATAGTAGTGTTTTCTCCCCCTTTTTAAAAAAACTATCAACTGACTTTTTTAAATCTGAGGTCGACCTTATTGGAGACTTTTGAACTTCAATTATTATATCATTTACACTCAAAAGGTTAATTAGCGGGCTTCTGCTAGAAATTTCTGTTATTACAACTCCAGATGTTTTCTTTAAATTCCTTGAGGAAATATCTTCGCTATTTACATCTCTTACAGCTATTTTTAATTTATCAATATCTACAACTTTTTTTACTGTTTTTGTTTTCTTATCTTTAAATTCTTCAGATGACTCAAGTCGTCCAAGAACTAATCTTTTTGATATAAGTCTTTTGTTTCTCCAGATTTTAAGCTCTACACTTTTTCCAACCTCTGTAGAGGCAACGACTTTTGGTAGAGTTCTCATTGTATCAATTTTTTTTCCATCAAAATTTAAAATTATATCGCCTGCTTTTATTCCTGCTTTATCTGCGGGACTATTTTCACCTACACTTGCAACCAGAGCGCCTTGAGGTTTTTTGAGTTTTTCCACATCAGCTATTTCTTTTGTAACCTCTTGAATTCGAACTCCTAACCACCCTCTTTTAGTTTCTCCAAATTTAATTAATTGATTAATAACATTTGACGCTGCATTAGCTGGAATAGCAAATCCTATTCCGATAGAACCAGATTGGCCTGGAGCAATTATTGCAGTGTTGATCCCAATTACTTCACCTTTTAAATTAAATAAAGGTCCACCTGAGTTACCTTGATTTATAGAAGCATCGGTTTGAATGAAATCGTCATACCTTGTTAGATTAATATCTCTGTTTCTTGCAGATATAATTCCTGCAGTTACTGTTCCACCTAAACCAAAAGGATTTCCAATCGCGACAGCCCAATCTCCAACCCTTGCTTTGTCAGAGTCACCAAAGCTCACTGGCTTAAATTGATCTCTAGTTTCCATTTTTAAAACTGCTATATCCATATAAGGATCTGCACCAACTACTTTAGCTTTGTATTCTTTATCTCCTACCCTTACTAAAATATCATCAGCTCCAGAGATTACATGATTATTAGTAACAACTGTTCCTTTTGTATCAATAATAAATCCTGAACCTAGCGAAGAAGCTTTTCTCTCTGTAGGTCTTTCAAAATCTTTAAACATTTCACCAAATGGTGATCCTGGAGGGAATTGAAAAGGAAATTGATTTGTAGTTGTTCTAACCGTTTGAGTTGTAGAAATATTCACAACGGACGGCATTAGTTTATCTGCTAAATCTGCAAATGAATCTGGAACAGGTTTTGAATGTACAAAAGAAAAATTAATTACAATTAAAAAAAATAATATTTTACTTACTAATTTCATCTAACTTTTTATATACCAAATTATTAAAAAACCGGTAATCAAAAAAACAATTCCTAAAATTCTTAATTTATTCTCAGGAGTATTTTTAATTAATTCTAATATGTTTTTAATTCTTGACGGGAAAATGGCTAAAAACAGACCTTCCACAAAAAAAATTAATCCAATTGCGATAATAAACTCATTCACAAATATTTTGAATTCTTACCTTTTTAAGGCAGGTTTAACAGACTTGCCAAAAAACTTAAAGAATTCACTATCAGGTGATAAAACGAGTGATGTCTCGCCTCCAATTAAAGCTTTTTCATATGCTTGCATTGCCCTATAAAAAGCAAAAAACTGTGGGTCTCTTCCGAACGCATCAGCAAAAATTTTATTTCTTAGACCATCACCTTCACCTTTCATAATTTCTGATTTTTTGTTCGCTTGAGCTAAAATTACAGTTACGTCTTTGTCTGCTGTCGATCTAATTTTTTGAGCTATCTCTGCACCTTGTGCTCTAAATTCCTTCGCTTCTCTCTCTCTTTCTGTTTGCATTCTTTTATAAATCGCTTCACTGTTTGCTGGAGGTAAATCAGCTCTTTTAATTCGAACATCAACAATAGTAATTCCAAAATTTTTTGCTTCCTCGTTTACTTGTGATTGAATTATTTGCATTTGTCTTGCTCTGTCTGTAGATAATAACGTTGCTAGTTCTTGTGTACCTAATACACCTCTGATTCTAGAATTAATGATTGTAGATAACCTAGATCTTGCAACTCTTTCGTTTCCAACTGAGATATAAAACTTTAAAGGGTCTACAATTTTAAATCTAGCAAAAGCGTCAACGATTAATCTTTTCTGATCTGCAGCAATAACCTCTTCAGGATCATTATCTAGATTTAAAATTCTTTTATCTAAATAGACAACATTTTGAATGAAAGGTAATTTAAAGTTTAAACCAGCTTTAGTAACAATTTTTTTAGGATCACCAAATTGAAGAACAATTGCTTGGCTAATTTCTTGCACTATAAATAAAGATTGGAAAATCACTACACCAATTAAAATTATTGCAGGAACTATAAATTTAACGCCTCTCATTAATTATTGCTCCCTTTTTTTAATTCTGGTAATGGCAAATAAGGAACAACTCCTGAACCAGATTCTTTGTCTATAATTACTTTATCGATATCTGCTAAAACTTTTTCCATTGTTTCCAAATACATTCGCTCTTGAGTAACTTGTTTTGCATCTTTATATTCATTATAAATAGCTAAAAACCTACTAGCCTCACCCTCAGCTTTTGCAACGACTTCTTTTTTATATGCTTCAGCTTGTTGTAAAACTTGCTCAGCTTCACCTCGCGCTCTTGGTATTACATCATTAGCATATGCTTCGGCTTCGTTCTTTGATCTTTCTCTATCTGCTCTAGCGGCCTGTACATCCCTAAATGCATCGATAACTTGTTCAGGTGGATCAGCTTGTTGTGTTTGTACTTGAGTTAACTGTATGCCTGAGCCATATTCGTCTAAAATTAATTGAGCTATTTCTTGTACCTCAACTTCTATTTTAGACCTACCTTCAGTTAAAATATTTTGAATTTTATTTTTTGCTATGACTTCTCTCATTGCAGTCTCAGATGCAGCTTTAACTGTTTCAACTGGACTTTGAATGTTAAATAAAAATTTTTGTGCATCTTTGATCACCCAAAAAACTGAGTAATTAATATCTACTATATTTTCGTCACCCGTTAACATCAAGCTTTCCTCTGGGACGTTTCCAACTCCGGATGATCTGCCAGAGTCACTTGCTGGCCGGAAACCAACATCCACCCTATTAACTTTAGTTACTTTAGGAGTTAATACTCTCTCGAAAGGTGTTGGGAAATGATAATGTAATCCTGGTTGAGTAGTGTTTACGTATTTACCAAATCTTAAAACTACTCCTTGTTCATCTGGTAAAACTCTGTAAAGACCACTTGCAACGTAAAGTAATGCTATAATAATTAAACCTATAACTATAGGTCTAGAACCTCCAGATTTTCCGCCAGAAAACTTATTAATGGTTTTTTGAAAGTTTTTTATAACATCGTCAAGATTTGGCGGATCTTGTCTAGATCCTGATCCATTTCCACCAGGCGAACTTCTTCCACCGTCCCCACCTGGAGGTGCTCCCCATGGTGATTGGTTGTTTAAAATCTTATCTTTGAAACTCATGACACTTTATATAGTGACTTTTATCCTAAAAACAAGTTAAGAAGGAGCGCTATAATGTCTAAAACAATTGATAAAACTGAAACATGAGCCAAAAAACTCCCCCAAAACAATTTGTTAAATCACCAATTAAAGGCACGAAGTTCGCTATAATGGTTTCAAGTGCAAAAGGTGGGGTTGGTAAATCCACGGTAGCAATAAATCTTGCTTTTGCCTTGCAACATTTAGGATTAAAAATTGGAATACTTGATGCAGATGTTTATGGCCCATCTTTACCCAAACTTTTGAATTTAAATGAAAAACCTAAGAGTGAGGATAATAAAACAATAATGCCTTTAGAAAAATTTGGAGTTCAATGTATGTCTATGGGCTTACTGATTGACGAGCAAACACCAATGATGTGGAGAGGTCCAATGGTTATTAGCGCAATTAAAACAATGACCCAAAAGGTCTTATGGAAAGATAGAGATGTAATAATAATTGATATGCCGCCTGGCACAGGTGATACTCAATTAACTTTTGTTCAAGAGGTAAAAATAGATGGGGCAATAATAGTTTCTACACCTCAAGATCTTGCTTTATTAGATGTAAAAAGAGGAATTCAAATGTTTGAAAAGACTGGAGTAAAAATTTTAGGACTTATAGATAACATGAGTTTTTTTGAAGGTGATGACGGAAAAAAATATAAAATTTTTGGAGAGGGTGGTGTTGAAAAAACTGCTCAAGAATTTGGTAAGGAATTTTTAGGTTTCTTACCATTAAATAAAGACTTGAGAACTTCGGCTGATAATGGAGAACCTTTGATTTATTCAAAACCTGATCACAAAATTTCCAAGATATTTATAGGTATTGCTGAAAAAATTAAACAATCTTTTCTGTAAAACCAAAGGACGTCATCAATTCATTCCACTCTCTTTTTGAAAGACCTGAGCTTTCATGAGATACTTTTGCACCTTTTGCCATTAGCTGAATAACTTTCTTTCCCTTAGCAGAAACATGTACAGCTCCTACTCTATAATCTAAAAATGCTGCATGGGTGATTGGAACCCATTTTTTTACTGTGTCAAGCATTGCTTCAGCGTAAACTCTTATTTCATATTGTGCATGACTATCTGCTCTCAAGAATAAAAAATTTAAAAGATTTAATAAATCTGTTTTCCAATACCACTGAGTATATGAATTTAAAGTTAAATTCATTCTAGCAAGTTCTCTTGCTAAGCCAGACTTGTTTTCATCTATAGTCGTTCCGTCATATCTTTCGTTAAGCATCTTTTCATAATTATCATAAGTTCTTGTTGCATCATCTTTCAAAATTTTTAAAACTTCATCTGCTTGATCTCCAGTTATCAAATCCCCTCTACCTTGACGATTTGAAGTTGATTGAGCTGAGAGCTGATCTTTTGTGGGAATGTAAAACTCCTTATCCAAAATTGAATATCTTGCAGAATATTCATTTACATTCGCTGTTCTATGTCTAATCCATTGCCTTGCTATGAAGATTGGAAGTTTCACGTGATATTTTATTTCACACATTTCGAAAGGCGTTGAATGCCAATGTCTCATTAAATACTTAATAAGGCCTTCATCTGTTGAAACTTTTTTAGTTCCTTTTCCATATGAAACTCTTGCTGATTGAACTATAGAACTATCATCTCCCATGTAATCTACTACTCTGACAAATCCATGATCTAAAACTGGTAAAGCCTCGTAAAGAATTTTTTCTAATTCAGGAGAGGTAACTCTTTTAGTAATGTTTTTTTGGGATTGTTGGTCGGCAATTTCTTGCTTTTGTTCATTTGTAAGTTTCATTTTTGAATTAATTATTGAATCTCTGTAAAAGAGTTTTATATTAATAGTGTTGGTTTTCCAACTATGACGATAAACGAATTTCGTAATAAACATCACGGACGTGGGGGCAGTACCCACCACCTCCACCATTTACAACTTACGGGGGTGAATTAGGATCGACGGGTGTCTAAAGGCTGTTCTTTCGTACGAGATGGTTCCGACGTAACGGGCTAATTTATAAATGCAAATCAAAAATTTGCACTTGCAGCTTAATTAACTTAGTTAATTAAGTTACGGGGTCTTGGGGCACCTGGCAACAGAACGCCCCTTTAATTTAAATATTTATCCAAAGTTTTTTTATCTGAGACGATAATAAAATCATCAAAATGGATAGATTGATTGGGGTATTTAATTCCAATTTGTTTTCCCGAGTCTCTATAAACACCTATTCTTACATTAGTACCAGTGGATTCTCCTTTCCAATCAGATGTTATACCTTTGTAATCAAATATTAATTTATTATCTTTGAAGATTTCTACAAAACCAGTTTCTTGTCTAGTATTATAAATGCCAATTTTGTAAGTAGTCCATTTTCCTAATTTAGTAATTTTTAATGATTTATTTTGTGTAAGTTTAAAATTATTTTTTATTTTTTTTTCACCTCTAGTTTTTTCTTGAAACACTAACCAATTTGAATCATTTTTTTTATATTTTATATCAATACGATGCTTTATATTATCTTCTTTATTCCTTCTATTGAAACCAGTACCCGCAGTATTGCCTACTATTTTTAATGTTTTCCCAGTATCATCAAAACTTATTCTTACAAGAGGATGCGTTCTCATAGATGCATCTCGATTTTTAAATTCAAAAAACGTTACTCTGCCATCTATATGTTTAAAATCTTCAGGAAGTCTTGTTTTGAAACCAATCCATATTTCTTTATTTAAAGTGCTTCTTTGCTTTGTCTCAAATATTGCTCTTTCTGTCTCTTTTCCTGACCCTTCTTTAAGAGGATCATTATTCCATCCGTGTTTCAATGTAACTTCAAGATACTTATTGCCATCAAGATCTTTTTTAACTTTAAATGGTTTTAAACCTGCTCCCTTATCATAGATTCGAAATATTTGGTTGAATGATTTTTCTGTACCCCCACCAGTAGCAGGATTTGAAGATGAAGGGTTAAGGTTGGCAACTTTTAGTTTTCCTTCTTCTTGATTTTCAAAGTCCTCAAAGAAATTCCATGGCGACTTTACCTTTTTATTTACATAATCTGGAACAGGTACCTTTTCCCAACTAAATGTAGTAATTGGAAATGATAAAATAAAAATAATTATAAATAAAATTATCCTCATTATGAAAGAATATAAGAATATTATTAAAACAAATAAATACATTTATTTGTTTTAATAAATTGAAATATAAATTTTAGTGCAATTTCAGGTTCTAGGGTACGATAAGAGAGTACTTGCCCCCAATTTCAATGAAGTTTCAAAACAAGGTTTGGGGCAAAAGTTAAAAATTTCAATGAAGTCCTCAATGAAGTCTTTCAAAAAAGTTTTATTTTCTGTTATAAATTGGTTTAAAGGGTAAAACAGAACGCCCCTTCTCATTCGCTACAGAACTTACTTTTAGTTCGTTTTAAGATTTATTATTCCTAATGAGGCTGTGAGCTCTAAAAATAAATATAATTTATTGTCATGTACTTTTAAATCTCTTACTCTCTCAAACACTTCGACTTTCTCTAAGTTAGTAATTTTTTTTTCATTGTTTAAATCAAAAAAATAAAGAGATTTATTTTTTAATGAACTTGCAGCATATTTATTCTGGCTAATTTTAACAATTTCTGAAATACCAATTGAAGGTTGAAACGATTTTAAAGGTTCAATAAATCCGTGTTTTTTATGGGATTTATATAATGGATATTTTTTATACTTTTCTTTTTGTTCTTTTGGAGTTCCGGGCTGATGTTCTCCATATGATGCTATCGGCCAACCATAATTTAAAGTTTTTTCTTTATTTATTTTTTTAACTTCGATTAAATTAATTTCGTCTCCACCTATTGGTCCATGTTCAGTTTCTAAAATAAAATTATTTTCTTTATCATAGTACAATCCTTGTGGATTTCTATGACCCATTGAAATAAGTTCGTATCCACCGTTCTCAATATTAATTTTAAGAATTTTTCCATTCACACTTTCTTTATTTTGTGGGAGATAATTTTGCCTCCAATCACCTATTGTAAACATAACATGATTATCATCAAATGGAACTATCCTACCCCCTGATTGATTAGCGTGAAAAGTTTTATCTTTATTCCTCCATCTATGAATACAATCTTCTTCCTTTGCTGAGAATAATTTTTTAAATTCTATATTCTCATAGTCAATTTTTCCATATAATAAGCTAGTATTCCAACAATTTTCTTTAAGCTCTTCCGTGTAAGATATAAAAATCTTATCTTTATAAATAAGAATATCTTTAAGAGAATACCAATTGCCTTTTTTAAATTGTTTCAATCCAATGAATTCGTTAATGTTATTTTTAATTTGTTTAATTGGTTTTCCATCATTAATATTTTTAGAATAGCCCAAAATACCTCGAGAGGATAAAATAAAAATATTATTGTCATAAAAATCAAAATAGCCACTTCCAGGATTTCCAAATTTAATTCCGTAGTAAAAGCCTCGCAATAGATATCTTTCTAAAAACATGCCGTTACTAAGTTTAGAGTTTTTGTAAATCTCAATGTCTTTTAAAGTCTCCTTATATTTCAATTCTTTATTTACATAGGATAAGTCATCAATTTGTTTTTGTAGTTCTGATATATGTGTGTAAGGAAAAATATATTTTTTTATAGTATTTTTTTGTTCTATAGAAAAATATCGTTTTATATTGTTATATTTATTATTGCCAATCATTGAATAAAGAAATAATAAAAAACCTACTGCTATTATTATTGGCAATAAAAATTTAATTTTAGTTTTATTAGTTTTTTTACTAAAAAAATAGTTCATTTCAGAAAGTTGATATAATCCTTTTTATAATAGTTTGGTGCACCTGGCACTGGGACAGAACGCCCCCTCTAATTGATATAAAGATTAATGAGACCAATTAAATAAATACTTGCCAGCCCAGTGTTCAAAGCTACCAAAGATTTTTCATTCCATAACCAAGATATTATTGCTAAGCTGCTATTGCCTAAAAGAAAGATATAACAATATAAAGGATAAAATCCAAAAGCTGCCACAATAGCTCCCGCCAAAATTGTTAAGGTTGAGCACCATGCCCAAAATTGATGTGGTTTTGGTTTTAATTTTCTCATCAAGTTGAGCAAATTTAAAAAATATATTTATCTATTAAATAAACGACAATACCAGCTGCTATTCCCAGTAGTATCCAATGATAGTTGTTTTTCATCATGCAACAAATTTATTTAGATTTGGTTCGAAATAATTTGGTCCTTTCATAACTTTACCTTTATCATTATAAATTGGTTTACCATCTTTACCTAGCTTGCTCATATTTGATCTTTGAACTTCTTCAAAACATTTATCTAGGTTGATCCCGAATGCATGTCCTGCTCCATAAGTTACATACAAAATATCGGTAAGAGCATCTGCGACCTCTTTTATATCTTTGTTATTAATCGCCTCTTTAAACTCAGATAATTCCTCGCTAATTAAATCATATCTTAATGAGGTGATTTTATCGCTTGGAAATTCAGCTTTTTCTTTTACCTCTTGACCAAATGTTTTCATGAATTTTTTAACACTTTCAAAATTGCTCATTTCTCGTCCTTTATGTTTTATAATTGACATATTAAAGTGTATTATAGCAAAGAATCAAAGATGAAATACAGAACAGAATTTGACAGTATTGGAAAAATAAAAGTACCTGGTGATAAGTATTGGGGAGCTTCAACTGAAAGATCCAATAAATTTTTTAATATCGGCGATTTTCTAGTTAGGCCATTAGTTATCCACTCAATTGCAATAATCAAAAAGGCAGCAGCAATAGTAAACGCAAAAAATAAAGACTTAGAGCCTAGATTGAGTAAATACATCGTAAAGGCATCTGAGGAGGTTATTAAAGGAAAACATGATAAACATTTTCCTTTAAAAGTATGGCAAACAGGTTCTGGCACACAGACAAATATGAATGTGAATGAAGTCATAGCTAATAGAGCTATACAATTGATGGGAGGCAAAATGGGTACAAAAAAACCCATTCATCCTAACGATCACGTAAATAAATCTCAATCGACTAATGATGTGTTCCCTACCGCTATGCATATTTCAATAGCTTTGAAAGCACGAGAGAAACTTTTACCCTCGCTTAAATTATTAGAAAAAGAATTAGCAAGAAAATCAAAAGAATTTAAAAAAATTGTTAAAGTCGGAAGAACTCATTTACAAGATGCAACACCTTTAACTTTGGGTCAGGAATTTTCGGGATATCAAACCCAATTAAAAAATTGCATTACAAGAATAGAAGCTGCTTTAAAAGAGATTTATTATTTGGCACAGGGAGGAACTGCGGTAGGTACAGGTCTCAACACAAGAAAAAATTTTGACAAGAAAATTATAAAAGAAATAAGCAAAATAACTAAACTTCCTTTTAAACCGTCTAAAAATAAATTTGCATCCTTAGCCGCTCATGATGAAATCGTAAATTTTTCTGGTGCTTTAAACACTACTGCAGTGTGTTTAATGAAAATAGCAAACGATATAAGATTTTTAGGTTCTGGACCTCGGGCAGGATATGGAGAGTTAATTTTACCATCAAATGAACCTGGATCTTCAATTATGCCTGGTAAAGTAAATCCAACTCAATCAGAAGCAGTTACAATGGTTTGTGTTAAAGTAATTGGAAATCATAATGGTATTACTATGGCTGGCTCACACGGACATTTTGAGCTTAATGTTTTCAAACCTCTAATTATTCATAACATTTTGCAATCAATTGAAATAATGAGTGACTCATCAAAAACTTTTGCTCTTTATTGTGTGAAAGGTATTAAAGCTGATAAAAAAAGAATAAAAAATCTTTTAGAAAATTCTTTAATGCTCGTCACAGCTTTGGCTCCAAAGATTGGTTATGATAAGGCTGCCAATATTGCAAAGACAGCTCATAAAAATGGCACCACTTTAAAACATGAAGTAATAAAGTCTGGTCTTATAAAAGAAAAAGAATATGATCGAATAATGAGCCCCATCAAAATGACAAAGCCTAAATAATTACAAAATTTCTAAAATAAATTTTTTTATATTTTCTTTATTAAAATTCATTAAAGAATTCTTTTCAAAAAAACTAGTTTCAAAGATATTTTTATAATATTTTAAGTCTTCAGCTGAAGCTTCGTAATTATTCATTTTAATAAAATCAAAATTTACTTTATTCTTTAAAATATTAAGTTTGCCTTTTAAGCTTAAATTAAAAGGCTCGTTTTTTGTTTTATAATTTATATCTAACTTCTTTAAAAATTTTCTTTTATCCGGTGAAACAAAAGAGCAGTTAAAATCGAGAACAGGAAAATCTTCTAATAAATTCACTTCTCCTTTACAAATCGCGTTACTATTTTTGACTGATAAAATTTTTGAAACACTCAATCTACCTGCTTCTAATTTAGTTTTCAAAGAAATATCATTTATTGAGTCATTACTAAATTTTCTTGCCTTATAATTAATATTTATTTGACTGTTTAGTTTTTTAATTAAGTCTTTCATATTAAAGAATTTAGATAAATCTAAATTTGAAAATATTTCTGATCTAAAATTTCTGATATTTGAATTGAGAACTATTTCAAAAAAAGGATTAATTTTTAAGTTGCCACTACCGTCAAAAGACAGTCTTCTATCTCTAAAAAAAAGGTCATTAATTTTTAAAGAATTATTGTCATAAATAAAATTTAGTTTTAAATTTGAAGTTAATAACCTACTTTTTAATTTTCCTTTTTTAACGAGACCCTCTTCGATATTCTCAAAATCAATTTCGGCGGAGACTCCAGTATTTAATAATTTAAATTTTAAATTTCTATATTTATCTGAAAATTTAATCTTAAATATCCTATCAAATATCTCACCATCTATATTATTTCTTTTAAAACCATAATTTTTGAAATTGATGCTTTTTAAATTTACAAGATTGATTTTATCATTTTGAACTTTTAAAACTAAATCTTTTAAAAATATTTTATTATCTAAGCTTAAAAGGTTTTTGATTAGTTCACTTATTTGATTAGCATCTATTTCCACTCTACTTTTATTTAATTTAATTTTATTAATTTGATAGTTACTAAAATTATATACACTCGGAAGATTAGGGTATAATGTTAAATTATTAATTTTGACATCAATGTCATTAGAAAACAAATTTCCTGAAGAATTTATCAGTTGTAAATGAGGAGTTGGAAAAGGTTGATATTTAATGGTTTCAATTTCATTAATTTTTAAACCATAAGATTGAAATAATTGATCGCTTATAATTATCTCTTTTTTTTTATAGTCAAAAAAAAGGGGTAGAATTAAGAAAAGGAATGTTGCGACAAAGAAAACTACAAAAAGATATCTTATAAAAAAAACAAATTTAAAAAATATTGAAAATTTGTTGTGAATTGTTTTGTAGATTTTATTTATCATTTTTTTTATTTTTGTAACTAGTATATAAATGAAAATTTCAAATTATGAATAACATAGTAAAATTAATAGAAAAATTAAACAAAGAGCAAAAAGATGCAGTGCTTAGCACTGAAGGGCCTAATTTAATTGTTGCAGGTGCTGGTTCAGGTAAGACAAGAGTTTTAACAACCAGATTAATGCACATTATCGATAAGAAAAAAGCATTTCCTAATCAAATACTATGTGTAACATTTACTAATAAAGCTGCAAAGGAAATGCAAAACCGAGTGATGCAGCACATAAAGGGAAGTTCAAGCTCTATACCTTGGCTTGGAACATTTCATTCAATAAGTGTAAAAATTTTAAGAAGACATGCTGAGGCTCTTGGTTATAAAAGTAATTTTACTATTTTAGATACAGACGATCAAAAAAAGCTTTTAAGGAATATAGTTAAGGCCGAGGATTTGGATGCTAAGAAATTTTCTCCTCAATTAATCTTATATCATATAGATCAATGGAAAAATAAAGGTCTATTGCCTAAAGATGTAAAACTTGAAAAGTCAAGTTCAATTTTAAAATCAATATTAAAAGTATATGAAATATATCAAAATAAAATAAAAGATTTAAACGCTTTTGATTTTGGAGATTTAATTTTGTTTTGTGTGAAACTTTTTGAAGATCATAAGGATATTAAAGAGATTTATAACAATAACTTTAAATATATATTAGTTGACGAATTTCAAGATACTAATTTTATTCAAAACAAATGGTTAAATTTATTGGTCAACGATAAAGAAAATATTTGCTGTGTAGGAGATGATGACCAATCAATTTACAGCTGGAGGGGCGCTGAAATTAAAAATTTTCTCACTTTTGATCAGATTTATAAAAACTGTAAAGTTTTTAAATTAGAACAAAATTATAGATCAACAAAAAATATATTAGAAACTGCTTCGAATTTAATATCAAATAATTCAAATAGAGTCGGTAAAAAATTATGGTCGTCGGCAACTCAGGGTGAGCTAGTTAAACTGAATTGTTATAGAACAGGAAAAGACGAAGCGCAGGGTATAAGCGATATAATTGAAAAAAAAATTAAAAATAAATATTCATTAAACGACACGGCGATTTTAGTCAGAGCAATCTATCAAACCAGGGAATTTGAGGAAAGATTTCTTCAAGTCGGCATTGGTTATCGAGTTTTAGGAGGTATAAAATTTTATGAAAGGGCAGAAATAAAAGATGCGGTTTCATATTTAAGAATCGTAAATCAAAAATTTGATGATTTGGCTTTGGAAAGAGTTATTGGTACGCCAAAAAAGGGGATTGGGGAAAGCACACTCAATCTAATCTACAATTTTGGAAAAAAAAATAAATTATGTTTAGAGGACTCTATAATTAAAATTATTGAAAAAGGAGAATTTAAGCCAAAGATTAAAACTACACTAAATCAACTTATCAAGATGATTCAAAAATGGCGTAAAGATTCGCTTAGTATGAAGCATCATGATTTACTCAAATTAATATTAGATGAGTCAGGATATTCATCAATGCTCAAAAATAAAAAAGATTTAGAAAATGAAAATAGGTTAGAAAATTTGAAAGAGTTGTTACGAGCTATGCAAGATTACGACAACTTACAAGATTTTTTAGAGCATGTCGCATTGGCTACCTCAATAGATCAAGAGTGGGAAGGAGCTAAAATCAATTTAATGACAATGCATGCGGCTAAAGGTTTGGAGTTCGATGTTGTATTTCTTCCAGGTTGGGAAGAAGGGCTATTTCCTCATCAAAAATCTTTAGAAGAAAAAGGAGACTTTGCACTTGAGGAAGAGAGAAGACTTGCTTACGTCGGAATTACAAGAGCAAAAAAAGAAGCTTATTTATCTTTTGCAATGAAAAGAGCATATCATGGAGATTGGATGGATTCTCTGCCATCAAGATTTGTTAATGAAATACCTGATGAAAGTGTCGAAAAAAATGAAATTAATGAGGTTGAGAAAGATGAATTTGAATTTAATCAAGATAGTTTTATAGACTTTGATGAAGACTATAGAAGTCCTGGATGGGATAGGTATAAAAAAAATAAAATGCTGAAATGGAAAAAATAAATAAATTAAGAAAAATTTTTAATAGAGAAAAAATTGATGGTTACTTAATCCCAAAAAATAATGAGTTTTTTGGTGAGTACGTTCCTGACTATAATGATAGGCTTAATTATATTAGTAACTTTTCGGGCTCTTACGGTTTTTCTCTGATTTTAAAAAAAAAGAATTATTTATTTATTGACGGAAGATATACGCTACAAGCAAAAAAGCAAAGCGGAGATTTTTTCAAAATAATAACTTTTCCAAAACAAATGCCTTTTGATATTTTGAAAAATAAAAAATACTTAATTGGGTTTGATCCTAAATTGTTTACCAAAAAAACTATTCAAATATTTTTTGGAAAAACCAATTGTAAATTTAAACCATTAAATAAAAATTTAGTAGATGAGATTTGGAAGAGAAAATTTCAAAATAATAAAAAAAAATTTTATATTCTACCGGGCAATTCAGTAAGTAAAAGTTATAAGTCTAAAATTAATAAAGTAGTTTCTTATCTTAAAAATAAAGGTGCAGATTTTCATTTTATTACTTCGAGTGAAAACAGCGCTTGGCTACTTAATATTAGAGGAAAAGACTCAGATTATTCCCCTATTCCAGAATGCTATATTTTAATTGATAAATACAAAAAAGTGAATTTTTTTTGCGATTTAAGAAAAATATCTTTATCTTTAAGGAAAAAATTTAAAAATATAAACTTTACAGATTTGAAATTAACTAATGAGATTCTGTCAAAAATTAATAGGAAAAAATTTATAATCGACAAAAATACTTGCTCCGTTTACTTTGAAAACACAATTTTAAAAAGAAATAGAGTGTTGGATTTTCAAGATCCGATATATTCATTTAAAGCAATTAAAACTAAAAAAGAAATAGAGAATATAAAATTGGCACATAAATATGATGGAGCTGCCCTAACAAAATATCTTTTTTGGCTTAAGAAAAATTTCAGTAAGAAAAAAATTACTGAAATCAGTGGCTCTGATAAGCTTTACCAATTTAGAAAAAAAAACAAAAAATTTAAATTTTTAAGTTTTCCTACCATTTCAGGAACAGGTCCAAATGGTTCAATAATTCATTATAAAGCTACAAAAAAAACAAATAGAACTCTTTCAAATGGTGAAATTTATTTGGTAGACTCTGGAGGGCAGTATGAATTTGGAACAACAGATGTAACAAGAACAATTTCACTTAACAATTCAAATAAAAGAGTAAAAAATATTTTTACAAGAGTTCTTAAAGGTCATATTGCAGTTGCTGATTTCAAGATTAAAAATGATACATCTGGATCAATAATTGACATACAAGCGAGAAAATTTTTAAAACAAATAGGTCTAGACTATTCTCATGGAACTGGTCACGGTGTTGGGTACTTTCTTAACGTTCATGAAGGCCCGCATGCTATTTCTAAAAGCAACAAAATTATACTTCAAGAAGGTATGGTCGTTTCAAACGAACCAGGTTATTACGAAAGAAATAAATTCGGTATCAGAATTGAAAATTTAATATATGTAAAAAGAGAAAAAAATCGAAAATTCTTTGAAAATTTAACTCTTGCTCCAATAGACAAAGATTTAATTGATAAAAATATTCTAAATAAAAATGAAAAGAAATGGATTAACAAATATCATAAAAAAGTATTTGATAAGCTCAAAAGTGCGATGAATAAAAGTGAAATTTTAGATCTTAAAAATGCATGCTCAGCTATTTAAAATTTTGTCCCATTCTTTTTCTGTTATCACTTTAATTCCTAAACTCTTGGCTTGATCTATTTTTTTTTTTGTAGGTTTAGAATTTCCTACTATCAAAAAATCAAGTTTTTTTGATATTGAACCTAGTACTTTTCCACCTTTATCTTCTGCTATTGATTTAGCCTCAGACCTGCTCATATTTTTAAATCCTCCGGTAAACATTAATCGTTTACTAGAAAAAAAACCTGATTTTTTTTCTAATGAAATTTCAGAAATGATTAGTTTTTTAACTAAATTGGTAACTATATTTATATTTTTACTATTTGAAAAAAATGTATTAATTGAATCGATTTGAGTTTGACCTATCCCGTCTAATTCAACCAAGTTCTTTAAAATAGTTTCTCTATTTTTGGGTTTAAACAATTGAAAAAATTTTTCAATCGAAATAAAAAAAGATGCTAAAATTTTTGCATTTTCTTGACCTATATGCCTTATGCCGATTGAATAAATGAACCTGTCTAAGCTTATTTTTTTTGATTTATCAATCGCTTGCTCTAAATTATTTACAGAAAGCTCACCCCACCCTTCTAAAGATTTAATTTTTTTATAATTTAATTGAAATATATCGCTTGGTTCTTTGATTAGTCCTAAGTCACAAAATTGATCAATGACTTTTTTTCCTAAGCCGTCAATATTGAATGCTTCCTTTGAAACAATATGTTTAAGTTTTTCTCTAGCAGTAAATTTACAATCATATCCTTTTAAACATCTTCTCACTGCGTCTTCTTTTTTCGTACTTTTACTGATTTCTTTTACTGTAGTTGAACCACACAAACATTTATTGGGAAATATAAATTTTTTACTTTTTTTCTCTCTTTTTGATTTATCTACCATTAAAACCTGCGGGATAACATCTCCTGCCCTTTGGATTTGTATTACGTCACCTAACCTTATATCTTTTCTTTGAATTTCTTCTTCATTATGCAAAGTGGCATTTGATACGACAACACCACCAACTGTGACTGGCTCTACTTTTGCGACAGGTGTAATTGCACCAGTTCTTCCTACTTGGATAATAATATCTTTAATTTTTGTAACTGCTTTTTCTGCCGAAAATTTGTATGCGATCGCCCATCTTGGAAAACTTGATGTAAATCCCAATCTTTTTTGTAAGTTTAAATCATTTACCTTAAAAACTAATCCATCAATATCATAATCTAAAGAGGATCTCTGTGCGTCTATATCGTTATGTTTTTTTTCTATTTCATCAATGTTAGTTGCAATTTGAGATAAAGAATTTACGCAAAAGCCCCAGTCTGCTACTTTAGATAAAAACTCAGATTGTTTTAAGAACTTCATTGGTTCAACTGCTCCAAATCCGTAAGCAAAATATCTTAAAGGAATTTTTGAAGTTTCTTTAGGATCTTTTTGTCTTAAGGAGCCGCCTGCTGCATTTCTTGGGTTAGCGAATTTATCCTTTATCTTAAAAAAATCTTTTTTACCTATATAAACCTCACAACGAATTTCAAGAAGTTTAGGGATATTATCTCCTTTAATCTTTTGAGGTATGTTAGAAATTGTCTTCAGATTTTCCAGAATATCCTCTCCTGTGATCCCATCTCCTCTAGAAAGACCTTTAACTAAGTCCCCATTTTCGTAAATTAGTGTAGCTGAAATTCCATCTATTTTTGGCTCACAAAAAAACTCAATATTATTTTCATGATCATTTAAGTAATTTTTAATTTTTTTAATGAAATCAATCATATCTTGTTTATCAAAGGCATTTGACAATGAAAGCATTGGTTTCAAATGCTTTATTTTTTTAAATTTTTTTGTTGGCGGGAATCCAACCAAGTTGTCAATTAATTTTAAATCTTTTAAAAAATTATATTTCTCTTGTAAATTTATAATCTCCTTTTTCAACTCATCGTAATCTTTATCCGAAATAACAGGATTATCATCATCAAAATAATGTTTATTATGTTTTTTTAGATCACTTAATTTTTTTTTAAAAATACGTATGACATCATTTTTTTTTATCATCTAATCTACTTGATTTTATTTATTATTTTTTTGTACCAACTATCGTCTTCTTTGATAGTTTTATTATTAATGAATTCATAATCTTTATTTAAAATTTTATATGATTGTTGAAACCATTCACTAGAATTATAATTGTATCCTAAAATATTAGCATATTTTTTTGCTTCATTCTCTAATCCTAGGTGATAGTGAATTTCTATCAAGCGATGAAGCGCTTCCTCGATAAAAATTGTTTTATCGTATTTATTTACAATAATTTTTAATCTTTGAATTGCTGGAACCCATTTTTTTATAGTAATATAATATTTAGCCACATAAAGTTCTTTTGCAGCAATTTGATTTTGAATTAAGTCTTTTTTAAATTTTAGGTCTATTGCGTACTCTGTATTTGGATAATTTTTAAGAAAAAAATCTATTTTTTTATCTGCTTGTAATAAAGGTTTTAAGTCTTTTTTTTCATCACTAATTTGTTCAAAATAAATAGTTGCCTGAAGAAAATGCGCATATATTATATTTTTGTCAGAAGGATAAGTCATAAAATATCTCTCTAAATTTTCAATAGCCTCTTCGTAAAAATTCAACCCATAAAGTGAAAAAATAGACATAATTGCAGATTTCGCTGCAAATTCTGTTTCTTCAAAGTTTAATTCTGCTTCCGAAAATTTTTTGTTTGCAAAAAAAAAATCATTTGTTTCAAATGCTGCTAAACCCTCTTTGTACAATTCGTAAGGGTTTGTTTTTTCTAATGGTTGGTAAATAATTTCTTCTTGATTTTTTGAACAAGCGCTAAAAATGATAAAATAAAATATTATTATAGTTACTTTTTTAAACATATTAAATTAATAACAGATTAAAATTAAAATTATATGTTAAAAATTTGACCTAGGCGCTTACAGCCAACTTGATTGATTGGGAATTATTAGTTTTTTTTGAAACAACATTGTCTTTAAGCTCAAAAACAGAGATAGATGACTTTGAGTCTAATAGTTTTTTTAAAAACATATTTGTTAAAGCGTGACCGCCTTGATAGCAAATTACTTTACCAAGTACTCTGTAACCTGATAAAAGAAAATCCCCAGCTAAATCTAAAATTTTATGATTAACAAATTCTTTCTCATTTCTTAAACCATGATCATTTAAAACTTTATCATTATCAACTACAAGAGCGTTATCTAAAGAACCACCTTTTGCTAAACCAATTTTTTTAATTTTTTGAATATCTTCAAATAAACAGAAAGTTCTTGACTCACAAATTTCTTCCAAATTATCAATTTGAAAATTAATATTGTTGCTTTGCTTTCCAATAATTCTATTATTATAATTTAACTCAAAATTTACTTCAAATGACTGGTTATTAGGTTCTATAGAAATATTTTTTTCTCCATCATTTAAAGAAACCTTATCAAGAATTTTTAGGTATTTTCTTTTTTTGTTTAATTTTTTTATTTCAGTCTTTTTTAAAGTTTCTACAAATTTCCTAGCTGAACCATCCATTATTGGCACTTCCTCATTATTTATTTCAATCACAACATTATCTATTTCTGAAATATAAAGAGCTGCGAGCAAGTGTTCGACTGTAGAAACTTTTGCACCAACTTCATTTTCTAATGTTGTACATAATCTTGCAGAGGAAACACTTTTGTAGTCTGCAAAAATAACATTATCTTTTTGTAAATCTATTCTTTTAAATACAATACCTTGATCTTCTGCTCCTGGATAAATTGTTAATGTAGCTTTTTTCCCGGAGTGCAGACCTATACCACTAAAAGAGAGTGGTTTTGCAATAGTTTGTTGATATATGTTTAACATTTACAACTTTATACATAACTAATGAAAATTCATTAAAACAACTAATGTTTCTAAAAAAAACAAAATTTAATCAAATATGAAACTAAATAATCTTGCTAATATTGACTTTTTTTCTAAGGTAATAGGCACAGCTTCTTTTTTCCACCCAAATTGAACTATTTCATTAGCGTTATTATAAAAACTATCTAAGACATTATTTTCTATAATTCTCAAATCAAAATTGTCATTCTTTGAAAAAGATAATTTAAAAGAGTTAATAAACTTTTGATCAATTAAAATATCTTTTAAATTTAAAAAAATTGTAGGTTTTTTTTCTAAGAAATATTTCATATTAATATTTTTGAGTAGAATAATTTCTGAAAGTTCTTCAATTCTAGCTCTAGCAATTTCTGATATTAATTTTTTTCTTATTTTACGATAATTGTTATTTTTAAAAAAATTTTCTTCAACTAAATCTTCTAATTTGTTTTTCGAAAAATCTGAATTGCTTAAAATATCTTTTATAATATCTATTTTTAATCCTGTTATTTTTGAAATATCATGTATAATTAGATTTGAACCGAATTTAAATTCTTGAGTAAATTTTAAAGAGGAGTTTTCTATAAATATGAGTTTTGATACTTCTTCACTTATTTCAATTTTGAATAAGTTATTAAGATTAGAATTTGACTTGATAAGAGAAGCTCCTTCAATAAAATTTTTTGAAATAATTTTTTTAATTTTCAAATTACACTCACTCAAAATTTTTTTTAGATTTTGATAGTCATTATTATTTATTAAAAAAAAAGATAATTCATGACAGTAAGAATTTCCAAATAAGCCAATCGGTAAATTAATCATTTCTTTATTATCAAGAATAAATCTTGTGTTAAAAATATGTAAAATAGTTTTTTTATTTTCTACTTCATTTATTTTTAATTTTAAAGAATTTAAAATGTAGGTAATGTTTTCTTTCATGAGTTGAGATCCATTTAGGTTTTTGAAACCTGAAAAACTTATTAAAGAACAATCAAAATTATCAATGATTAGAACAACATCTTTAAAAAAAAAATTTAATTTTTTTTCTAATGAATTTATCTTTTCTTTAAAAGTGTTTAGTATCGAGTCGTAATCAAAAATTTTTTCTTCTTTAATACCTTGGATTGGAATTTTTTGTTTAAAAATAATTTTTGAATAATTATTGTCATTACTTTCAACTACAACAAAAACAAATTCTAAATTATTTATTTCTATGAATAAATTGAGAGAATTTGTTTCCATAAATCATTTTAGAATAATTTGATCATTAATTCTATAATCAAAAGTTTTATATTTACTAAAATTAATCTGGTCTTTTAAATTGATAAAATTCTGCAAACTTGTCTCGTAGTTTTTAATTGGCAGTTTAATTGTTTGATTCTCTTTTGTAACAATATCCCATCTATTAGATTCAAATAAATAAAATTTCTTTATTTCATTTAAGGGATAATTAATTTTTTTCAACACTTTATAAAATTTTTTAAAACTTTTATGATCTCCATATACAATAGGTAAATTACTAAATTCCTTTAATTCAATAAAGTTGATTGCTTTATCGTTAGTGGTATAAAATTTTCTTTCTACTTTGTTTTGAATTATTGCGATAGGAATATTTTCATAAATTTTTATTTTTATCTTATTTGGAAAAATTTTTTTTACTTCAAAACTCTCAATCATATCTATTTCTTTTAATTTAATTTTAATGTCTTTTTCGTTAAGTAAAAAAAGATTTGTTTCGTACAAAAATGAAAGTTTTTTTTTTAATATTGTCTCATCAGTAAATTTATTATTTTCAACGTAAATTGTTTCTATATTTAATCTAGAGTTTAAATTTATTTTTTTTTGGACGTTATATGTGCTTAGTAGTAATAAAAGTACTAAAGCAAATAAAAATCTTTTTTTCATCGATTTATACTTGCATCCAATAAAATCTTTTCTACCAAATCTTCAAAAATTATTCCGGAATGACTTGCTATTTCTGGAACTAAAGAAAGACTTGTCATTCCTGGCTGCGTATTTAATTCTAAAAGATAGAATTTGTTTTTATAAAATTTGAAATCAGTTCTTGTAACGCCTCTACAGCCTAAAGATTTATGAGCTCTTTTTGCTAATTTTAAAATTAGAGAATATTTTTTTTGATTAAGTCTTGCTGGCATAATGTGTTTTGTTTTTGCTGCTTTAGTATATTTAGCTTTATAATCATAAAATGATCTTTTCGGGACAAGTTCAATTGCACCCAACGCGTTATTATTAATCACTGCGACTTGTATCTCCTGTCCTCCAATAAAATTTTCAAATAATAATTGATTATATTTTCTAAATAATAGTTTTGAAGATTCATACAAATCCTTGAAATTTTTAACAATTCTCACGCCTAAACTTGAGCCTTCATTTATTGGTTTGATAACTATAGGGAAATATATTTTTTTTTTCATAATAAGCTTTTTAAGATTCCTATTATTGAAGTCATTTTTTGTTAAGGTGAAATATTTTGGAGTTAAAATTTTATTTTTAATGAAAAGTTCTTTTGAAATGATTTTATTCATTGAATTATAAGAGCTTACAACACCTGAGTGAGTATAAGGTATCTTCAAATACTCAAAATAACTTTGAGCAACGCCATCCTCTCCACCTTTGCCATGTAATGCATTGAAGATCACATCTGTTTTCAATTTATTAATTAAGTTCAGATTTTTGAATTTTGGATCAAGTGTAGAAACATTATAATTTTTTTTTTGGAGTGCCTTAACACATGCTTTTCCACTTTTTAAACTAATTTCTCTTTCGCCGGAATCTCCACCAACAACGACTAGTACATTTTTAAATTTTTTTTTAATCACCAATTATTTTGATCTCTAGTTCAAGATCAATTCCTGTTTTTTTGCTTACAGTTTCTTTAACTTTATTTATTAATTTTTCAATATCTGAAGCATTAGCTTTTCCATTATTTACAAAAAAATTACAATGTTTTTTAGAAACTTCAGCATCACCTTCTTTAAAACTGTCACATCCAGATTGTTTTATTAACTGCCATGCTTTTTGATTATCATTAAAATTTTTAAAAGTACTTCCGCAGGTTTTAATTTGACTGGGTTGAGTAAGTTTTTTTTTATGGATAAGCTCATACTGTTTTTTTTCAATAATTTCTATTGATTGTTTTTTTCCTTTTAATTTTACTGAAGTTATAATTAATCCATTTGGCAGATTTGATCCTCTATAAAAGAATTCAATATCTTCTCTTTTAATTTCTTTTTCTTTACAACTCTGCAAATCAATAACTTTCATAGATACTAAAACTTTAGAAATGTCATTTCCGTAGCAGCCACTATTCATTATAATTGCACCTCCTAATGAACCAGGTATACATGAGAGGAATTCAAGATTTCCAATTCCATTGTCTTTTGCAAAGTTAGAAACTTTTCGATCAAGAGTTGCAGCACCAGCTTGGATTACTTCTTTATCAACTAACTTAATATCTGAAAAAGGTAAACCGAGTTTAATAACAACTCCTTTAATTCCTTTATCTCTTATAAGTAGATTAGAGCCAGCTCCTATAATTGTTAACTTTAATTTGTTACTTTTATTTTCTTTTAAAAATTCAATCAATTGTTCTTTGCTCTTAGGTTTGAAAAAATATTCAGCCGGGCCTCCCAAATTAAACCAGCTGTAATTAGAAAGTTTCGTATTAGTTGAAATATTTTTGCTAAATTTTTTTATCAATTCCTGATTTAATCTCATATAATATTTTTAAGCTCTTTCATCCATTTTGAAATTGATCCTGCTCCCATTCCAATTATTATCTCATTATTTTTTAAATTTTTTCTTATAAATTTATTTAAATCATTTTGACTTTTAATTACAACTACTTGGGTTTTTGAAAGCTTTGAGATAGATTTAGCGAATTTGAATTGGTCGTATTTACGATTTTTTCTCTCTCCAGCTTCATATAAAGGACAAAGAAGAACTATATCTGAGTTTTTAAAACATTTAGCAAATTCATTTTTTAATGATAATATTCTTGAATAACGGTGTGGCTCAAAAACTGAGATAATATTTTTATCTTTATGAACGTTTTTAACCCCTTCTAAAATAGACTTTATTTCTGTCGGATGATGTGCGTAATCATCGTAAAATTCATTTTGGTTTTTTGAAAATATTTTAGTCATTCTTCTTTGCACACCACTAAATTTTTTCAAAGATTTTTTTATGATATTTTCGTTTACACCTAAATTAATACATACAGATATTGCAGCAGCAGCATTTAAAACATTATGTTTACCTAGTAATTTTAAATGGATATTTTTTATTTTCTTAATTTTTTTTAAACCTACATAGGTCAAATCAAAAATAGAATAGCCTATTTTATATCTTATATTCGAAATTTGATAATTTGCATACTTGCTTTGACCGTAAGTAAGAATATTTTTATTTTTAATTTTACTAAGAATTTTTTTAATATTTTTATCATCTATACAAACTATTACTTTGCCTGTGGGGGGTGTTTTTTCTATGAATTTAATGAATGAATTTTCTAAATTTTTAAAATTTTTATAAAAATCTAAATGTTCATAATCGATGTTAGTTATTACTGAATAATTTATAGGTAGTTTTAAAAAACTTCCATCAGACTCATCAGCTTCTAGGATTGCCCAATCTCCTTTGCCCAACTTCGCGTTACTATTGAAAGAGTTTATAACCCCTCCATTTATAATAGTAGGATCCAATTTTTGATCAGTTAAAATTTTTGAGACTAATGACGTAGTAGTTGTTTTTCCATGGGAGCCAGTAATAATAATATTTTTTTTAAGAGAGACAACATCAGCTAAAACTTCAGCTCTTGAATAGATAGGTATTTTTTTTGTTCTAGCATATTTAATTTCATTATTATTATTTTTAATGGCTGATGATTTCACTAAAATTGAACTATTTCTTATATTTTTTTTTGAATGACCTATGAAGACTTTTATTCCTGATCTTGAGCAAACTATTGTATTTTTGTTTTTACTTTGATCACTTCCTTGAATTTTAAAACCTAAATTTTTCATTACTAAAGCAAGACCGCTCATGCCTATACCGCCGATACCTACAAAATGGATTAATTCTTTTTGTCCAAGATTAATTTTTTTCATTCAAAATTTTATTTAATACTCTTTCAATATTTTCGTAGACATGTTTGTCAGAATATTGTCTTTGATTTGCAATAATTTCATCTAATTTTGATATATTTTCGTAAATTCCTTTTAAAAGATTGAAAAGTTTGGCCTTTAAATCTTTTTCCTCCACTAAAAAAGAAAAATTGTTGTTTTTATAATAAGTTGCATTTTTCAATTGATGGTTATCTACTGAGGAGGGAAGAGGTATTGATATGAAGGGTATATTTGCATTTGTAAGCTCAGCTAATACTGAAGAACCAGATCTAGTTATAGCCAAATTTACTTTAGGGAAAAGTTCAATGATATTTTTACTAAAATTAAACAATTCATATTCTATATTTAAATTTTTATAGAACGAACTAAGTTCATGATTTTGGTCCGGTAGACATTGTTGTATTATTTTTATCGGTATACCAATTTCAGAACACTCCTTAAATATTTTAGGCAAAATTTCCGCAAATATTTTAGCTGCCTGACTACCTCCTAGAACAAGAATATTAAGTTCTCTTTTTTTAGTCTTAGAAATAAATGAAAAATTTATAATTCTTTTATTAATTATATTTCCAACTTCGGTAATCTTAAAATTATACTTTGAGCTAATTCCTTCGAGTTTTTTAGTAGAAACTAAAATTCTTTCAGCATATGGAAGCAATTTTTTATTTGCTCTTCCAATAATTAAGTTATTTTCATAAATAATAAACTTTATTCTCAATATTGCTGCTGCAATACAAATTGGAAAAGATGCATAACCACCCATGCCAAAAATTATGTTTGGTCGGTAGAATAAAAGAAATATCAGTGATCTCAATATTGAAATGAAAATTAACAATAGAGAAAATATTAAAAAAAGAAAATTCTTTTTTATTAATGGTGAAGATAGAAAAGCTGAAACATTTTTTTTATCATTTTCATTAAAAAACTTATATCCTCGTTTATCAGTTATAATTTTAACGTTGTAATTTTTTTCAATTAAAAAAGAAGCTAAATTTATACCTGGAAATACATGCCCCCCAGTACCTCCTGCAACAATTAAAGCTTTTATCTTTTTAGTCATAAAAATAAATTCTATTTTTCGTATAATTTAAAATAACCCCTGCAAGTATTGCGCTCCCGACAAGAGATGACCCTCCATAACTCAGGAATGGTAGTGTCATGCCAGTTGTAGGTATTAAACTAGTATTCACGCCTACGTGTATAAAAGTTTGAAATATTAACAAGCTTGCAAGACCACATAGTGAAAATTTTATTATTTTATCTTTTTGATTAATACAATTTTTTATAATTCTAAAAGAAATGAATAAAAATATTAAAATAATTACAATTGATATTATAGATCCATATTCTTCAGAAATAATTGCTATAATATAATCAGTATGTGCCTCTGGCACTCTCTCTTTCAAAATTCCTTCTCCCATTCCTTGACCAGTTAATCCACCAAGCTTTATGGCGTCCAATGCTGACGAGGATTGAAATTTATCACCTTTGCTAGGATCTATAAAAGAAATTAAACGATTAACAACATATCCAAATTTGTCTGGCAATAAATATAATATAAAACTAATGGAAATTAGAAATATTGAAAAGAAACTAAAAATATAAAAGAGGCTCACGCCAGAAATAAAGACAGTAGCTATCCAACTTCCTACTAATAAGATAGATTGACCAAGGTCTGGTTGTTCAATTAAAAGAATTATTACTGAGGACAGAAGCAAAAAACTGAAAAAATATTTTAATTGAGAGTTTTGAAACTTTTCTATGGTCAGGATATTTACGGTTACTAAAATGAAAAAAGGTTTTAAAATTTCAATAGGTTGTAATCTAAAAAAGTAGAAATCTAGCCATCTTTTTGCTCCTTTTACCTCAACTCCCATCAGAGGGACTAACGCTAAAAAAATAAATGATACTATAAATAAAGGAATTATTATTTTTTTCAAAAGAGATGTATTTAAAATTGAAATTAAAATCATAATTATTAATGCTAAAAATGTAAAAGTTAAATGTTTAGAAAAAAAGAAATAATAGTCTTTATTCAACCGCTCACCAGCTAGAGATGATGTTGATGAAAAAGAAAAAAACAAACCAAGAGAAAACAAAATTATAAAAGAGAAAAAAATTTTTTTATCAATATTTCGCCAATAGTTAGATAAATAAAATTTATATGTATTTTCTTGCATATATCTTACTTAATTTTTTAAATTCTTCACCTCTTTTTTCAAAATTTAAGTATTGATCAAATGAAGCAGATGAAGGGCTTAACAATATCGTGTTATTTTGTTTTTTTGAATTTTGAATATCTTGAAAAATTCTTATTATTGATTTTTTAATAGTCCCAGCTTCATAAAATTTTATTTGATGTTTAATTTGCTTTTTAAAAAAATTTATATTTTTACCAATTAGATAAGACTTGAGAATATTTTTTTTTAAATTTTTCAAAATAATTTTATCTTTTTTTTTTGGTATTCCACCGAGAATCCAGTAGATATTTTTTGAGTTTTTTAATGCAAATTTAGTTGATTGAAATGAAGTTGCTTTTGAATCATTAATAAAGATACAATTCTTTTTTTTCATAAAAATTTCATATCTATGCGGAAGACCAATGAAAGTATTTAAAGAATTTAAAAAATTCTTTTGGCTTATTTTTAGAAGTTTGGTAAGTTCATAAACAAATGACATATTTTCATCATTCACATTTAGTTTTAGATAGCTGTTTTTCATTTTTAATTTGAATTTGATATACTTTTTTAAATTAGGCACAATCAATTTTCCCAATAATTTTTTTTTTCTGAATAAATTTTTGAAATTTCTGTTTATTAGTGCAAATTGATATTTATTCTGATTCGCAAAAACTTTAAATTTAGAATTTATATAATCATTCATATTTTCATGCCAATCAAGATGATCATTTGTAATATTTATCAATATTGCATAATTAGGGTTGATAAATTTTGAATGCGAAAGCTGAAATGATGAAGCTTCAATTATAGCAATATCTTTTTTATTTATTTTTAAATTAAGGACAGGCGCTCCAATGTTTCCGCCTAAGACGGTACGATAATTATTCTTTTTAAGAACATGTGCCAAAATTTTGCAAGTAGTTGATTTACCATTAGTTCCGGTCACTACAATGCTTTTAGAAAATTTTTTAATTAAAAAAAAAAGATCTAAGTCTGTAATTATTTTATTTTTATATTTTATAAGACTTTTTTTATTTTTAGATTTTCTTAAACTTACACCTGGACTTAGTATAATATAATCCACATCTTTTAAAGTCTTAGTCAAATTTACAGTTCTTTTATCTCTGTATAAATCCTTATTTTGGTCGTCCCATACTTGAAAATTTTTAACTTCATTTTTATTAAAGAAATTTACTACCGATTTACCTGTTAAACCTAATCCATAAACTAAAAAGGAATAGAACCTAAAATTTTTTTTTGATATCATCAATTATCTTAATTTCAATGTAGCTAAACCTACTAATGCAAGAATAATAGCAATTATCCAAAATCTAATTACAATAGTGGATTCCGCCCAGCCTTTTTTTTCAAAGTGATGATGAATAGGTGCCATTTTAAAAATTCTTTTTCCAGTTAATTTAAAAGATATTACTTGAATAATAACTGACACTGTCTCTAAAACGAATAAACCGCCAACTATAGCTAATACTATTTCGTGTTTCACTATTATCGCTATAGCTGCAAGAGATCCTCCTAAAGATAAAGAGCCCGTATCTCCCATAAAAATTTTTGCTGGTGGTGCATTATACCAAAGAAAACCTAAACACGCTCCGACGATTGAACCGCAAAAAATTGATAACTCACCAGTATCTGGAATGTATTGAATTTGTAAATATTCTGAAAAGATTGTATTTCCAACAACATAAGAAATTAATGTAAAAGAGAGCGCTACTAACATTACTGGTACTGTTGCTAAACCATCAAGTCCATCTGTTAAATTTACCGCATTAGAAGCTCCGATAATAACAAATAAACCAAATGGAATAAAAAATATTCCCATATGTAAAATTAAATTTTTAAAAAAAGGAAAATAAAGATCATATAGATACTCGTGAGAAGAATATTTTATTAAAATGAACAATGCTAAAGCACTTATTAATAGTTGCCCTATAAATTTATATCTTGACTTTAAGCCGCTTGAATTCTCATATTTAATTTTCAACATATCGTCTAAAAGACCTAGTCCGCCAAGACTTAAAGATACAAATATTAATGTCCAAATATAAATATTACTTAAATCCGCCCAAAATAAAGTACTTAAGATAATACCAATTATTATAATAACTCCACCCATAGTCGGGGTACCAGATTTTTTAACAATATGATCAATAGGACCGTCTTGCCTTATAGGTCCGGTAATCATTTTTTCAGAAAACATTTTAATTAAAGGTCCTCCAATTATAAAAACTATAATTAAAGAAGTCATTACAGCTAAACCTGTTCTAAAAGTTAAATATTTAAAAACGTTGAAAAAAGAGTATTGTTCAATTAAAGAGGTAAAAAAATGGAATAACATTAATAACCTTTTATAATTTTTTTACTAAAATTATTTAAACCAGTAGCATTAGATCCTTTAATCATTAAGTAATCATTATTAGCTATAATGTTATTTAAAGTAAAATCTATATCTTCCTCTCTTTGAAAAATGTTTCCACGCTTTTCTTTAGCGAGATTTTTGTAGGTAGTAAGAGTATTTACACCTTTAATAAACACTTTATCTATATCTGAATTGTTAATAACTTTTGACAAATTTTTGTGCAACATCTCAGATTTATTGCCTAATTCAAGCATATCGCCTAGTAGCAAATATTTTTTAAATTTTTCTTTTTTTATAGAATTAAAGTTCCTTATTGCATTTTTAACTGATAAAGGATTTGCGTTATAGCTTTCGTCGATTAATTTAAATTTTTTTTTGTATCTCTTGACATCATAAATTTTTCCTCTTCCTTCAGATGGTTGAAAATTCATAAATCGATGAGCTGTTTTAAAGAAATTGAGGTTCAAAACCTTTAATAAAGTTAATGTTGCAAGAATATTATGTAAATTCATGTTTTTAATTTTTAATCTCAAAATTTGATCAAATATTTTCAAAGTAATATCTTTTTGTTTTTTAATTCTTTTGAAATTGATTGGATAAACATCGGATTTTTTATTAATACCAAAAGAGAAAACTCTTAATTTTTTTAGTCCTGCCTTTTTTTTGAAAAAATTATAATACTTATCATCACGATTTAAAATCAAAATACCATTTTTTTTTATATTATTAATTATCTCTCCTTTAGCTTGTGCTATTCCGTTGAGATTTTTGAAATTTTCAATATGTGCTTCTCCAATATTTGTAATAATACCTATGTGTGGTTTGATTAGTTTTGAAAGTGAATGAATTTCACCTTTTTTACTCATTCCTACTTCAAAAACACCAAATTGATGATTTGTATTTAATTCTGATAAACTTAAAGGAACTCCTAAATAGTTATTAAATGACTTTGGTGAACAAAAAGTTTTCCCAAAACTATCTAATTGATCTTTTATCAAATTTTTTAGAGATGTCTTTCCTGCGCTTCCTGTAATAGCAATAATATTCGCTCTGGATTTATCTCTTTTTTGTGATGCATAATAATTTAAAAATCTGACTTCATTATCAACTTTAATAATTTTACTTTTATTTTTTTTTATATTACTAGAAGAAACAATATACTTTGCTCCCTTTTTTAAAGCTTCAGATACAAATTTAACTCCATCATTGTTCTTTCCTTTTATTGTTAGGAAAATATTATTTTTTTTTAATGTTCTAGTATCAATTGATAAACCATGAAAATTCTTTATAGATTTTTTTTTAAATTTTTTAATTATTTCTTTATTTTGCTCAAAGTTGATACTTGGATTTGATAACTTTTTTCTATTTAATTTTAAATTTCTAATAATCTCTTTATCAGAAATATGAATAATCTTATTTTTGTAAATTTGTTGATCTTCATGACCTTTTCCTGCAACTAATATCAATTCGTTTGTTTCTGCATTCTTTATTGCCATTTTTATAGCTTTTGCTCTATTTGCAATATTAAAACAATTATTATCAATATTTCTTATAATTTCTCTTCTAATTTTTTCTGGTTTTTCATTTCTCGGATTATCATCAGTAACATAAACATTTTTGCAATGCTTATTTGCTATTCTTGCCATTAAAGGTCTTTTTTTGAAATCTCGATCCCCTCCACATCCGAAAACTAATGATAAATCAGAATTATAAGAATTTTTTAACGCCTTTATAGATTTTAATAATGCATCAGGCGTGTGTGCAAAATCTACGAAAACTTGGACATTGTTAGAGAAAGTTTTTACAAGCTCTAATCTTCCATTTATATCTTTTATTTTTTTTAATGATTTGAAAATTTTGCTTTCTTCAATATTACATAGTTTAGCTGCTTCAACAGCCATAGAAATATTTTTTTTTTGAAAATCATTATATTGATCCCCAACTATTTCATCTAATTTTACTTTAGTTTTATGAATATCAATTAATCGTAATGATCTAGCTTTAGAAATTCTTTTTAAAATTGAAAATTCTTTAATAGATTTATCTACGATTATTGTTTTTTTTGGATTAATTATATTTTTAAAAAGATGCATTTTTGCATCAAAATATGATTTCATTGTTTTATGAAAATCTAAGTGATCCTGGCTAAAATTCGTAAAAATACCAGCCATTAAATTTAAGTGATCAATTCTTTTTTGCTGTAAGCCATGACTTGAAGCTTCAATAATTACATTATCTATTTTTTTTCTTTTAATATACTCAAGAAATTTGTGAAGCAATATTGTATCAGGTGAAGTTAAGTTAGATTTAATCAATTTGCCTTTGTGTTTAATACCTAATGTTCCAATTGATGCAACAGGAATTTTATTAAGTGCAAGTATCTGATAAAACAAATCTGCAACAGAAGTTTTTCCATTTGTTCCAGTAATTGCAATGATGTTTTTTGGCTTTAATTTATAGTATTTTGAGGAAATCTCACTCAACAAATATCTGATATTAGATGTTTTTAAAACTAAAATAGATTTGTTACTAAATTTACATTTTTTTGAACAGATTATTACAGATGCACCTTTATTAATCGCCTCATTAATGAATTTTTCACCATTTAATTGATTGCCTTTAATAGCAAAAAAAATGTAATCTTTTTTCACTTTTTTACTATTAATCGCTAGACCTCTAATTTTAATTCTTTTTTTTTCTTTTGGTAAGTTTTTAATTAATGCTTTCAGCAACATAATGATTGTTAAAGTCTTTGCTTTTTATGGCTAAAATTGGTCCAATTTTCTCTATAATTTTGCCGGTAACATACACAGAATTCCAACCAGCCTCGTTTCTAGTTCCTTTTATTTTTAAGCCTCTGTAGTCATAAATGAGATCTTTAGCTACTTTTGGATTTTCAAGCATAACCAACAAAGCATATTTAGGTTTTTGTGAAGGAAAAACAGATATGAAAGTATTTAAGTTCTCATTTTTATTATCATAATTTTGTGAAGTCCCTGTTTTTCCTCCAACAAAGTAACCATCTACGTCAGCTAAACTAGCAGTGCCATTTTTATCAGTAACTACTTTTCTTAAGATATCTACTATTTCAATACTAGTTTTTTCAGAAACTAATCTTTTAATTTTATTGTTTTTGGTATTTTTAATTAAACTAGGTTTGATGATACTACCTCCGTTAGCCAAAGATGCATATACTAAAACTGCTTGTAAAGGAGTTGTAGTAATTCCATGACCAAATGAAACTGTTTCTAATTTACATTTATTCCACTTAAAATTAATTGGATTTCCGACCTCCTCTAATTGTAAATCTGGACTTTTTAGAATTTCTGTATTTTGAATGAATTGCTTAAACTTTTCTTCACCTATTTTTCTTGCGATTAATAAAGTTCCAATGTTAGAGGACCTTATCAATATATCCTCTACAGATAAGTCTTTTGGAAATTCTTTAATATCTGAGATTTTGTGATTAGAACATTTTATTGACTTAGGGATATTTTGAATAATTGTGTTTGGTCTGACAATATTGTTTTCTAAGGCTAACGCGACTGTAAAAGTTTTAAAAATTGAACCAAGCTCGTATACTCCTTTTGTTATTTTATTAATATATTTTTTGTCTTTTAAATCAGCTCTTACGTTAATGTCAAAATTTGGAAGTGAAACTAAAGATAAAATTTCCCCGGTATTTATATCCATTAACAATGAACCTCCACCAGTTGCACTAAAAGTTACAAGAGCTTTATTTAATTCCTCGCTAATAAGATGTTGAATATTTGTATCTAAAGTTAACTCTAATGGTTGACTTTTTAAGTTATTATTTTTTAACTCTTTATCAAAATATCTTTCAACTCCTGAAATTCCATAATTATCATAATCAACTTGTCCTATTACATGACTGAATAAGTTTGCGTGAGTATAAATTCTTGATTGAAAAGGCTCAAAAACTATTCCCTTTTCGCCTAGTGACCATAGTTTTTCCTTCTCAATTTGAGTAATACGTTTTTTTAAATAAAAATATTTTCCTTTATCAAGATTTTTTTCTATTTTTTTTATTGCTAGTTCTGGGAAGTTCAACCTTAACTTAATTAAAAAATTTTCCTTATTTTTTATTCGTTTAGGGTTGACCGCCGCATGATAAGATTTAACGTTTCTTGATACTAAAATTCCATTTCTATCAACAATGTCACGTCTAAGTAAATCAAATTTTTTGGAAACGTTATTCTGATCGTGCAGATCTATATTATAGAGAGATACATGAACGATACGTATACTAAAAATTAATATTAATGAGAAAAATAAAAAAAAAAGTAAATACAATCTATCTTGAAAGAAATTATTTTCTTTGAAATGTTTATTTTTTTTATTTGTTTCAAAATAGTCTTCAAAGTAAAAACTGGTTTGATTTTGATTTAAATTTCTATTTTTTTTGTATTTTTTTTTCATTTAAATTTTGGTTCATTACATGTTTATTTTGAATATTCATAAAATTTTCTAAACTTAAAAATATTTTTGAATATTCCATATGAATATATTGTTTAACTCCTAAATGTTTAATTTTGCTCTCGATCATTAAGGGTGAAGTTAAATAATAAAAATCTAATTGTACCTCATTTAGATTTTTTTCTTTTTGAACATTATTTTTTATCAAAATATTAATTTTTTTCTCAAGCTCTCTAGTTTCATTTTTAATTGACGAAGTTCCTATTAAAAGAAAAGAAAAAATTGTAATAGAAATAAGTATTTTGAATTTAAACATTTATTGCCTCAATTTCTAAATACTTTTTAAATTTTTTAACCAAATCAGATGGGTAAATAAATTTTTTATTACTTCTAATTGCGTATCTTAACTTTGCTGATCTTGAAGGATTATTTCTTTTTATCTCACTTTTAGATGGTTTAATTACTTTATTAGAGTATTCTTCAAATAAAGAAAAATTATCATTTTTAATTTCAGGTAAATATCTAGAAGGTTTTGATCTATTTTTTGAAAAGTTTTTAAAAAAATACTTAATAATTTTATCTTCAATTGAATGAAAGCTAACAACTAGAATTTTTCCTCCAGGTCTTAACAATTTAGATGCCTTAATTATTCCATTAATGAGCTCAGTAGTTTCTTTATTTACAAATATTCTTAAAGCTTGAAAAGTTTTTGTACTTGCATTGATTTTAGTTGAAAAGTTTTTAATTTTACTTTTTTCAATTATATTTACTAATTCATCAACTTTTGTGATTTTTTTTTTGAGTCTAGCTTTTACTATATTTCTTGCGATTTTTTTTGCATCTTTTTCTTCACCCAATATTTTAATTATCAACATCAGTTGTGACTCTGGCAAATTATTTATAACATCCTGGGCAGACTTTTCTGTAAGCCCCATTGTCATATCTAAATTTTTTTTTGATTTAAATGAAAAACCTCTATTAAGATTGTTAAGTTGAATTGATGAAAGTCCAAGATCAAGAATAATTGTGTCAGCATTTTCTTTTAAAACAGACTCTATTTGACTAAATTTTAATTGAAAAAATTGAAATCTATTTTTAAATTTTTTTTTAAGGCCATTCGCAATTGAAATCACGTAAGAATCCCTATCAATAGCTATTATTTTTGTATTTGGAAATTGGAGTAATGCTTTCGAATACCCTCCTCCACCAAAAGTGCAATCAACAAATAAACCACCCTTTTTCGGATTAGATATTCGAATAATTTCGCTCAGCATCACTGGAAAATGGGAAAATTCCAGTGATGGGGTTTGTGAGCTCATTAATCTTCAAATTTATCATTAAAACTTTTGTCTTCTTAAGAATGCAGGAATTTCAAAATCCTCGTCTTCGCTTGAGTCTTGTTCGAATAGCTGTTCAGATCTGATTTCTTCTTTGTCATCTCTCTGATCTTGGTTTTCTTGTGATTGATCATCTGAAAAAAGTTTTGGGGTATATTCCTCTTGATGGTTTTCTAAAAATTGATCGTCATTTTGAAGGGTAGAGCTATCATCTTTAGTTTCTTGATAATTTTCCATATAAGATGCACTTTCAATTGATACCCCATTTGGAATATCATCGACATTGCTTTGGTTTAAAAGAGCCTCCGTTTTGATTTTATCTTCTTCATCATTCTCAAATCTGTTGATGAGCGCGTTTTGGTCTTCGCTATTTCTAATTTCATAACCTTCATCAAGTTTTAAGGCTGTTGCTCCGTCAATAGAGTTAACAATATTCTGTTCGATATTGCTTTTTGAAAATAAATTATCAGAAAAATTATTATTTCTCCCATTTGACCCGCTTACAACATTCAATACTGGTTTTGGTTCAGGAGATATAGAGGACCCTTTCAAAGATGTTGCTACTATTGAAACCCTAATTTTACCGTTCATATTTTCATCTTTTATAGCGCCAAAAATTAACTCGGACTCAGGATCAACTTCTGCTCTAATTTTATTCACTGCAGCATCAACTTCAAAAAGTTTGATATCACTGCCGCCAGTAATATTTACAAGTAAACCTTTTGCACCTTGTAATGTATATTCATCAATTAAAGGATTATTTAAAGCTAACTCGGTTGCAGCCATTGCTCTATTTTCTCCTTCTGCTTCTCCAGTACCCATCATTGCTTTACCGCTAGAACTCATCACTGTTTCAACATCAGCAAAATCGAGATTAATCATTCCTGGTCTTACCATTAGATCAGTTATACTTTGAACGCCGTGTTTTAAAACATCATTGGATAAACTAAACGACTCCTCAAAACCTGTGGTCTCATTAGCAATTTTAAATAGGTTTTGATTTGGTACTACAATCGCAGTATCCAAGTGTCTCTTAAGTTCCTCCAAGCCAGTGATCGCTCTTCTCATTCTTTTTGGTCCCTCATAAGAAAAAGGTAAGGTAGTAACTCCAACGGTTAAAATATTCATTTCTCTAGCTGCTCGTGCTATAACGTGTGAAGCACCTGTGCCAGTTCCGCCTCCCATACCAGATGCAATAAAAACCATGTTACTTCCTTGAATATAGTTAACAATTTCATTAATTGACTCATCGGCTGCAGCTTGCCCGATATCATGTTTTGCTCCTGCACCAAGTCCTTTGGTTAGATTCATTCCGATTTGAATTTTTGCGTGTGCTTTGCTCATTTTTAGATCTTGTGCGTCAGTATTTACTGCAACAAATTCCACGCCTTCCATACCAGCTTCGATCATTGCATTGATTGCATTTCCCCCAGCTCCACCAACACCAATTACTAAGATTCTAGGTTTAAGTTCTCTAAGTTCTCCGCCTCCAACATTTATAGTCATTACAGCTCCCCTTTCTGTTTATTTTCCCATTTTAAGTTAGATCTATTTTGAAAAGCTTTTTTTCTTGCAAATGATTTAAATTTCTCGAAATTTTTTGGTTCCCAAATTTGAAACGATTTACCAAGTCCAACGAATAATACATTATTTTTAATTTTTGCATGATTTAAAAGTTTTGCTGACAGTGAAATTCTGCCTTCCGTATCAAATTGATGATTCTCACTTTCAGATAAAACTGAAGTTGCAAAATAATCCCTTTTTTCCTCAAAAGGATTTAAAGAGTCTATTGAGTTAGATAATTTTTCAATTCTATCTTGTGAGCAAGCTTCTAAAGCGGGATGATTGAATGACGGATAGCTTACAAAACCATTATATCCCATCGTGCTTAAATAAGATCTAAAGGTTGCTGGCACTGAAACCCGACCTTTCTTGTCTATTTTGTTTTCGTAACTTGATAAAAACATTTTTTTTAAAAAACTCTTCTTTATTAAACTGTTTCAAATCACCCTCCATTATGGGATTATTTGGGATAGTATGGGTTTTTAGGAAATAGTCAATAAGTTTGTATTTGATTTAAAAGTACAAAAGTAGAACAATTTACGATATTTTTTTGCTAGATAATCTGTAAGCCGGGTTCTGTCATTGAAGATGTCATTTATCTAGGCTTAAATTTACATTTAAGCTCAAGCGGTTCACCCAGAAGACCAACTAAAGACAGTTTTTTACGTTTAAACGTTTTGTCTTCTCTATTTGACCTTGCTCCCAGTGGGGTTTGCCATGCGTTTTTTGTTACCAAAAAACCGGTAAGCTCTTACCTCACCGTTTCACCCTTGCCTTGATTAGGCGGTTTATTTTCTGTGGCACTATCCCTGAAGTCACCCTCGCCAGTTGTTAACTGGCACTGTGTCTTTACGGAGCCCGGACTTTCCTCTGTTAAAAAACTTAACAGCGACAATCCAATTATCTAGCAATAAATTTTTAAACAAAATTTAAGGCTTTTTCAAGATTTTATGATGGGAAGCCAAATAGTGGCTAATTTTGAGGGTTTTTTGATCTAATTTTCCTGAAATTCTGTTTGGTAAATACTTCATTTGAAATGCTTTAATGATTTTTTTATCCTTTTTGATTTTGCTTTGTTTTAATGAAAAATATCTATAACCAATTTTATATATATTGTTAAAAAAACAATATCTTTTAATATCTTTTTGTAGTTTCATTTTTGGAAGATTTTTTTTATACCAAACTCCTAAATTGTATTTACTCAATTTTTGCCAAGGGAATTTTTCACCTGGATCAACCTTCCTAAGTGGGGCTATATCAGAATGTCCAAGAAAGTTCTCTTTTTTAATTTTGTATTTTTTTTTAAGAACTTTACATAAGTTTATTAAGCTTTTAATTTGAGAATTTGAAAATTTTTGGTAACCAAATTCATGACCTTTATTGACTAGTTCAATGCCAATTGAAAAACGATTCAAATTTATAAAATTTTTCCATCTTGATTTTCCTGCATGCCAGGCCGTCTGTCGATCAGAAACCATCTTGGTAATTTCACCTTTTCTATTGATCAGATAATGTGAGCTAACCTTTTTTTTTGGATCTTTAAGCCTTTGTATTGATTCAATTTCTGATTGCATTCCAGTGTAATGTATAATTACAAATTTAATGTCCTTTAATTTTCTAGTTTTTTTAGTGTAATTTGGCGATAAATCGATTTTATTTCTCATTTTTTTTAAAATTAGACCTAAATCTTAACAAAATTAAAACTTTTTAAGGTTACAATTTTTATAGCATATATCGTAAATTTATATATATAGCTTATCTTATGATTTCTAAAAAGATAATTAAATTTCTGTGCTTATTTTTAATTGCCTCTAGCTTATCATCAAAGATTTATGCTGCTGAAGAGTGTTTTGAGAAAACAAGCAGATCAATCTTTAAACTTAATATGGCGGTAGATAATGCAATAATCGAGCCCATAGCAAAAGGTTTTAGTAAATTGCCTAAACCCTTGAAAGATGGAACAAGCAATTTTACAAGCAATATCTCAACACTCTTGTCGATACCAACATCTTTACTTCAGGGAAATTTTAACCAATTTATAAATTCAAGTGGGAGTGTAATAATAAACTCTACAATTGGAATATTTGGAATCTTAAATCCTGCTGAAAAGATGGGATTAGTTTCAAGTAAAGAAGATTTTGGACAAACTTTGGGCTCATACGGTTTAGGTCCAGGATGTTACTTTGTGCTTCCTATTTTAGGTCCTACCACAGTAAGAGATGCTGTTGGTTTAGTGGTAGATAGTTATTTGGATCCTTTTGCACATGTTACAATTAGGGAAAAAGAATTATTTAGCATCTCTGGAAACAACTTAGATTATTACTCAGTAAAAGGGGCTTCAGCAGTAGACTTTAGATCTGAAAACTTGACCAATTTTGATAGTTTAGAAAAGAATTCATTAGATCTATACTCATCTTTTAAAAGTATTTATTTGCAAAACAGATCAAACAAAATTAAAAATTCTTTTAATGATCAAGATGATTGGAGTAATCTGGAAAATTAGAACTTAAAGATGAGTAGGCTAAAAGTTTTTCTAACTTTCGTATTTTTAATATTTAATAACCCACTCTTTGCTTATAGTTCAGATCCTAAAGAATTCGTACAAGAATTAGTTACTGAAGCAATTGAAAAATTATCAGATAAAAATTTAACGGATGATGAAAAAGTAAAATTTGTTGAAAAAATTGCTTTAGAAAACGTTGATATAAATGCATTAGGTCTTTATACGCTTGGTGAATTAAGAAAATCATCAAAAGAAAGCGACTTATCGAACTATCAGGCTGTATTTGAAAAATATTTTCTAAAAAGTTTAACTTCAAGATTGAAAGATTATTCTTCAAGTAAATTTCAAGTTGTTGAGTCTGAAAAAAAAAGCGCTACTTACACAATAATTAAATCTGTAGTAACACCTGAGGATGGGGGCCCTAAAGTACAAATAGACTGGAGAATCTATACTAAAAACCCAGAAAAACCATTAATAAGAGATTTAATAGTTGAGGGATTGAGCCTAGCAAGAACTCAAAAAGAAGAATTTTCCTCAATACTAAGTTCAAATAATAACGATATAAAAATTTTAGTAAAGAAACTTAGAGATTTTGTTAATAATTAATTTTTGGTGGGCCCGCCAGGACTCGAACCTGGGACCAATACATTATGAGTGTACTGCTCTAACCAACTGAGCTACAGGCCCTTAATTAATACTTACAACAGAAACAATTACTTTTCTAGAAAACTTTTTAACTGCTTTGACCTGCTAGGATGTTTCAATTTTCTGAGTGCTTTTGCTTCAATTTGTCTAATACGTTCTCTAGTTACAGAGAATTGTAATCCTACTTCCTCTAATGTGTGGTCAGTATTCATTCCAATTCCAAATCTCATTCTTAAAACTCTTTCTTCTCTCGGTGTAAGTGATGCTAGAATTTTTGTAGTAGACTCACTTAAATTTGATTGTATAGCAGTGTCTAATGGTTGCAATGCATTTTTATCTTCAATGAAGTCTCCTAAACTACTATCTTCTTCATCACCCACTGGAGTTTCTAGTGAAACGGGTTCTTTGGCGATTTTCAAAACTTTTCTTACTTTTTCTAAAGGCATAGCAAGTTTTTTTGATAATTCTTCTGGTGTCGGCTCTCTTCCAAACTCACTCATAATTTGTCTTTGTGTCCTTACAATTTTATTAATTGTTTCTATCATATGTACTGGGATTCTAATTGTCCTAGCCTGATCAGCTATTGATCTTGTAATCGCCTGCCTAATCCACCAAGTAGCGTATGTTGAAAATTTATATCCTCTTCTGTATTCAAATTTATCTACGGCTTTCATTAATCCAATGTTACCCTCTTGAATGAGGTCTAAAAATTGTAAACCACGATTAGTGTATTTTTTAGCTATTGAGATTACTAATCTTAAATTAGCTTCTACCATCTCTTTCTTAGCAATTCTTGACTCCCTTTCTCCTTTTTGAATTCGACTTACAAGTTTTTTAAATTCTCCGACCGATAAGCCAATTTTCTTGCTAAATTCCACAAGCCTATCTCTTATTTCAAAGAAATCTTTTTTATATTTTTTAAAAAAAGCTTTCCAAGTTTGATTTTCATTTAAAAAAGACTCGAACTTTGGATTAATCTCGTTTCCAATATAGTATTTCACAAATTCTTCTCTAGAAATTTTATTATCCATTGCTAAACGCAGTAAAACACCCTCTAATGAAACTATCTTTTTATTTTCTTTATAATGAGCTTGAACCAATTCTTCTACAACATGAGGTGCTAATTGTAGATTTTTAAAATTGTCTACTAATATTTCTTGTATTTTTTTAAAATTTTTATTTTTTGATACAGACAATTCTTTAGAGTCTAACAAACACTCAAGTTTTTCAATTTGATATTTCTGTAACTTTGAGTAATTCTTATTCAATGAATCTAAAATGTTTATAATTTTTGGTTTAATTTCTTCCTCCATTTTAGCCAAAGAAACATTAAATTCATCTTCCTCTGTTGGAGCGTTTTCTTGATCATTTTTTTTAATATCATCTTCTTTTTTTTCTTTAACTTTAGTATTATGCTCTTTTGATTTTTTATTAGCTTTTAAATCTTCATCATTAGAATGAGACTCGAAGTCTTCATAAGTTGAGTCGATATCTATAATATCCCGAACTAAAAGTTGTTGATTTTCAATTTGTTCTTTCCATTCATAGATTTTTTTACCTACTATTGGACTTTGGGTGAGGGCATTTATCATTACATCCTTACCTGCTTCAATTCTTTTTGCTATTGCAATTTCACCCTCTCTAGAAAGTAATTCTACACCACCCATTTCTCTAAGGTACATTCTGATAGGATCATCGCTTTTATCTGAAGTTTTTTCCTCTGTTGAAGCAGCAGTTTCTTTCTTTTTATTAGATTGGAATTGAGATTTTTTTTCAACTAATGTTATTTTATCATCAACGAGAATTATAAAGGCTTTTTCTAAATTTTCTTGAGTACCGTTTCTTTTTCCTAAGGATTTCCCTAATTCTTCATAGGTAATAAATCCTCTATGTTTTCCTTTGTCTAAAAGTCTCTCAAAAGATTTTGTTATAATTTTTTCAGCCATATAAGAAGTGTTGGATATATATAATGACTGTTAGAAAAAAATCTATCTTTTTTTTAATCACTATTTAGCTGACTTTTAAGCTTAATTAACTCAGAGTATGAATTTTCATCAAGATTATTAAGCAATTTCTTTTCTAAAGATTCTATTTTCCTTAAGTTATTTTGCTCTTTGAAATCATTGATAAACTCATCTAACATACTCAAAATTTCGTCTTCTTCTTTGCCATTAACTATAAGTTGGATATTGGAGTTTTCTCTAATTTCTGTGATTAAATTTTTATAATCTTGCTCTATCTGAGCTCTGACAGTAGACTCATCATTATCCGAATTGTAGGAAGAAATAATACTCTTTTTTAAACTCTCATTTTTTTCAGACACAAATTCTATCTGGGATAATTCTTCTAGTCTTTTAGATGAAATATTAAAATAATTTAAAATTAAAAATAGAATAGAAAATTCTATAACTTGAGATTTGGAAAGATTTTTTCTTTTTTGATGTAAAATTTTCGTTTCTTTCAAAATTTGAAAGTTTTTTTTACCTTTAAAATTAAAAAAACTATTATTTTTTTTGTAGTTTTGATTTGGAGTTAATCTATTAAGTTTTTCAAGAAAGTCTTCTAGCACATACTTTTTAAGTGTATCGTCTTTAATAGAATAAGAAAGTTTTTTAATCTCTTTTTCAAATTTTGAAATTTCGAAAGGGTTATTTTTGTCAATCTTACTCAAATAATAATTCCACAAAAAATCCTGGATAATTTCTTTTTTTTCCAATAATTTTAAAAAAAGTTCTTTGCCATTTTCTTTAATAAATTCATCTGGATCTTTTCCATCAGGAATCATGGAGAAAAAAATTTTATTTTTTTCGTTAATAAACGGAAAAAGTTTTTCTGCTATTCTTAAAGCAGCGCTTTGTCCACTAGGATCTCCATCTAAACAAATTATAGGGTTTGAAAAAAATTTCCAAATCAAATCAATTTGTCTCTCGGTTAATGTGGTACCGGAATTAGAAATAACATTTCTTATACCAGAGGCATATAAGCTTATGACGTCCATGTACCCTTCGACAATTAAAACATTATCGATCTCTGATCTCAAATCTTTTGCTTTGTCCAAATTAAAAATCATATTTCCTTTTTTATAAAATTCGGTCTCAGGTGAATTTATATATTTTGCTAGTTTATTGTCCTTAATTATTCTTCCACCAAATGCAATGGTTTCTCCTGAAATATTGTTTATTGGAAAAATTACTCTAGAATTAAATCTATCAATGAATTTTTCAGTTTTTTCACTTTTGTAATAAAGACCTGTTAAGTTTATTTCCTCTTGAGTATATTTTTTAACTAAATCTTCATAAAAATTATTTTTCCAAGGTATATATCCAATTTTAAATTCTTCAATAATGCTTTTCTTTAATCCTCTTTTTAATAAGTAATTTAGTGGTTCTTGATTATTTGTTTGAAATAATTGTTTAGTTGCAAAATCGGAGTATTCTTTAAAAATTTGTTTGTATGTTTGAAATCTTAAATCTTTTTTTTTATCAAAATTTGAAAATCTATAAGGTTGCATCCCAGCCTCAGCAGCTAATATTTTAACTGCCTCTCCAAAGCCAACTGATTTAGTTTTCATTAAAAAATCAAATATATTTCCATGCTCGCCTGTGCTAAAACAATGATAAAATTCTTTATCATCATTAACAGTAAACGAAGGAGTTTTTTCATTTTTAAATGGCGATAGTCCAACAAATTCTTTACCTCTTTTTTTAAGTTGCACGGTTTTCCCAACCACCTGTGAAACTTTTAATCTTAATTTGATTTCATTAAGATATTCTTTTGGATATTTCATGATTAATTTAATAGCCCCTTTAAAATTGAACTTACTTTAGAAAAATCTAAACTATCTGCATGTTTAGATTTTAAAACACCCATTATTTTACCTATATCTTTAATTGATGTTGCATTAACAGATTTAATAGTTTCCTCGCATATCTTTTTTGTTTCTTCCTCACTTAATTGATTTGGTAAAAATTTGCTTATAACCTCAATTTCACTAATTTCACTCTCTAATAGCTCAGTACGCCCCGCTTTTTTGTAAACATCACACGACTCATTTCTTTGTTTTATCATTTTCTTAAGTAATGAAATGATATCGCCATCCTTGATATCTTTTTGACCTCTTGAACGTCCTGCAATTTCTGCGTCTTTTATAGCTGAAACTATAAGTCTTAAAGTCGGGTAAGTTTTTTTATCTTTTGATTTAAGTGCTTCATTAAGCTTTTCTTCAATTAGTTTTTTAAGTGACATAATTAAATATTTTAATCACAATTCTTATATAAAATAAAAAGAACTTTCTTGACGATTTTAAATCTATTTCATATGTTGCGCAAAATCATGTTTATAAGTTTTTTACTTTAACTCATGAGTTGTATTTGAAGAAGATTGATCAAAATATAAACTCAAAAAAAAATCTTAATAAGATCGATTCCACCGCTATTTTAGTTCTTCAAAACGGAAAGTTTTTCAAAGGTGTAGGGTTGGGATACAAAGGCACTGCAACAGGAGAAGTATGTTTCAATACTTCAATTACCGGTTATCAAGAAATAATTTCTGATCCCTCTTATGCTGATCAGATAATTAATTTTACGTTTCCTCATGTTGGAAATGTAGGAACTAATAAAGAGGATCACGAATCTGACAAAATATGGACCAAAGGAGTAATAATAAACACAGAAATAACTAATCCATCAAATTACAGATCTTTAAAACATTTAGATCAATGGTTAAAAAAAAATAAGATAGTTGGGATAACTGGACTTGATACTAGAAATTTAACAAATTTTATTAGAGATAGAGGTGCTCCAAAGGGGACGATATCTTTTTACAACAAGAAAAGATTTAATATAAAAAAACTTATTAAAATTACCAATAAATGGAGTGGTCTTAAAAACTTAGATTTAGCAAAACAAGTTACAACTAAAAAGAATTATTTGTGGCAAGATTACAAAACCTGGAAAAAAGAAGAAGGATATTTAAAAAATAATAAAATATTATTACATGTAGTTGCAATTGACTACGGGATTAAGAAAAATATTTTAAGATATTTTTCAGATTTTAATTGTAAAGTTACAATCGTGCCATGCAAAACTAGTGCAGAAGATATTTTGAGACTGAAGCCTAATGGAGTATTTTTATCTAATGGGCCTGGGGATCCTGCAGCAACTGGGAAATATGCTATTCCAACAATTCAAAAGTTAATTAAAAAAAAACTTCCATTGTTTGGAATCTGTTTAGGTCATCAAATACTAGCTTTAGCACTTGGTGCAAAAACAGAAAAAATGAAATTAGGCCACAGAGGAGCTAACCATCCTGTTAAGAATTTAATTGAGGGGAATGTTGAAATAACAAGTCAGAATCACGGATTTGAAGTAGTAAAAAAAGGTTTACCTAAAAATATAAGAGTTACTCACCAATCTTTATTTGATAACAGCATTGAGGGTATCGAATTAAAAAATAAACCTGTTTTTTCAGTTCAGTATCATCCAGAATCTAATCCTGGTCCACAAGATAGTGTTTATTTATTTGATAAATTTGTAAAGAGTATGAAAAAAAATGCCAAAAAGAAAAGATATTAAAAAAATTTTAGTTGTAGGTGCGGGACCAATTATTATTGGACAAGCTTGTGAATTTGATTATTCAGGCACTCAAGCTTGTAAAGCCTTAAAAGACGAAGGTTTTAAGGTAATTCTCATAAATTCAAACCCAGCAACAATTATGACAGATCCAAACGTTGCCGATAAAACCTATATTGAGCCTATTACAATTGATGTTCTTGAAAAAATTCTTATCAAAGAAAAACCTGATGCGATCTTGCCTACCATGGGTGGTCAAACTGCTTTAAATTTAGCTATGGAAGCAGAAAAAAAAGGAATTCTTAAAAAATACAAAATTGAACTTATAGGTGCTAACTCAAAAGCCATATCCAATGCAGAAGATAGAAAAAAGTTCAGAAAAAATATGATGGAGATTGGTTTAGATCTTCCCAAATCAAAAATAGTAAATAATTTGAAACAATCTTCAAAAGTATTAAAACAAATTGGATTACCAGCGATTATAAGACCAGCTTTTACTTTAGGTGGTTTGGGAGGTGGTATCGCAAAAAATAAAAAAGATTTTTATAAGATAATTAAAAATGGGCTTCACGAGTCACCTGTTAATCAAGTTTTAGTTGAAGAGTGTTTAGAGGGTTGGAAAGAATTTGAGATGGAAGTTGTCAGAGATAAAAATGATAATTGTATTATCATTTGCTCAATAGAAAATTTAGATCCCATGGGTATTCATACTGGAGACTCAGTTACTATCGCCCCAGCACTTACTTTAACCGACAAAGAGTATCAGGTTATGCGGAATGCCTCTATAGCTTGCTTAAGAAAAATTGGTGTAGAAACGGGGGGATCAAATGTTCAATTTGCGATAAATCCGAAAAATGGAAGAATGGTAATTATTGAAATGAACCCTAGGGTTTCAAGATCGTCAGCGCTTGCTTCCAAAGCCACAGGGTTTCCAATTGCAAAAGTAGCAGCAAAGCTAGCTGTTGGTTATACTCTAGATGAATTAAAAAATGAAATTACAAAAGTAACACCTGCATCTTTTGAGCCTACAATAGACTATGTCGTCACTAAAATTCCAAGATTTACTTTTGAAAAATTCTCTTCCTCAGCTGCAGTTTTAGGAACATCAATGAAATCGGTGGGAGAGGCAATGGCTATTGGCAGAAATTTTAAAGAATCTCTTCAAAAAGCCTTAGTTTCTTTAGAAACAGGTTTCTCAGGGTTAGACCAAATATTTGATTTAAACACTAAACAAATTAGAAAAAAACTTAAAGAAAATATTCCTAATAAGATTTTACTTGTTGGAGAAGCTATAAGAAAAAAAATAAATTTAAAAGATATAAATAAACTTTCGAAAATTGATCCTTGGTTTTTAAATCAAATAAAAGAAATCATAGATAATGAAGTTAAAATAAAAAAAAAAGGCCTTCCTAAAAATTTCAATGAATTTAATTATGTTAAATCTATAGGGTTCTCTGATAAAAAATTATCTGAACTTACGAATACTTCAGAGTCTTTAATTAGAAAGCAAAGAACTGCTTTAAAAGTTTTACCAGTTTATAAAAAAGTCGACACTTGTGCTGCAGAATTTAAATCTTTCACGCCATACATGTATTCTACTTATCAAAGAAATTTCTCCTCTAATTCAGAATGTGAGGCTGATCCCTCTAACAGAGATAAAATTATAATTCTGGGTGGGGGACCTAATAGAATTGGTCAGGGAATAGAGTTTGATTATTGTTGTTGCCAAGCTAGTTTTGCTCTTAAGGAAGCTAAATACGAGACTATAATGGTGAATTGTAACCCAGAAACCGTATCAACAGACTATGATACAAGTGATAGATTATATTTTGAACCTTTAATAGATGAATATGTTTTCAATGTTATAAAGAGAGAGAAATCAAAAGGTAATGTCATAGGTGTTATTGCTCAATTTGGAGGGCAAACTCCAATTAAACTTGCAAAATTTTTACACGAAAACAAGCTTCCAATTTTAGGTACTCAATATTCATCAATTGATCTTGCTGAAGATAGAGATAGATTTAGAGATCTTTTAATTAAACTTAATTTAAATCAAGCTGAAAGTGGTATAGCTAGAACTTTTCCTCAAGCAATAAAAATTGCAGATAAGATTGGCTTACCTTTAATGGTAAGACCTTCATACGTATTAGGTGGAAGAGCAATGGAGATTGTTCATGAAAAAAGCCAACTTAAAAATTTTGTAAAAGAAGCATTTAAAGCTGCCGAAAAGAATCCAATATTAATTGATAAGTTTATTGATAATGCAATGGAAGTTGATGTTGATGCAATATCAGATGGTAAAAATGTTTTTGTGGCCGGTATTATGCAGCACATTGAAGAAGCTGGAATACACTCTGGTGACTCAGCATGTAGTCTGCCTCCGGTATCAATAAAACCTTTTTTGATTAAAGAAATTGAAAACCAAACAAAAAAATTAGCTTTAGCCCTCAAAGTTAAAGGTTTTATGAATGTTCAATATGCAATTAAAAAAGATAAGATTTATGTAATTGAGGTTAACCCTAGAGCAAGTAGAACTGTCCCATTTGTTTCAAAAGCAAAAAATTTACCTCTTGCTAAGATAGCCTCAAGAGTGATGGCTGGAGAAAAATTAACTAAGTTTAATTTAAAAAGTAAAACAAAAGATATGTTTGCAGTAAAAGAGGCGGTCTTTCCATTTAACAAATTTCCAAACAGCGATCTTTTACTTGGGCCAGAAATGAAATCAACAGGTGAAGTTATGGGTTTTGATAAAAATTTCGGCATGGCTTTTGCTAAAAGTCAAATTGCGGCCTCAAACTCTCTTCCAAAAAAAGGTTTGGCTTTTATCTCTTTAAAAAATAGTCATAAAGAAGAGGGGGTAAAATTAGCTAAACAATTAGTTAAGCTAAATTTTAAACTTTGTGGAACTAAAGGAACTGCTGATTTTATTAGCCAGCATGGAATTAAGTGTAAAAAAATAAATAAAGTTAATCAGGGCTCTCCACATATTGTAGATGTTTTAAATGCTAAAAAGATTGCTTTGGTTATAAACACTGGAGGAGGAAACAGTGAAGCTCAGTTGAGTGATGCTGTGGCATTAAGAAGAGCTACTTTAGCTAATAAAGTTCCATACTGCACTAATATGTCCACGGCAAAAGTTTGTTTGGAAGGTATAAAATCTCTCAAACTAAAAGATATAAACGTAACTTCTTTGCAAGATATCTAACTTTTTACTTTCCAGTCAGTCTCGAAAGTAACGTAATTTATCTGGATGCATCTTCTTTCTTTTTTAATCTCTTTTTTTTCCATTCCGTGCCAAGTGTTTGGTCCACTTGTAAAGAAATATCCATAATTATGTTTGTAAGGAACTGTTTTAACTTTGTTTAACTTTGTATCATAAAAATCAGTTCCTAAATTCTCCGACTCATTATGTAAATTAACAAAAACTATTGATGACATTAATTTTTCCTCTATGTCACAATGAGGTTTTAACCAAAACCCCTCTCGATCACATATCACCTCTAATCTAACATATGAATTGCTTAAATCTTTTCCAATTAATGATCCAATTTTTTTATAAACTTCAGGCGATCTTAATTCCTCTATAAATTTAGTTAAATTAGGAAATTGACTAGAATTTTCTTTGGTAACATAGCATCTTAATTTTTTTGCTTTACCTCCGTCTTTAATTCCAGCTCGAAATGCTCCTTCTCCTCCATCCAAAGCTCTAGTACCGTCATAATTTAAATTTTGTTTTCTAGGATCAGCTATTTCTGCATTGCATATTTCATTAATTGCATTTTGTGTTAATGGTTGATTGATTTCAAAATGTTTGAAAGGGTCGCTATATAATTTTGTCCTACTCTGTAAAGATTTAAATAATTCCATGTTTTTTCATTTTTGCTTTTACAATTGGAGCAATTCTATTTACTTCATTCAAACTATTATAACTCCAACTTTCAATCCTATCTTCTAGTTCTCTTGTTATACCTAAATCTTTCAATTGTGAATAAAATTTTTTAAATCTACCTGTTGGCTTAAAAGACTTCATCATGGCAATATAAACAGGTTTTCCAGTCATAGCAGCCTCCGAAATCATTGACGTGGAGTCGCACGTTACAACTATATAATCTGAGATCGCTAGTGCAGACAGATAAGCTTTTTTATCAATATTTTTTATAACGTGATGATTAATACTGAAAGTATTATAAGCTATTTTTAAAATATTTTCAGGAGTTCTATAAGAAGGAATTACAATAATTTTAAATTTATCTGGAGTAAATAAAGTCTTTACTTTGTTAAAAAGTTCATGAATTTGTTTTTCTGAATAATTATAATATTTGTTTGGCCCTCCTATTATAAATGCTGCTAATTTCTTTCTTTTATCTTTTTCTACTCCTAGATATTTTGAATTATCATTAATCTCTTTTTTAGTTAAGTAGTGAATAGCACCAGTTGTGTTAATTATATTTTCGCCTTTTAAACGATCATGTTCAGGACTTACTATGAGATCAAAATGTTTAAAAGAAACTTTAGGATCTTGTATGTGAATGTTGAAGATTTGATTACGTAATCTTTTTTTTAAAGCTATTGACGGTATTACACTTTTTCGTCCACAAGATATAATAACTTTACAATCGCACACAAATTTATTTTTTACCAAATTTTCTGATATTGGGCTTATTTTAGGGGGAATTAAATTCCAAAAAGATTTTAATTCAATTTTTTGGTGTTTATAACTTAGGCCCAAAGCTTTAGCTAATCCCTCTACTTGACTAACCATACCATGCATACCTTGCGTTAAAAGAAGTGCTTTTAATTCTAACATTAGTTACTATATACCTTTACATAATGAATAATAAATCAACAAAACATACAAAAGTGTTAATTCTTGGATCAGGTCCTGCTGGCTATACAGCAGCTATTTATGCGGCTAGAGCAATGCTAAAACCAATACTTGTTCATGGTTCTCAACCCGGCGGGCAATTAACTACTACCACAGATGTTGAGAATTACCCTGGATACTCCAAAGTGATTCAGGGGCCATGGCTTATGGATGAAATGAAAGGCCAAGCTGAAGCCGTTGGAACAGAAATGATACAAGATCATATTAGTAAAGTTGACTTAACAAAGAAACCTTTTACAGCAACAGGTGATAGTGGCCAGGTTTATACTGCGGATAGTTTTATAATTTCAACTGGAGCGCAAGCAAGATGGTTAAATCTAAAATCTGAACAAGAGTTTAGAGGATTTGGAGTTTCAGCATGCGCTACTTGTGACGGATTTTTCTTTAAAGAAAAAGAAGTAGCTGTTGTTGGTGGAGGAAATGCTGCAGTTGAAGAAGCAATGTTCCTAACTAAATTTGCTTCAAAGGTTTATTTAATACATAGAAGAAATGAATTAAGAGCAGAAAAAATGCTTCAAGCAAAATTAAAAGCGAATAAAAAAATAGAAATTATATGGGACACAGTAGTTGAAGATGTTATTGGTACTAAGGAGCCCAAAACAGTCAATGCATTAAAAATTAAAAATGTTAAAGACAATAGAGTAAAAGATTTGAAAGTTGATGGTTTATTTATTGCTATAGGTCATGACCCAGCTACATCTTTATTTAAAGATCAATTAAAAATGGATAAAGAGGGATACCTAATAACTAAACCAGACTCAACTGAAACAAATATACCAGGAGTTTTTGCGGCTGGCGATGTAAAAGATAAAATTTTCAGACAAGCTGTTACTGCTGCTGGAATGGGTTGCATGTCGGCACTTGAGGCTGAAAAATATCTATCACAGGTTAACTAAGGCTTTCGCAAAAAGCTTTGATCCTGTCCATTGCTTTTTTTAAATTATCCATCGAAGTTGCGTAAGATATCCTAAAATAACCGTCTAAACCAAAAGCAGAACCTTGAACTACAGCTACTTCGGCTTTTTCTAATAATTTTTCAACAAAGTCTTTATCAGTTTTAAGTTTTGTTTTCTTGGTTAGTAATTTTTTACAGTTTGGAAAAACATAAAAAGCTCCTTCAGGTCTTAAGCAGCTTATACCTTTGATATTATTTAAACTATCGACAACAAAATTTCTTCTCTCCTTAAAAGAATTTGATCTTTCTAATATAAAGTCTTGTGTACCGTTCAAAGCCTCTACTGCAGCTGCTTGGCTTATGGATGTAGGATTGCTGGTTGATTGGGATTGAATTTTAGCCATCGCTTTGATAATTTCTTTTGGACCTGCTGCATAACCTATTCTCCAGCCAGTCATTGAGTAAGATTTACTCACTCCATTCATGGTTAAAGTTCTGTTTTTTAATTTTTCGATTTGCGCAATTGTAAAAAATTTAAAACTGTCATAAGTAATATGTTCGTAAATATCATCACTTAAAATATATAAATTTTTATATTTTATTAAAATCTTAGATAAAGCTATTATCTCATCTTTGGTATAACCAGAGCCTGTAGGGTTGGACGGAGAGTTAATAATTATCCATTTCGTTTTCTTTGAAACTGCTTTTGATAATTTTTCTGGTGTCAATTTAAAGTTATCTTTTTCATCACACTTAATTATTTTAGGCTTTCCCCCGGCTAACAAAACAATGTCAGGATAAGAAACCCAATAAGGTGCTGGAATAATTACCTCGTCACCATTGTTTATAGTTGCCATAAAAGCATTATATAAAACTTGCTTTCCACCAGTCCCTACTGAAATTTGATCAAGTTCATATGATAAATCATTTTCTCTAGAAAATTTTGCTTGGATAGCTTTTTTTAGAGCTGGGGTTCCATCCACTGCAGTATACTTTGTATCCCCTTTTCTAATCGCTTCTATTGCTGCTTCTTTAATATTGTCTGGAGTGTCAAAATCAGGCTCTCCAGCACCTAGACCAATAACATCCTTTCCAGCGGCTCTCATTTCCCTTGCTTTTGAGGTAACTGCTATTGTAGGCGACGGTTTTATACGTTTTAAACTATTGGAAACTATGCTCATTGAAATTTATAATATAATTAATTTATTATTAACACAAAATGCAAAATACTTATCAAGAAAAATTAGCTGATCTAGAAGTTAATAACTCAAAAAAAATTAAGAAGTTAGAGGGAGGTATTAATTTTAAAATCAAAAGTGATTTTCAACCTAGCGGTGACCAACCAGAGGCAATTAAGCAAATATTAAAAAACTTAAAAGATAACAAACAAGAACAAGTGCTTTTAGGTGTCACGGGATCAGGTAAAACGTTTACAATGGCAAAAGTTATCGAAAAGGCTAATAGACCAGCTCTAATTCTAGCGCCAAACAAAACTTTAGCTGCTCAATTGTACGGAGAGTTTAAAAGTTTTTTTCCGGATAATGCTGTTGAATATTTTGTATCATATTACGATTACTACACTCCAGAGGCATACGTTCCTAGATCTGATACTTATATAGAAAAAGAGGCCTCAATAAATGAGCAAATTGATCGTATGAGACACTCGGCGACAAGATCTTTGTTGGAAAGAGATGATGTAATTATTGTTGCAAGTGTATCTTGTATCTATGGTTTAGGTTCTGTAGAGGCATACTCAAAAATGACTATTACTTTAAAGAAAAATTATGAGTATGAGCGAGACGATTTAATTAGAGCATTTATAAACTTACAATATAAAAGAAATGATCAAAATTTTTTTAGAGGGACCTTTAGAGTAAGAGGAGAAAATTTAGAGATCTTTCCATCACACTTAGAAGATAGAGCTTGGAGAATAAGTTTTAATTTAAATAAATTAGAAAAAATTGAAGAATTTGACCCACTCACTGGAGATAAGACAAATGATTACTCAATAATAAAAATTTACGCTAATAGTCATTATATAACTCCTAAGCCTACAATCGAGCAAGCAATCAGGCAAATAAAATCTGAGTTAGCTGAGACTTTAAAAAAACATAGAGAAAATAATAAACTTTTAGAAGAACAAAGATTGAGAGAACGAACTAAGTTTGATCTAGAAATGATTGAAGCTACTGGAACTTGTGCAGGGATTGAAAATTACTCAAGATTTTTATCAGGAAGAAAAGCTGGTGAACCACCTCCTACTCTGTTTGAGTATTTTCCAGATAATGCAATTATATTTGTAGACGAAAGTCACGTAACAGTCCCTCAATTAAATGGAATGTATAAAGGTGACCGTACAAGAAAAAGTACATTAGCTGAATATGGGTTTAGACTCCCATCATGTATGGATAATAGACCTTTGAAATTTGAAGAATGGGATTTAATGAGAACACAAACTGTTTTTGTCTCTGCTACCCCAGGGCCTTGGGAGCTTAAACAAACAAGTAATAAATATATCGACCAAATCATTAGGCCGACAGGTTTAATAGACCCGCCAGTTGAAATAAGACCAGCTAAAACTCAAGTTGATGATCTTATGCATGAGGCAAAAGAAATTGTAAAAAAAGGTTATAGAGTTCTTGCAACAACGCTGACAAAAAAAATGGCTGAAGATCTTACTGAGTACCTTCACGAAAATGGTCTAAAAGTAAGATATATGCACTCTGACATTGATACTCTTGAAAGAATTGAGATCATAAGAGATTTGAGAATGGGAGTGTTTGATATTCTTGTAGGAATTAATTTGTTAAGAGAGGGGTTAGATATTCCCGAATGTGCATTGGTAGCAATTTTAGATGCTGATAAAGAGGGATTTTTAAGATCTGAAACTTCTTTAATTCAGACAATTGGAAGAGCAGCGCGAAACGTTGATGGTAAAGTAATTTTATATGCTGATAAAGTCACAAAGAGCATTGAAAAGGCAATTAAGGAAACAGACAGAAGGAGAAACAAACAGTTAGAATATAATAAAAAAAATGGAATAACTGCTGAGTCAGTTAAAAAAGAGATAAGTGATATCTTAGAGTCCGTTTACGAAAAGGATTACGTAAAAATTAGTGAGGGCTCAAACGTAGGCGGAAACTTAAAAAAACATCTAAAAGCTTTAAATAGAAAAATGAAAGAAGCTGCATCTAATTTAGAATTTGAAGAGGCAGCTAAACTAAGAGATGAAATGAGAAAACTAGAGGCAAGTGAGCTTGAAATAACTTTAAATCCTAAAATATCTCAATATAATTTGAAAAGTAAGGTTTATCCAAAAGGAAGATCGACTATGGGTATGCCTGGCACAAAACCAAGAAAAGCTATAAAAAAATGGAAGCCAAAAAAATAATCATCACTGGTGGAGCTACTAGAATAGGATCTGCAATCGCTAAAAGTTTAGTTAGCTTTGAAACAAAAATAGGTATCCACTTTAATAAATCTAAAAGTAACGCTTTAAAATTAAAAAAAGAACTAGAAGAACTTGGGGCTGAAGTATACTTATTTAAAGCTGATTTAAATAATCTTAAACAAACCGAAACTTTAATGAAAAAGGCTTATAAAACTCTAAAAGGGTTAGATTGTTTAATTAATAATGCCTCTATTTTTGAAAACGATAATCTTGAAAATTTTTCTGAAAAATCCTTTACAAAACATATGAATATTAACTTGAAAGCACCAGCAATCATAACGCAAAATTTTAAAAGATTAATTAAAAACAAAGAGGGATGTATCATTAATATAATTGATCAAAGAGTTGAAAAATTAACTCCTTTTTTTTTCTCTTACACATTAAGTAAGTCTTCATTAGCCACTTTTACAAAAACTGCAGCCATGAAATTAGCACCTAACATAAGAGTGAACGGTATTTCACCGGGACCAACATTAAAAAACAAAAGACAATCTGAAAAGCATTTCAAAAAGCAATGGAAATCTACGCTCTTAAAAAAAAAAGTAGATTTAGAAAACATATGTAATGGGGTAAAATTTCTTATTGAAAATAAAAATATAACAGGAGAAATAATTAATATTGATAGTGGACAAAGACTTGCATGGCAAACACCGGATATTATTAATACAAAAGAATGAAAATAATAAAATTTAAGAAAAAAGAAAAATTCAAATATAAAAGAAAAGTAATTATAAAAGATTTAATCTTAAATATTTCTATAGGAATACACAATTTTGAGAAAAAAAAAAGACAAAGAGTAAAATTTAACATTGAAATTTTGACAAATCCATACGTGACTCCAAATAACAAAGATTTGAATTCAATACTTAATTACGAGGAAATTGTAAATAAAATTGAGAAAATTGCTTATCTAAAACATCACGAGTTACTTGAAGACTTAGCAGAAAATATTTTAAATATGATATTTACAAATAAACTTGTTAAAAAAATTAATCTTAAGATAGAAAAGTTAGATATTTTAAAGAAAACAAAATCTGTTGGAATCGAGGTATCAAAATCAAAAGTATGATTAGTAGTTTAGAATTAGGAAAAAAAGTAATAAAAGAAAAAATACCGCTAATACCGAAAAACCCCGGTGTTTATAAAATGATTAGTTCCACTGGTGAAATTCTATATATTGGTAAAGCTAAAAATATCCCAAATAGACTTAAAAGTTATGTCACCGAGTCTAATCTTCCTATAAGAACTGAGAGAATGCTTTCACTTACGCATAATCTTGAAACTACTACTACAAGTAATGAAAGTGAAGCTCTTCTACTGGAAGCAAATTTAATAAAAAAACATAAACCTCGTTACAACATACTTTTACGAGATGATAAATCTTTTCCTTATATTTACATTGGTAATAAAGATAAGTGGCCACAACTTACAAAGTTAAGAGGGAAAAAATCAAAAACAGGATATTATTTTGGTCCATTTGCATCAATTGGTTCTGCTAATTGGACAATAAAAATTTTACAAAAAATTTTTCTTTTGAGAGTCTGTGATGACACTGTTTTCAAAAATAGAGAGAGACCGTGTATCTTATACCAAATTAAAAGATGCTCTGCTCCATGTGTTGGACACATAAATGAAAAAGATTACGAATCTACGGTTGCAGACGCTATTGATTTTATTTCGGGTAAATCTAGAAGAATTCAAAAAAACTTATCCAAAGAAATGGAAAAAGCTAGTAAAGAATTAGATTATGAGAAAGCTGCTGTAGCTAGGGACAGAATAAAAGCATTAACTCAAATACAAACCTCTCAAAAAATAAATCAAACAAATTTAACAGAAGCTGATGTTATCAGTATTTATAAAGAAACAGGAAAAACATGTGTTCAAGTGTTTTTTTTTCGGTCAAAACAAAATTGGGGCAATCAAGCTTTTTACCCAAAACACGATCCAGATGATAGTGTAGAAGATATAATAAGTTCGTTTATATCTCAATTTTATGAAAATAAAACTATTCCAAGACTTATATTAACTAATTGTGAAGTTAAAGACAAAAAACTTATTGAGAAGACATTCTCTGAAAAAGACAAAAAAGATATAATTATTAAGCTAGCAAAAACTAAAAATGAGTTGAGTATTTCTAATCTTGCAGAGAAAAATGCAAAACAATCTTTAAAACAAAAACTAATCCAATCTGATACTAACAACAATCTTATCGAAGAATTAGCATCGAAATTCAATATTAATAACAATATTGAATTGATAGAAGTTTACGATAATAGCCACATCCAGGGAACTGATTCCGTCGGGTCATTAATTTGTTTCAGTAATGAGGGTTTTGTTAAAAAAAGATACAGAAAATTCAATATTAAAGATGAAAAGGTAAAAAATGATGATTATGGAATGATGAAAGAAGTTTTATTTAGAAGATTTTCTAAAGCCATAAAGGAAAAATCTGGTTCACTGTCATTGCCAGATTTAATAATGATAGACGGTGGAAAAGGACAATACTCTGTATCTAGAGAAGTTCTTAATGAATTAGGATTACATGACTTGCCAATTTTAGCAGTAGCAAAAGGTAAGAAAAGAAATGCTGGAGAAGAAAAGATATATTATAAAAATAAAGAGTATATTTTAGAAAAAAATGATCCCTTATTATTTTTCATACAGAGATTAAGAGATGAGGCTCATAGATTTGCGATAAGCACTCATAGAGCAAAAAGAAAGAAAAATCTTAGCAAATCTTTACTAGATCAAATCCAAGGAATTGGAAAACAGAGGAAAAGAGCTTTATTAAATCATTTTGGGTCCGCACGTGCTGTTGAGTCTGCTAGCTTTGACGATTTAAAATCAGTGGAAGGAATAGAAGACAATATTGCAAAGAAAATATATGATTATTTTCACGAATAAATGAAATTAAAAATACCAAATATACTCACAATTGGCCGAATAATTATTGTACCGATTTTTGTTATAACTTTTTTTATTCCAGGATTTTTTGGTGACTTAATTCCCTTCTTTTTATTCGTGCTTGCTAGTTTCACAGATTATTTAGACGGACTATTAGCAAGATTATTCAAAGAAGAGTCAAAACTTGGTGAATTATTAGATCCTATTGCAGATAAAATTTTGGTTTCTGCCGCTTTAATTTTACTGGTCATGAACGGTACAATTAAAAATTATGAAGTTATAGCCGCAATAATAATTCTTACTAGAGAAATTCTAGTATCAGGTTTAAGAGAGTTTTTAGCTGAAGGCAAAATAAAAATGGAAGTAACTGGTTTATCAAAGTTAAAAACTTTTATACAAATGACAGCGATAGCTATTCTTTTAACCGGAGAAAGTGGCAATAAGATAATAAATTTTCAAGATTATAATGCCCAAACAGTTGGTATTATTCTTCTTTGGCTATCTTCTTTTCTTACGTTATACACAGGTTATGATTATTTAAGAAAAGGAATAGATCATGCGATCAATGAGGACACAAAAAATTAATATGAGTTTATCTGAAAAAAATTTAAGAGAAAAACTTTTTCATAATGAATTACAGTCAAGAGCTAAAGGAAGATTTGAAAATGTATTTTATAAGGCTTTGACTAATGTGTGGGATGATTTTTATGAACTATTAAGAAAAAAAACTAAAAATGCTGAAGTTTTGGATTATGGGTGTGGAGTAGGACCTACTATAGTTAAAGTAAGTAATTATGAGCCCAAAAAAATAATTGGAATAGATATTTCTGAAATTTCTATTAAAAAGGCAAAAGAAAAAACTAGGAACCTAGGATCAATGGTTGAGCTTAAAGTAGGCAATTGTGAAAAAACAAGTTTTGAGAATAACCGATTTGATTTAGTTTATGGTCATGGAATATTACATCACTTAGAATTTTCAAAATGTCTTGATGAAATTTTAAGAATTTTAAAGCCAGGAGGATCTCTTTTATTTGTAGAGCCTTTAGGCACAAATCCGATAATTAATCTTTACAGAAAATTAACTCCAAAATCTAGATCAATCGATGAACATCCTTTTATCGGTAAAGATTTAGAATTATTAAAAAGCAAATACAAGGATGTTGAGATTAAATATTATGGTTTTCTTACTTTAGTGTTTTTTCCATTTTACTTTAATCCGAATAAATCAATTATATTTAAAATATTAAAAAATATTGATCAAATGTTATTTAAAATTAAATTTTTTAGGTATTTTGCCTGGTCTATTTTAATTTCAGCTAAAAAATAGTTAAGCTGCAGAATCTTTTTTTCTAACTAAATTTTGATATGCCTCATTTAATTCAGTTATAGTTTCACAAACTTTGAATTGATATTCATTTATTTGTGAAACTGGTGTTACCTCTGCAGCTGTACCTGTTAAAAAGCATCCTACAAATTCTGCCATCTCTTTAGGTACAATTTTTCTTTCAATAACTTTTAGCCCTTTTTTTTTTGCAATATTAATTACTTCTCTTCTGGTAATGCCGTCTAGAAATGAGTCAGGTATTGGAGTATGTAGCTCATCAGCTTTGTTTTTAAAAAATACATTTGCACCAGTAGCTTCTGCAACATTTCCCTCATGATCAAGCATCAATGAGTCTGTGAAGCCCTTAGCTTCTGCCTCATGTTTTGATAAAGTACATATCATATAAAGTCCTGCTGCCTTGGTATCCCAAGGAATTGTATTTGGAGCTGGTCTTCTCCAGCTTGAAATATTAAGTTTAATTCCGTTAAGTTTTAATTTTGGATCGAAATAAGAACCCCACTCCCATGTAGCGATGGCTACATGGATTTTATTTTTTTGAGCTGAAATTGCCATCATCTCACTTCCTCTCCAAATTAATGGTCTAACATATCCGTTTTGTACATTTTGTATATTTACAATTTCTTTACAGGCTTTATTTATTTCTTTCTCACTATAAGGCACTTCTATCCCCATTCTTTTAGCTGAATAAAATAATCGTGCAGTATGTTCTTCTAATTTAAAAATTTCCCCATCATAAACTCTCTCCCCTTCGAAAACGCAGCTAGCATAATGTAAACCATGATTAAGAACATGAATATTGGCTTTTTGCCATTCAACAGTTTTACCATTAAACCAAATTTTTCCAGATCTTTTATCGTAAGGTATAGTTTCCATTTGAAGCAAATATATAGATTTTTTTATTATAAAAAAGTATATTCCTTAAAAGGATAAGTCAATATAACTTACCATTATGAAAGATTTGCTCTATCTAAAAGATGATCAAATTAAAGAGTTTATTCAACTCTTGTACTATGCTTATAGAGAAACATTTTCAGATCCTAGAGAAATTCTCTCTAAAAAGTATTTTGGACCTGCTCATCTTAGAGCGCTTAATCTAATCGAACGAAACCCTGGTATTAACTTAGGTGAGCTTATTTTTAAATTGAAAATTACGAAGCAGAGTCTTAATAGAGTATTACGCGATTTAATTAAAGCTAAAATGATAAAACAAATTCAAGACGATATTGATACAAGAAAGAAAAATTTATATTTAGATAAAGAAGGTAAAACATTTTTTGAGGCAGTTTACAATACTCAAAAAAAAAGAATTTTCAATGCTCTTAAAAGTTCTAGTTCAGATTCAGTTATAAAATTTAAAGATGTATTAAAAAAAATTATTGATGGTAAATAATAATACTCATATTCTAATTGTTGATGACGATGATAGAATCAGATCATTATTAAAAGATTATTTATCTGCAAAAAATTATATCGTTTCAAGTGCTGAAAATGCTGATGAAGCAAAAAAAAAAATTGAATTTCTCAAATATGACATAATAATCTTAGATGTCATGATGCCTGGCCAGGATGGTTACGAGCTTACTAAAGAAATTAAAAAAAAAATTAAAGTCCCAATTATTTTACTGACAGCCAAAGGAGAAGTAGAAAATAGAATTAAAGGTTTAGAACTAGGTGCTGATGACTATGTTGGAAAGCCATTTGAGCCAAAAGAACTCTTATTAAGAATTGAAAACATTATTAAAAAAAGTAATAAAATTGACCTAAAAATAATTCATTACATTGGTAATGCCCAGGTTGATCTTAATAAAATGACATTAAAATTAAATAATAAAGATAAAAAGATTAATATTTCTGAAAAAAAAGTTTTAGTTGAAATGCTTTCAAACCCTGGGAAAACGTTTTCGCGTGACGAAATAGGAAAAATTTCTGGAATAAATCAAGAGAGATCCATAGATGTTATGATTACCAGATTAAGACAGAAGATAGAAATAAACCCTAAAAACCCAAAATATTTACAAACTATTAGAGGCTCAGGATATGTTCTCTGGATTGAATAGATTAATCAAAATTGTCTTACCGAAAAGACTTTTTTATAGAGCGTTAATCATTGTTGCTGCTCCTACAATTATACTTCAATTAATAATTACTATAGTTTTCTATGATAGTATTTGGATCAAAGCTAATAAAAATATAACTAGATCTTTAGTTGCTCAATTAAAAACTATAGAGGAAATGTATCAAAATGATAAAAAAAATTTAGATTTTTTTACGGATAGTTATAAAAACAACTTTAACTTCGAAATAGGGATAGTGAAAGAAGAATTTCCTAAAAGCTCAGGTGAAAGAAGATTTAGTCCAATGGATAGATCTCTTCGAAGAGAATTAAAATCAACTTTTGGTAATAACAATTTTTGGTTCAGTACATCCAAATTTAAAAATGCAGTTGAAATAAAAATAAGATCGCAAAATGATGTGATTGAATTTTTAGTTCCCAAGGAAATGGTCTCGGCATCTTCTGTAAGATTGTTCGTTTTATGGACTACTTTACCATCGGTGGTGTTAATAATAATCGCACTAATTTTTTTAAAAAATCAAACAAGGCCTTTGGTACGTCTAGCGAAAGCTGCAGAAAGATTTGGTAAAGGTGAATATGTAAATAATTTTAGACCTTCAGGCGCTCAAGAAATAAGAAAGGCTGCGTATGAGTTTGATAGAATGGTAAAAAGAATTAATAGACACTTGAATCAAAGGTCGGAAATGTTATCAGGAATAAGTCATGATTTGAGAACGCCACTTACTAGGTTAAAACTTCAATTAGCATTATTGAAAGAAAAAGACGTTTCAAAAAATATGTCAAAAGACATTGATGAAATGGAGTCAATGCTCAACAATTATCTACAATTTGCCAAAACTCAAGCAACAGAAAGCACTTCAGAAATAAACTTAAAAAACTTATTTTATGAAATCAAAAATGACTTTAATGATAAAAATTTACAAATCTCAGACATTGATGTAATTCAATTTAATGGTAGGCCATTAGCTCTAAAAAGATGTTTTGAAAATATTATTCAGAACTCTTTAACTTATGGAAAAAAAGTTTTAGTTGAAGTTGAGAGGAGTACTAACAGAATATCAATAATTTTTCATGATGATGGTCCTGGTATTCCTGAGGACCAACACAAGAACGTTTTTAAGCCTTTTTTTAGATTAGATAAAAGCAGAAGTCTTAACCAATCGGGTGTAGGTCTTGGTTTAGCTATAGTTGAAGATATAATTAATTCTCATGGAGGAAATATTCAGTTAGGAAAAAGTAGATTGAATGGGTTGCAAGTTAAGATTTCTTTACCTTTTTAATTTTTTTATTTTTTTTTAATTTTTTTATTATTATATCTTGATTTTGTACAATTTTTTTTAGAACCTCAAATTCATTTCTCGTAACAAGGTTCAGATCATTTATTATCTTATCCTTTTTAAATTTAAAGTCGGTTGATATTCCTTTTTTAATATCTTTTGAAGTTAAAATACTTTTTTCTATTAGTTCGGATAACGTTTTTAAAATTTTTTCTGAGTTGCTCATAAGTTATCTTATTTGATAGGAAAGAAAATTTCAAATATGATATAGTTAAATATGTTTACACATAATTTAGATCCTGTAATTTTTAACTTGGGCATTATTTCCATTAGGTGGTATTCTTTAGCGTATGTTCTTGGAATATTAATAGGTTGGTGGTTCGGCAAAAAATTAATATTAAGTAAAAATTACTTATTTAAGCAAAAATTTGATTTAAAACATTTTGATGATTTAATAACTTACTTAATAATTTCAATCATAATTGGTGGAAGACTTGGTTATGTACTTTTTTATAACATCAATTATTACCTAAGTAATCCAATTGATATTTTAAAAATTTGGGAGGGGGGAATGTCATTTCATGGAGCCTTGATAGGTATAATTCTAGGTACTTCTTTTTTTTCTGTTCGAAGAAAAATAGAAACATTATTCTTGTTAGACGTTATAGCCTGTGTTTCTCCAATAGGAATTTTTTTTGGAAGAATTGCAAATTTTATTAATGGTGAGCTCGTTGGAAAGGTAAGTTCAGTTCCTTGGAGTGTAATATTTCCAAACATCGACTTGATGCCAAGGCATCCATCACAATTGTACGAAGCGGTGTTGGAGGGTTTAATTTTATTTTGTATTTTAATTATAATTTTTTTAAAAAAAAAATATAAAATAGGTTCATGCTCTTATTTGTTTTTAATTTATTATGGAATTTTCAGAATAATTTCAGAGTTATTCAGAGAACCTGATATTCAAATTGGTTACATTTACAATTTAGCTAGTATGGGATCAATATTGAGCTTAATAATGATCTTTTCAGGTCTGGCAATGATTTACATTGTTAAAAGAAAATGAAATCAGATTTTAAATTTTTTAAAAAAAGAAAATCATTACCGGTTGATCAGTTTTTGCAAAATGTTCTTTATGATAAAAAATTTGGTTACTATTCAACTAAAATTCCTTTTGGTGATAAAGGTGATTTTGTAACTGCCCCTACTATTTCAAATCTTTTTTCAGAATTAATTTCAATTTGGATTATTTCAACATGGGAAAAATTTGGAAAACCAAAAAAGATTAATATTGTAGAACTTGGACCTGGTGATGGCAGTCTAATTAAAATACTTTTAAATATCTCAAAGAAATTTCCTGAATTCAATTCTGCGAAAAATATTTTTTTATACGAAACAAGTGCTTATCTAAAAAAAATACAAAAAAAAAATATAAAAAATAGGAAAATTAAATGGATTAAAAATTTTAAAAAACTGATCGATGCTCCTGTAATTTTTTTTGGAAATGAATTTTTTGATGCAATTCCGATTAAACAATTTAAGAAAATGCAAAAAAAACTTTACGAAAAAAACTATTTTATCAACGATAATTATGAAATAAAAGAAATTTTGAAAAAAGCGAAGAAGCAAGATTTGAAAACTATACGATCATTCAAAGTCTTAGATAATCTCCAATTTATCGAATTTCCTAAGATAGGCTTTGCTGAAATGAAGAAAATTATTAAAACTATTTCGAAATTAAATGGGTGTCTTTTATTGATAGATTATGGATATTTAAAACCTAATAATCAAAATACTTTACAATCAGTTATTAAAAATAAAAGAAATAAGTTGCTCCAAAATCTAGGTAAAGCGGACATCACTTCTCATGTCAATTTTTCTTTATTAAAAGAATTTTTTTTGAAAAATAAATTCAGAGTGAAAAAGATTATTTCCCAAAAAGAATTTTTGGTAAAAATGGGTATAAATACCAGAGCCGAGATTATTGCAAAAAAAATGAAATTTAGAGATCAAGCCAATCTTTATTTAAGGTTAAAACGTTTACTTAGTCCAAAATTAATGGGTGAGTTATTTAAAGTAATTTTAGTTTATAAATGTAAAAATAGTGAATATTATGGATTTAATTGATGTTTTACTCTAAAAAATTTAAAAAATTTAAAAACATTAACCATTGTTTTTTTTCAAGAAAAGGAGGTTTTTCCTCAGGTCTATACAAAAGTTTGAACTGCGGAAAAGGTTCAAAAGACAAAAGAAAAAATATTTCAAAAAATCTAAAATACATATCAAAAAAAATGCGTGTTAAAAGAAATAGATTAATTTTAATGTATCAAACTCATAGCAATAAGGTTATTGAGATAAATAATGCCAATCTTAATAAAAATATAAATTCTGATGCTATGATTACTAAAAATAAAAAGATAGCCCTAGGTGTTCTAACAGCTGATTGTGTACCAATTTTAATTTATGATGCACGGAATGAGATAATCGGTTGCATTCATGCGGGTTGGAGAGGTGCTTTGTCAGGTATTATTAAAAAAACAATTAATAAAATAAAAAATAAAAATTCCATACATAATATTTATGCATCTATCGGGCCTTGTATCTCAATAAAAAGTTATGAGGTTGATTTAGGTTTTTATAAAATGTTTCTGGCAAAAACCAAAAAAAATAAAAAATATTTCAAATTCAAAAAAAAAAATAAAAAACTCTTTAATCTTAGGAAATACGTAAATGATAAGCTTGTAGAACTTAATGTCAAAGTAGATCACATTAATAGAGATACATTTAAAGAAAAAAAGAATTTTTTTAGTTACAGAAGGTCTTCAAAATTAAAGCAAAATGATTATGGTAGGTGTATATCAACTATAAGTATGATTTAATTTGAAAAGTCACTCAAATAATTGTATAAGTACTCTAATTTCATGAAAATCTTATCTGGAACAAGTAATTTAAAACTCAGTAAGAGTATTGCTAAAAATTTAAAGCTTAAATTAATCAACACAAATATTAGAAGATTTGCAGATGGTGAAATTTATATTGAGATAAACGAAAATATAAGAGGAAATAGTGTTTTTGTTGTTCAGTCTACATCACATCCTGCAAATGACAATATAATGGAATTGTTATTGGTGATCGATGCTTTAAGAAGGTCTTCAGCTAAAACAATTACCGCAGTCATTCCATATTTTGGATATGCAAGACAGGATAGGAAGGTGGCGCCAAGAACTTCAATTTCAGCTAAAGTAATGGCAAATTTAATTACCAATGCGGGAGCAACAAGGGTGGTAACAGTTGATTTACACGCAGGTCAAATTCAAGGTTTTTTTGATATGCCGGTCGATAACTTGTACACAGCCCCACTGTTTGCAAAATATATCAAAAAGAAATTAAAAAATAGAAAATTAATTTGTGTTTCTCCAGATGTTGGTGGAGTTGCAAGGACTCGGGATTTAGCTAATAGAATTAAAGCTGATTTGGCAATTATCGACAAAAGAAGGCCAGCTCCAGGAAAATCTGAGGTAATGAATATTTTAGGAGATGTAAAAAATAAAACCTGCATAATAGTAGATGACATTATTGACAGTGGTGGCACTATAGTAAATGCCATTAATGCTCTCAAAAAAAGTGGGGCTAATGAAGTTTATGTATTTATTTCTCACGGTGTACTAAGTGGAGATGCGGCAAAAAAAATCAAAAATTCAAAAATTAAGAAACTTATAGTTACCGATACAATTGATAACACAAAAAAAATTCATAATAACAATAAAATTGAGGTTTTATCTATATCTTCTCTAATGTCAGAAGCCATTAAAAGAATAGCTAACTCCAATTCGGTATCTGATTTATTTAATTAATACTTGTTTTGATTAAAGTCTTAGGTTATATACCGTTTTCAATAAATTTATGAGTAATTTAAAAGCGATTAAAAGAGAAAATTTGTCCTCAGGCTCTAACAATAAATTAAGAGCGAAAGGTTTAATTCCTGCAATACTTTATGGTGGAAAAGATCCAAACCAGAATATTTCTGTAAGTAAAAAAGATTTTTCTAATATTATTAATTCTGAAACGTTTCTATCAAAAGTTTTAGAGTTGGATTTAGACGGCAAAAAAGAAAAAGTGATACCTCGAGATGTGGCTTATCATGTAGTCTCTGAAGAGCCGATACATATTGACTTTATGAGAATAGTTTCTGGAAAGAAAATTATACTTGAAATTCCAGTGAAGTTTATAAATCTCCCTGACTCCCCAGGATTAAAAAGAGGAGGTGTGTTAAATATTGTAAGAAGAAAAGTTGAATTAAAATGTCCAGCTGAAAGTATTCCGAATGAAATAATAGTAGATTTAGCTGGAACGGATATCGGAACAAGTATTAAAATTTCATCAGTGAAGCTTCCTGAAAATGTAACTCCAACTATTACTGACCGTGATTTCGTAGTTGCAACAGTAGCTGCTCCGACTGTAATTAAAGAGCCAGAAAAACCTGCGGAAGAAGCACCAGCCGAAGGCGCAGAAGGCGAAGCACCTGCTGAGGGTGCAGATGCGGCAGCCAAAGACGGGGATCCAGCTAAAAAAGATGATAAAGCTAAAGATAGTTCTACTGACAAAAAACCTGAAGAAAAAAAACCTGCTGAAAAGAAATAATTAACATGCTTTTACTTGTTGGATTAGGAAATCCAGGCTCTGACTATACTAATACTAGACATAACATAGGCTTTAAAATTATTGACGCCATAAACTTACATTTTAAATTATCAAAGCAAAAGCCAAAGTTTAAAGGTTTACTTACAACTGGAAATATTGAAGAGAAAAAAATTTATGCCATTAAGCCATTAACTTTCATGAATAATTCTGGAACTGCTATAAAGGAGTTAATAGATTATTTTAAAATTGATGCAAAAGACGTGATAGTTTTTCATGATGATATGGATATTGATTTTGGTAAAATTAAAGCAAAGTTTGGTGGAAGCAGCGCTGGTCACAATGGAATAGAGTCAATAGATAAATTTATAGGAAAAGAATATTCAAGAGTTCGCATCGGTATTGGTCACCCAAAACAAAAAAAGAAAGTTAATAATCATGTCCTTGAAGATTTTAAAGAGGACGAGGAAGAGAAAATCAAAGAAATTACTGAAAATATTGTAAAGCAGATACCCACACTCATTGACAAAAAGATAGATTTATTTTCTAGCAAAGTTAATCAAAACCTAAATGGGATTTAAGTGTGGAATAGTTGGATTGCCGAATGTTGGTAAATCAACTTTGTTTAACGCTTTAACTGCCTCTAAAAATGCTGAGGCGGCAAATTTTCCTTTCTGTACGATTGATCCCAATATTGGTATTGTTGACGTAGTTGATGACAGATTAGATCAATTAGCTAAGCTTTCTAGCTCAAAAAAAAAGATTTATACAAACATAACTTTCGTTGATATAGCTGGCTTAGTTAAAGGTGCATCAAAAGGTGAGGGTCTTGGCAATAAATTTCTTTCACATATTAGAGAAGTAGATGCGATAATACATTTAGTGAGGTGCTTCGACTCAGAAAAAATTACCCACGTAAATTCAAAAATAAATCCTTCAAGTGATTTAGAAACTATTAAGACAGAAATAGTTTTATCTGACCTTGATATTGTTCAAAAAAAACTTGAAAAGGGTAAAAAGAAACTTCTTGAGGGTAAAGAAATAAAGATTTTAGAAGAAAAATTAAATCAGCTTGATAAAAATCAAGAGGTAAAGATAAATAATGAAGAAGAAAATAAATTTTTATCTAGTATAGGTCTATTAAGTATTAAACCTAAAATAATTGTATGTAATGTAGATGAAGAGAATTTGTCTAACGGAAATCAATATACCGAGGAAGTTCAAAGCAAATATCCTAATGAAAAAATAATAAAAATCTGTGCTGACATAGAAGACCAGCTTTCGGGTTTAGATAAGAATGAAAAAGAGGCTTTTATGCAGGATATAGGTTTAAATAAAACTGGATTAAATCAATTGATTAAAGAAGGATATGATCTTTTAAAATTAGATACTTTTTTTACTTCAGGCCCTGAGGAAAGTAGAGCTTGGACAGTAAGAAAAAATACTGTTGCCCCAAAAGCAGCTAGTGTCATTCATACCGATTTTGAAAAAAACTTTATCAGGGCGGAGGCTGTTTCTTGTGAAGATTTTATAAAATACGGCAGTGCAGAAAAATGTAAAGAAAATGGAAAATTAAGAATTGAAGGAAAAGATTATATTGTAAAAGATGGTGATGTTTTATACTTCAGAGTCAATCCTTGACCATATTTTTTTCATGCTTAAATAAACAAGAATTGTTAAAAGTACTAAATAAATAATTACCTTAACACCAGTTTTATGTCTCTCTTCAAGTTCTGGCTCAGCAGCCCAAGCCAAAAAAGTTGTTACATCTTTGGCCATTTGATCAACAGTGGACTCCGTGCCATCTGCATATTCAACTAATCCATCCATTAAATTATTTGGCATTTTAATCTTATTACCGGCCATATATTTATTATAATAAACACCATCATCAAGAGTTACGCCTGGAGGAGGGTCTTCGTAACCAACAAGAACTGAATAAATGTAATTAGCTCCTCCTTTTCTTGCTTTGACTAAAACTGACATATCAGGCGGGTATGCCCCACCATTAGCAGCTGTCGCTGCTTGAACATTAGGGTATGGGCTCTTAAATTTATCTGAAGGTTTTCCTGGTCGAGTAAACATTTCTCCTTGAGAGTCTGGACCATCCTCTATTTCGAAACTAGCTGCAATCGCTTTTACTTCTTGTTCTGAAAACTCAGGTCCACCAGGTTCTCCTAGATTTCTATAGCTAAGATACTGCATTGAATGGCAAGAAGCACAGACTTCTTTATAAACTTGAAAACCTCTTTGTAGTGACGCTCTATCAAAGGTTCCTGTTAAACCTTTAAAACTCCAATCCACTTTAATCGGATCAACCATTTCAGCGCTTTGTAGTGGTCTAAGTGAGATAAGTAAGAAAAAAGATAAAACTATTAGTTTTATATTAGACTTTATCATTAACCTTCCTAGCTAAAGATGGTTCTGCTCCTCCGGTTAACACTGGCTCGGAGATGCTCATAGGAATCGGATCCGTTTTTTCCAAATAACCGACAACAGGCATAACTACTATAAAATGTAAGAAATAATAAATAGTTCCCACTCTAGCTAATACTAAGTAAACTCCCTCAGCTGGCATCGCACCAACATAACCAAGCATTAGAACGTCTATTACTAATATCCAAAAGAACTGTCTATAAATCGGTCTAAAAACAGCCGATCTAACTTTTGATGTGTCTAACCAAGGTAAGACAAATAAAATAAAAATTGCACTGAACATTAAAATCACTCCACCTAATTTATCAGGGACAGATCTTAAAATTGCGTAAAATGGTAACAAATACCATTCAGGTACTATGTGAGCAGGTGTAACTAAAGGATTGGCAGGTATATAATTATCTGAGTGTCCCAAAACATTTGGAGTGAAGAATACAAATCCAGCAAATATGATCATAAAAACTAAAAGCGCGAAAGCGTCTTTAATTGTTATATAAGGATGGAATGGCACTGTATCTTTAGATGGTTTCTTTATATCAATACCTACGGGGTTATTATTTCCTGGAACATGTAAAGCCCAAATGTGTAAAACTACTAATCCTAAAATTAAAAACGGAATTAAATAATGTAAACTAAAGAATCTATTTAGTGTCGGATTATCTACAGAATATGCTCCCCATAACCAAGTTGTTATACTATCTCCAACTAATGGGATCGCACTAAATAAATTAGTTATTACTGTAGCGCCCCAGAAACTCATTTGACCCCAAGGCAAAACATAACCCATGAAAGCTGCTGCCATCATTAATAAATAAATCATTAGACCAATTATCCAGATTACTTCTCTTGGTGATTTATATGATCCATAAAATAAAGACCTAAAAATGTGAATATAAACTGCTAGGAAAAACATAGATGCACCATTGCTATGAATATATCTTATTAGCCAACCATAATTTACATCTCTCATTATGTGTTCTACACTCGCAAAAGCTAAATCTGCGTGAGCGACGTAATGCATTGCTAAAACAATTCCTGTAACTATTTGGGTGATTAAACAAAAAGTTAAAATTCCACCAAAGGTCCACCAATAATTTAAATTTTTTGGAGTAGGATAATCAGTAAGGTGTGCTCCAAGAGTAAGCAATGGCAAACGGTCGTTAAACCATTTAGCTGCTTTAGATTTCGGTACGTATTCGTGTTCACTCATAATTTCTTAACCTATCTTTATTGTATTACTGTCAACAAATTCGAACTTTGGTATCTCCATGTTCGTTGGCGCTGGTCCCTTTCTTATCCTACCTGATACATCGTAATGTGAACCATGACAAGGACAAAACCAACCATTAAAATCACCTTTGTCTTTTAAAGGCACACATCCAAGATGTGTACAAACACCTAACATGACCAACCATTCATCTTTACCCTCTTTTACTCTATCTTCATCTTTTTGAGGATCAGGCAAATCGTCCAATTTTACCGCCCTAGCCTCAGCTATTTCTTCTGAAGTTCTTTTTTTTATAAATATTGGCTTTCCTCTCCATAAAACAGTAATAGACTTACCAGGTTCTATACTACTAATATCAACTTCTGTAGTTGCTAAAGCTTGTTGGGCTTTATCAGGATTCATTTGATCAATCATTGGCCAAATAACTGCTCCAACCCCCACTGCTCCAACTGTGTAGCTAGCCGTAAATAAAAAATCTCTTCTATTAACTTTTTTTTCTTCTTTGCTCATTTATGTAAGTGCTTATAATGTAATTAATAAATAAAACCATATTTTAAAAATTTCTAGGGTCAGAATGACACATAAATTAAGCTCAAATAATGCACATAGTACTTTACAAACCTGATATCCCTCAAAATACTGCAGCAATAATCAGACTTGGAGCCTGTCTAAACTTGAATATTCACTTAATAGAACCATGCGGTTTTAATTTAAACGATAGTAGATTTAAAAGAGTCGTTATGGATTATGCTAGCTTAAGTAAGATTGTTAGGCACAATAGCTTTGAGGAATTTAAAAAAAAATATAAGAAATCAAGAATAGTTTTAATGACAACTAAGGCAAAAAAATTATATCATAAGTTTAAATTTAAAAAGAATGATATGCTTTTATTTGGAAAAGAAAGTGCTGGAGTTCCGGAAGAAATTCATAAAATGCTAAAAAATAAAATAAAGATACCTATGAACAAAAAAGCTAGATCTCTAAATGTTGCGATGAGTGTTGCGATAGTAGCTACTGAAGCATTGAGGCAAAATAATTTACTTAAATGATTACACCTGACTTTAGAAAAAAAATGGCTGATAGCTGGTTTTCATATTTACAAACTCAAATTTGTAAAGAATTTGAATATATTGAAAATAATAAAGTGAAATTTTCAAAAAGAGATTGGAGTAAAAATAAAAAAAATGAAGGTGGGGGAACTTCATTTCTGTTATCAAATGGGAAAATATTTGATAAAGTTGGAGTCAATAAGTCCACCGTTTCAGGAATTTTTCCCAAACAATTCAGATCAAAAATATTAGGAGCTGAAAAGAAAGGTAAATATTGGGCTTCAGGAGTTTCTGTGGTTGCCCATATGAGAAACCCTAAAATACCTGCGATACATTTCAACACTAGATTTATAGTAACTTCTAAAGAGTGGTTTGGTGGAGGAATGGATGCAACGCCAAGTTATAAAGATCTAAAAGAAAAAAAAATGATACATGATGAATTAAAAAAAATATGTGTCCAAAATAAAAAAAATTATAAAAAATATAAAAAATGGTGTGACGAATATTTTTATTTACCGCACAGAAAAGAAGCCAGGGGCATTGGTGGTATATTTTTTGACTATGAAACCCAAGATTGGATTAAAAATTTTAAATTTGTTAGAGAACTTGGTCTTTCTTTTATAGACATTTCAAAAAAGATTATAAAGAGAAAAGAAAAAATTAAGTGGACAAACAAAGACAAAGAAAAACAACTCTTCAAACGTGGAAGGTATGTAGAGTTCAATCTTTTGTATGACAGAGGCACAAGGTTTGGATTAAACTCAGGAGGAAATATAGACTCAATATTAATGTCACTTCCACCTGAGGCAAAGTGGAAATAGTTATGGAAAAAGAACCAATTACAGTCAGCGGTCTTAAAAATTTAAAAGCAGAATTAGAAGATCTCAAAAATATTCAGAGGCCAAAAATTGTAGAGGCAATAGCTGAAGCAAGATCTCATGGAGATTTAAAAGAGAACGCTGAATATCACGCAGCAAAAGAGCAACAAGCTTTAATCGAAAGTCGAGTAATTGCAATTAATGATATTATTGCAAGAGCGAATGTAATTGATGTCACTAAAATAGAAAATGATGGAAAAGTTATTTTTGGATCAACCGTAAAAGTTCAAGATTTAGAAACAGATAAAAAGATTTCTTATAGATTAGTAGGCCAGGATGAAGCAGATATCAAAAAGAATTTAATTTTTTTTAAAAGTCCAATAGGGAAAGCTCTTATTGGAAAAAATAAGGGTGAAATGATAAGTGTAACAACACCATCTGGGGAAAGAAACTTTGAAATCCTTGATGTTGAATATATTTAATTTGAATTAAATTTTATTATCTCTTCGACCTTTTCATTTGAAATTTTAAAATTATTATTTATCCACTCTTTCTCTAAACTTTTCAAAACATTTCCTAATCTCTGCCCCTCCTGCATTCCTTTTTGCTTAAGAGTCTCGCCATTTATAGGAAATATAGGTACTTTAATTTTTAAAATTTTATTAAGAGTTTTAGTAAAATCGTTTATTTTCACTTTTGAATTTATTGAAAAGTTTATCAAATTTAGAGCTATTAAATGATTTTTGCCATTTAAATAAATATTTTTAATTAAATTTTTTTCAAGAAATTCTTTATCATTTTTGAGTTTAATTAAATTTTTATAAAATTGTTCTAGGTTCTCTTTGGTCTTATTAGAAGCATTATACTTGTGAACAAAATATTCATGATTTTCTTTTTCATCAATTAGCATCACAGCCAACAAAATATCTACATTTACTTCTGAGTATTGATATATCTTTTTAAGTCTTTCTAATCTGTTCAAATACAAGAATTCAGGAAATATCATTGAAAATATTTCCCTCAAATTGCTACTTTGATTAATTGTTAAAAAGTTTTTTAGACTTAAAATTTTTAGTAATTCAATCAAAATTCTCTCTTTGGAGATCTTTTGGATACCATCTAGATTTTGTTTAATTGCATCACTAGTTGTTTGTTCAACAACAATATCATACATAACTTTAAATCTTATAAATCTGACAATTCTTAAATAATCCTCCTCTATTCTTTTTTGTGGATCTCCAATAAATTTGATATTTTTATTTTTAAGATCAACTGTGCCCATTTGGGGATCATAAAGTTTTCCATTTATATCCATATAAATTGCATTGATTGTAAAATCTCTTCTCTCAGAGTCTTGTTGCCAATTATCAGTATATTCTACCTCAGCATGTCTTCCATCTGTTTTGATGTCTTTTCTTAATGTTGTTAATTCAACTTTGTGGTCTTCAGACACAATGGTGACAGTTCCATGTTTAACTCCTGTATCAACAACTTTAAAATTTGTGTCTTTAAATTTTTCTTTGATCTGATCTGTTGATAAAATTGTTGCAATATCTATATCATCTATTTTTTCATTTGAGAGATACTTTCTAACACATCCACCTACAAATCTTGCAGCTACTTTATCTTCGGGAATACCCTCTTGTAATTTTTTGAAAATAAATTTTAAATCTTTGTTTCTGTAAAATGGAAAAATAAAATTTTTGATACTTTTTAAAAAATTAAAATTTAGATTAAGCATAAATCTATGGCTGGGGCACTAGGATTCGAACCTAGGATGGCGGTATCAAAAACCGCTGCCTTACCGCTTGGCTATGCCCCAATTACAAGTGACAGATATATCATAATTAAATAAATTTAAATAGTTTTTGCAATCGAGAACCAAAATTTAGGGTATTTCTTTCTCAATTTTTTAAGTGCGACTAATGAACTATTTTTATCAACAAACAAACCATAACAAGTAGATCCTGAGCCTGTCATTCTTGAAAAATAGCATCCTTTAAATTCGTTAATACTAAGTAGTAATTTTCTTAATATTTTATGCTTTCTTTCAACAATGGATTGCAAGTCATTTTTAGAATTTATTAGAAGCTCAATAAAATTTTTTCTAAAAGTAAGGCTTTTATTAAAAGGAATTTTCATTTTAGAGTAATTTTTGACTTTGGCATATACACTTTTGGTGGAGCTTTTTATATAGGGAAAGATCAACAACAAATGAAAATTATGTTTTTTATTTAAATTGATTACAGATCTCAAATTTTTTTGATATCCCTGATTATGAAAAAAAAGTCCTAAATCGGTACCAACTTCTTTTGTAATTTTACTTAATATCTTTTTATTTAAACTTTTTTTTGTTAAGTGCTTCAATAGTGTTACAGCATTACTTGTGCCTCCACCAAGACCAGCAAAGACTGGGATTTTTTTATTTACTTTTATAGAATAATAATCGTGAATAATTTTATTTTTTCTCATTACTTTAAGTACTTTTTTAACTGAATTATTAGATTTGGTAACATCTTTAGAAAAAGGACCAGTAAAAGAAACTTGATCAAAATTTTTATTTTTGATTTTTTTCAAAAATATTTTGTCATGTAGGTCAATAAGACAATAAATTGACTGTATATTATGAAGTCCATTTTTAAGTCTTCTATTGACTGATAATGTTAAATTTATTTTTGCGTGGGACTTTAAGACCATAATTTAAAGGCCTTTAATTAATTTTTGTTCAATTTTTTCTTTTAAATCTTTTTCTGCCTTTTCAAGATTCAAAACATAGTTCCAATAATATCTAGCCTGAATTTCGTTGCCATTTTGCCAAAGGACATCACCATAATGATCATTAACTATTGGATCTGCAGGCATTAATTTGACAGCAAGTTGAAGATAATCTTTTGACTCTTCGTATCTCTTTAGTTTGTATAAAGCCCATCCAAGAGAGTCTATTATGTACGGATCATTAGATTTTATTTTGTTTGCTTTTTCTAACATTTTTAAAGATTTTTCAATTTTTATACCTTGTTCTATCCAAGTGTACGCTAGATAGTTAATGACATAAGCTTGATTGGGACTCACTTCCAAAGACGCGAGAAGATCTTTTTCAGCTTTATCCCACTGCCCGTTTCTTTCATATGCAACACCTCTACTGTCAGTGACTTCGGGATAAAGTGGATGTGTTGTATCTATTTGATCTAAAACTTTTGTATAATATTTTATAGACTCTGCGTACTGTTCGTTTCTTTTTAAAAATTCAGCATAATCGTAAATTTCATAAATTCCTTTGGATGGAAGATTGTTGAAAGAATTTGTATATAATTTGATTGCATCATCTTTTCTTTTCTCTTTTATTAAAATTCTAGAAATTTGTTTATTTGAATACCACTCAAAAGCATTTCCATTCTTTCTTAGCTTTTGATAAGTTTTTTTTGCACTTTCTAAATCCTCAATTTTATAAAAGTTTTCTGCTAAAAGCGTATCAAATGAGTAAAAATTTTTGTTTAAATATTTTGAAAAATTTAAATAAAAATTTGAGGTTTGAAAATATGATTGTGAAGACAGAGCATTTGCAGCTATGTAGAGTAATTCAGCTACAATTTCTACATTATTGCTGCAGTTAAAATCAGAGAAGTTTTTTTTAAGTTCTAAATTGACCTCGTATTGATTGAGAATTAAATTTCTAGGAAATTTCTTCAAAGCTTTCTTTATAACTTTTCTGGCTTCAATTTTTTGTCCTTTATTATCTAAATGCCTTGCATAAAAATAGTAATATCTAGAAAAATCAGTTTTTTCGTTAGAAACAAGTTTGTTGAAAAGAAGGTCTGTATCTTTGCTGTTGAAATAACAATGTAAAAAAACATTTTGAATCTTTTTTAAGTTATCAAATCTATTATCGAGTTGATTCAGTTTGAGCTTAGCCTCTTCTAAAGTGCTACCCTCCAAATCAGACCAAATATATAATGTATTTAAAATATAATTGTTTAAAACAGAAATTGAATTATTTCTTTTTGCTTTAATAAAATATTTTTTAGCAAGATCATATTTAGAATTTTTGAGGTAATTTATTCCAAGGACTAAATCACTTTCATAATTATTTTTTTTTTCTCTATCGAGTTTTTTCGCAAAATTGAAAGTTTGACTAAAATTTCCAGAATTAATTAAAGAATAAATATACTTTCTAGAGTAATTCGGATGGCTATCTTCAAGTCCATCAAGCTTTTTAAAGTACTGACTAGAGTCGGTATATTTACTTTGATTTAAAAGCAGAATACCTGAAAAATAATCAGCTATATTATCTGCCTTTTTGAATTTATCCAAATTTTTTGCCTCAAGTGTGGAAAAAAAAATAAAAATAATGACAAATGTAATATGTCCTGTAATCTTGATTAGTTTTTCACTTTTGAGCATAAAATGTTAAAAAATAATAAAATTAAATTAATAAAATATTATAATCTTATAAATCACAATCTAATTTACAACAATAAAGCAATCAATAGATATAAAAAAGATAATTATGAAATACCTGAAGATAGATCTAAAAGTTTAGAGTTTTTGAAAAAGTCTATTATGAATTTGAAAAAATGCGATCTTAAGAAAAATGCTAAGAACATAGTTTTCAGCGATGGTAATCCTAAATCAAAAATAATGCTTATTGGAGAAGCACCAGGTGCCAATGAGGATGATGAAGGTTTACCTTTTGTCGGAAGAGCAGGAATGTTGTTGGATAAAATGCTAACTGCCATAAATTTAGATAGAAAAAAAGTTTACATCTCTAATATTATTAATTATCGACCACCTGAAAACCGAAGACCTACGGATGAAGAAATTAAAAGATATTTGCCCTTTATCACAAAACATATTGAAATAATTAATCCAAAAATACTCGTTCTTCTTGGAAGCACTGCAATGAATGCACTTATTGGTGATGATGTAGTTATTTCAAAAATGAGAGGGAAGTGGATTGAAAAAGAATTTGGAAATTGTAAAACTTCCGTTATCATTACTTTTCACCCTGCTTTTTTAATGAGACAGCCAGCCCAAAAAAAGATGTCATGGATTGATTTAAAAATGATTAGAGAAAAGAAAAATAAACTCAATATATAATTGAAAGAATTGATAACAGCTGGTGTAGACGAAGTAGGTAGAGGTTGCCTTGCAGGTCCAGTTGTTTCTGCTGCTGTTGTGCTTAAAAAAAGTATAAACCTAAATCTTTTAAAGGACTCAAAAAAAATATCATTTAATAAAAGAGAAGAAGTTTCAGAGCATATTAAGAAAAATTCTTATTACGCACTGGGAATTGCTTCTGTTGAAGAAATCTTAAATTTAAACATTTTACAAGCATCTTTACTATCTATGAAGAGAGCAATTGAAAAGCTTGAAATAAAACCAGGTTTAACCTTAATAGACGGGAATTTTGCTCCAAAGGGTCTAAAAAATTATAAAACAATTATAAATGGAGATGAAAAAATTAAAGTCATAAGTGCAGCTTCAATTATTGCAAAAGTTTACCGGGATAAGTTTATGATAAGATTATCTAAAAAATTTTCTAATTATGCCTGGGATAGAAATTTTGGATATGGCACTAAAGCTCATTTTGAAGGTTTAAAAAAATTTGGTGTAACCTCACACCATAGAAAAGGTTTTAAACCGATACACAAGATATTGTCGACTTAAGAATCTCAAACACAAAAAGACTCATTTTTTTTCTAAAATCGTTTGACCCTTGATTCAATTTAAAGTTGAATCTAGAAAATGTTAAAATTTTCTAACAAAATTATTAACGGTGATTGTTTAAAGGAACTTAAAAAAATTCCAGGAAAAACTTTTGATTTAGTTTTTGCTGATCCACCTTACAATATGCAAATTGGTGAAAAATTAACACGTCCGGATTCTAGTAAAGTAAATGGTGTAAATGATAAATGGGATCAATTTAATAGTTTTAAACATTACGATGAATTTTGTAAATCTTGGCTAGCTGAATGCAAGAGAGTTTTAAAGGATAATGGATCTATTTGGGTAATAGGTTCTTATCATAATATTTTTCGATTAGGCTATCATTTACAAAATTTAGATTATTGGTTGCTTAACGATGTAATTTGGAAAAAAAATAATCCAATGCCTAATTTCAGGGGAACAAGATTTACTAATGCGCACGAGACACTTATTTGGGCATCAAAGACTAAAAAATCAAAATATACTTTTAATTATCAATCTCTCAAATGTTTAAATGATGATTTGCAAATGAGGTCGGACTGGACATTGCCAATTTGTAATGGAAAAGAAAGACTAAAGAAAAATGGAAAAAAAATACATTCCACGCAAAAGCCAGAAGCCCTACTTCATAGAATTATATTGGCCACTACTAATAAAGGTGACACTGTGTTTGATCCTTTTTTAGGTACAGGAACCACTGCTGTCGTATCTAAAAAATTAGGTAGAAATTATTATGGGATTGAAAAAGATAAAAAATATTTCCTTGCAGCTAAAGAAAGAATAAACAAGACCGAAACAATTGCTGATGACTACCTAGATACTATTGAAAATAATAAATCAAAACCTAGAATACCTTTTGGCTCACTGGTGGAATTGGGAATAATTAAACCTGGAACATCTTTGTTTGATCAAAAGAAAAAGATTAATGCAAAAATAATGGCTGATGGAAGTTTAAAATATAAGGATACAGAGGGATCAATACATAAAATCGCTGCAAAAATAATGGGAGCAGAAAGTTATAATGGTTGGACTTATTGGCATTATAATTTAAATGGATCGACTGTACTAATTGATAACTTAAGGCAAAAATTTATTGCAGGCAAACAAATTTAATTTTTATAAACTGTTCCTAAATAAGAATTAACAAAGCTTTTTCTTTTAACAAGAAACTTCATGAAAAAGTTTCTTAATGTTTGCATAATTGAGCTAGAAAAATGGAAAGCAAAAAAATTAATATTCGATCTTCTATTTACTATCTTTGCTCTTTTTGATCTCTCTTTAAAATAAGTATTCTGAATATCTGCTTTATCATCTTTGATTAAATTAAATAACTCGTGAGCACTCTCTATCGATTGCCCTGCGCCTTGAGCTAAAGTTGGGAGAAATCCATTAAAAGCATCTCCAATATAAAAAACTTTGCTATTTGTAGACGGAAGTATTTTAGGGGTAAAATATAAAGGCCAAGATTTTAAATCTCCTTCAAAAACTTTTTCTAAATTAGAATTTTGAGTAACAACTTTATTAACCAATGTTTTTATATTATCCGGGTCATATTTTTTATCTCTTATAATACAAACAAGATTAAGTTCTTTAATTTGATTTAATGGGTAAATCACAATATGGCAATTTTTTCCCATCATGAGACTAATTTTTTTCTCATCAATCTTTAATTCAGATGTTGTTTTAAGTATTGTTCTTATGGCTATAGCTTTTTTAAATTTTGGCTCATTTTTTTTCTTTTCAAAGAAAGATTTAGTATTAGAAAATATACCATCAGCGCCAATAACTAAGTCTACAAGATCATTTGTATTATCATCGAACTTTATAAAAACTTTTCCCTTTAACTCAGAAACTTCTTTAATTTTTTTTCCAAATCTTAAATGTTGGGTATATACGTCATCCTTTAAAAATTCAATCAATGTAGATCTCTTTAAAGTAGTATACTTTTTTTCTTCTGTGTTAAATTGTGTGAGATCTAATTCACAGATTTTTTTATTTTTAATATTATAAAAATCGACTCCTATTGGATGAAAAATTTTACTTTTATCTATTTTATTAAACCCAATAGTATTTAAAATTTTTATGCTATTTGACGAAAGTTGAATTCCAAATCCTTCTTCGAGAGATAAACTTTCTTGTTTTTCATATAACATAAATTCATAATCAGAATTTTTTTTAATTAGATTTGCAAGAGTTAAACCTGCAATACCAGCACCTATTATTGCTATTTTTTTTTTCATTAAAATAAAGTTGATACTTGTCTTAATATTTTTTTTGTAAAACTTGGAACAAATTCTTTATTATCTTTTAAAGAATACCAATTATACTTTGATGGAAGTTTATTTGAAAATTTATAATAGAGATTAATATTTAATTTCAAATTTGAAATTGAATTTTTATAGTTTTTTAAAAATTTCCATTTTTGGTCCATTATAAAACTATTTGCTTCTTTGATCTCAGGTAAATTGAAATTTTTCAAAAAACTGATTTGATTATTTTTTGTCAAAGCAATTTGTTTTTTTTTATTAACATGACAAAAAATATCGTAATTTTTATTTTTGATCATTTTATTTCTGATGTTTTTAATTTTTTTACCAGATTTAAAATACTTGCAAGTTTTATTCAAACAACAAGCATGACATTTTGGGTCCTTTGGTTTACAAATCAGCGCACCAAATTCCATTAAAGCTTCAACGAAATCAGCATTACGATTAGTACTAAAAAGTTTTTTTTTATTTTTCTCAATTAATTTATCAAATTTTATATTTTGTTCCTTGATATTCAAATTTCTTGAAAACAATCTTTTCACATTTCCATCTACTGCAATTGTCGGCTCATTATAAACTAGGCCTAATAAAGCATTTGCTGTATAATCTCCTATTCCAGGAAGTTTTTTGATTTCAGCCATAGAATTCGGCAGTCTTGATTTATATTTTTTTACGAGAATCTTTGAGCATGCTAAAAGGTTTCTTGCTCTTCTATAGTAACCAAGACCTTCCCACATTTTTAAGATTTCTTTTTCATTACTTTTAGATAAAGCTTTAATTGTTTTAAATTTTTTTGAAAATTTGAAAAAATATGGAACAACTGTTTTCACCTGAGTTTGTTGCAACATAAACTCGCTCAACAGTCTATAATACAGCTTTTTAGGTGACTTTTTGCTAACACGCCATGGTAGATTTCTTTTGTTATTATCATACCAAGCTAAAATTTTTTTTGATAAAGTTGAATTTAAATGCATAACAAAAATAATAATAAAACGCATACTTACATACAAGGCTTGAGACCTTTTTCAAGTTCAATTCCTAAGACACTTAAAAAACACTTAAGAAAAGGTGGTTATAACTATTCTAATATAGTTGATAATTGGACTAAGATGGTAAGCAAGGAAATATCTGACGCTTGCTATCCTTTGACCGTGAAAATGGGAAAAAAGATGAAAGATGGAATATTAGTTCTAAATGTAATTCATGGAAAAGAGCTTGATGTTGAATATAAGAAAAATGAAATTATTGATAAAATTAATAGCTTTTTTGGATATAGCTGTATAAAGCAAGTTAATCTTAAAGTGGTCTCAAACAAAATTATTAAACGTAATAAAGTTTTACCTAAAATCAAAGATTTTAATCAAATAGATGAAAAAATAAAAAAAGTAGAAAATAATCAACTTAAGAATTCTCTTAGTAATTTTTTAAAGGCTTTTAATGAAAGAAATAGTTAAGATATTTTATAAAACTTTGTTTTTAATTTTGGTAATTTTTTCTGTAAATGTTCATGGAAAAATTTTAAGTAGTGGAGATGCAGATGCTAAAGTAACAGTTAAAGTTTTTTCCTCATTAACTTGCCCAGCTTGCGCTAATTTTCACTCGGAAATTTATTATGATTTAAAAAAAGATTTCATAGACACTGGATTGGTCAAATTTGAACATCATCCTTTCCCGTTAGACTTAGCAGCCCTGAATGCAGAAATTATTTTAAGATGTAGTATTACAAATGAAAAAAAATTTGAACTTTTAGGTGCAATCTATAAAAAACAAAATTCATGGGCTGTTGGGTCTGACATAAATAGAATAAATGACTCCATAAAGAAAATTGGTTTAGAATTTAATATGAAAGATGAGAAAATGAATAATTGTTTAAAAAATGACAGATCTCAAGATGAGATACTTAATCAGAGAATTGAAGCCCAAAAAAAATATAAGATACAATCAACCCCCACAATATTTATAAATGAAAAAAAATACTCTGGTAAAGTTAATTACAAACAATTTAAAAAAGCAATTGAGAGAAATCTTTAAATGAAATTTAAAAATTTAGAAATGACAGGTTTCAAATCTTTTTCAGAAAAGACAACAGTTCTAATTGAAAAAGGTCTAACTGGAATAGTCGGGCCTAACGGATGTGGAAAATCAAATATTGTAGAGGCACTTAGATGGTGTATGGGAGAAAATTCAGCAAAAAGTATAAGAGGGTCAGGAATGGAAGATGTAATTTTTTCTGGAACATCTAATCGACCCTCAAAAAATATTTCTGAAGTTTCTTTGCTTCTTGACAACAATGAAAAAACTGGTCCAGTTCAGTATAAAGAGTTTGAGGAAATATCAGTAAAAAGAAAGATTGAAAAAGATAAAGGTTCGAAATACTTCATTAATGATAAAGAGGTAAGAGCAAGAGATGTTCAAACTTTTTTTGCCGATCTGTCTACTGGGGCTCACTCTCCTTCTCTCATTAGTCAAGGAAGAATTGGCCAATTAGTCACAGCAAAACCTATAGAAAGAAAATCCATACTGGAGGAGGCAGCTGGTATTTCTGGTATACATGCTAGACGACAAGAAGCAGAGACAAGATTAAATGCAGCGGAAAATAATCTCAAAAGAGCGGATGAATTAAAAAAACAACAACAAAAGCAGCTAGATAATCTTAAAAAACAAGCTGAGGAAGCAACTAAATACAAAGAAATTTCCAATCAAATTAAAAAAATTGAAGCAGGATTATATTTTTTAAAAATAAACGAAATTGAAAAGGAAAAAAAACAAATTCAAGAAAAACTAAGCGAATTGGATGATGAAATAAGCGCAGTTAATATTGATTATAATCATAATAATACACTGCTTGAGGAAGAGAATAAAAAACTTTCACCCCTAAGAGACAAAAAGATGGAGAGCGCAGCTACTTTGCAGAAATTGAATTTAGATATTGCAAATTTAGTTGAGGAAGAAGCAAGAGTTAAATCACTACAAGAAAAATTAGAGAAATCAATCAAAACTGTTGATTCTGATCTTGAAAGAGAGAAAAGCATATCACTTGATGCCGATCTCAATGAAAAAAGAATTTCCAAAGAAAAAAATGATCTTCTAAATACTGAAAATAAATTATTAGAAGTTGAAAACAAATCTTCAAAGGAACTTCAAATATCGAAATCTGAATTAGATAAGTTGCAAAATCAATTAAATAATATCTTAGATCAAATTGAGAGAGATATAGACAATAACAAGAAACTATCGAAGGAGTCTTTTAGAGAATTAAAAGAACTTGTAAAAAAAATTACTTCTTCACAAGAGA
>CACICB010000002.1 GCA_902585045.1 uncultured Pelagibacteraceae bacterium | reverse complement strand
TAAATCAATAACTTTTTGAACAAAACCGCTTGTTTTTCCTTTGTGCCATATATCTTTTCTAGATCTACTCCAATAATGAGCTTCTTTAGTTTCAATTGTTTTTTTTAGAGCTTCCTCATTCATGTAGCCGTGCATTAATAATTCACCGGAGCCACTGTCAGAGGTGGTTACTGGAATAAGACCATCTTTATCAAATTTAGGAGATAGAAGTTTTCCTTCTTCTACCTCAAAAACGCTTTCTCTCTTTTTGAACATGAGGGTAAAATAATGAAAAAAAGACAAAATAGCAATTTGCATTAATCAAATATGTCCTATAAAACCTTTAAACAATGAAGTTAGTTAAAGACGCAGATAAATCATCCTCAAAAAAGCCTGAAGTTTCCGATAAACAGGCCGAAGAGGCGTTTAAAACTATTCTTAAATGGATAGGAGAAGATCCAAACAGAGAAGGTCTTGTTGAGACACCAAAAAGAGTAATTAAAGCATTTAAGGAATATTTTAAAGGTTATCATCAAGATGCTGAAGCTGATTTATCCAAAACGTTTGGAGACGTGGAGGGGTATGACGATATGGTAGTGGAAAAAAATATCACACTTGAAAGTCATTGTGAGCATCACATGGCACCTATAATTGGAGTAGCGCATGTAGCTTATATTCCTAACAAAAAGGTTGTGGGTTTAAGTAAATTAGCGAGAACGGTAGAAATATTTTCCAAAAGACTTCAAACCCAAGAAAGACTTACAATGCAGATCGCTAAAACTTTAATGAATTCATTAGACGCTAAAGGAGTAGCAGTTACCATCGATGCCGCTCATCAATGTATGACCATGAGAGGTGTTAAAAAGGAGAAAGCGACAACAGTTACTAACTATTTTTTAGGCTCTTTCAGAGAAGACTTAGGTATTCAAAACAGATATTTAAGATATATTAAAAAATAAATGTCTCAAAAATTTAAAGCTGTAGTCATAGATAATCAAAACGAAAAATTTACAAGAGAAATTAAAGAAATTGACACAGGTCATCTTAAAGATGGAAATGTTTTAGTCAAAATAGATTATTCAAGTCTTAATTATAAAGACGCATTAATTTTAAACAATGGAGGCAAGATTGTTAGAAAATTTCCTTTCGTTCCAGGTATAGATTTTTCAGGTACTGTGGTTGAAAGTGAAGATAACAAATTTAAAAAAGACGATAAAGTAATTTTAACTGGCTTTAGGGTAGGAGAGGCTTTCTTTGGTGGTTTTGCTCAGTACGCTAAAGTTGACGCAAACTTTTTAATCAAAATACCTAAAGATTTAGATGCTCATAAGTCTATGATGCTCGGCACAGCAGGTTTTACAGCTCTTTTGTGTTCTTTTGCAGTTAAAGCTAAAGAAGAATTGTTGCTAGGTGAAAAAGTAAAAGATGTTTTGGTAACTGGCGCTACGGGTGGTGTTGGAAGTATTGCCGTAATGATCTTATCTAAAATGGGATATGATGTTCATGCTGTAACAGGAAAAAAAGATAAAAATGATTATCTAAAAGGTTTAGGTGCAAAAAACATTATAGACAGAAAAGAATTTGAGGGAGAAAGTAAACTTCTAGAAAAAGGAGTTTGGGACGGAGTTGTTGACACTGTAGGAGGTGCTGCCTTAACAAAAATATTTGCACAAACAAAATCTGGTGGAATAGTTGCTGCGTGTGGAAATGCAGGGGGAATAAAAATCAACACAAATGTAATGCCTTTTATTATAAGAGGAGTAAAACTATGGGGCATCGATTCGTCTGGTTCCTCAATAAAACGAAGGGAGTTTGTCTGGGGCGAAGCAGCTAAATTGATTGATTTTTCCAAAGTTCAATCATTTACTAAAGAACTCTCATTTACTGAACTTTTAGATACTTTCCCTAAGCTTTTAAAAGGGGAGTTTTCCGGAAGAGCTATAGTAAATCCAAATAAATAAACTATAATCATTTAAATAATGGATTGGGACAAATTAAAAATTTTTCATACTGTTGCTGAGGCATCGAGTTTTACTAAAGCATCTACAATCTTAAATTTAAGTCAATCAGCAATTAGCCGCCAAATTCAAGGCTTAGAGAGTGATCTCAAAGTTCAATTATTCGAACGTCATGCTAGAGGTTTAGTTTTAACAGAAAATGGAGAGTATCTTTTTAAATCAGCTCATGAAGTAATTTCTAAATTAAAAGATGTTGAGTCAAATTTAAGTGGTCATAAAGATAAAATAAATGGAAAACTTGTAGTAACTACCGTAGTTAGTTTTGGAACCACTTGGCTTACTCCAAGAATTAAAGAATTTATGGATCTTCATCCTGGCATAGAAATTGAATTAATTTTTGACGATAGAGAACTTGATTTAGCAACACGCGAAGCCGATGTAGCCATCAGAATGAGAAGACCTAAACAGTTGAATTTGATCCAGAAAAAATTCGTAGATTTTAATTATCACATTTACGGTTCAAATGAATATTTAGAAAAAAACGGTTATCCAAAAACATTAAAAGATTTAGATAAACATAAATTTATTACTTATGGCAAAGGAGCACCATCACCAGTCTATAATCCAGATTGGGTATTGAAAGTTGGTGCAAAAGATGGAAAAAAAAGAAGATCCTTGATGAAAGTAAATAGTGTTTATGGTTTATTATTAGCAGTTCAAAGTGGTGTAGGTTTAGCTGCACTACCTGATTATATAGCTCACAACCAAAGTGGAATTACTAAAGTTTTACCAAATGAACCAGGAAAGCCTACCGAAACACACTTTGTTTATCCTTCATCTCTAAAAAATAATGCAAGACTTATGGCTTTCAGAAATTTTCTTTTTAGTAAGGTAAACGAATGGAAATTTTAATATCATTTATAATTCCTTTTATAATACTACTCACAGTTGTAGTATTTATTCATGAATATGGCCATTATTACTATGCTAAGAAGTACGGAGTAGGTGTCACAGATTTTTCTATAGGATTTGGTAAAGAAATATTTGGCTTTAATGACAAATCTGGAACAAGGTGGAAATTCTGCGCAATTCCTCTTGGCGGATATGTAAAATTTTTTGGCGACAGAAATGTTTTTAGTCAAGCAGAGCAAGAAGAATTGTTAAAAAATTACAGTAAAGAAGATCAAGATAAATTATTTGTGGTCAAACCTTTATATCAAAGATCAATTATAGTAGCGGCTGGACCTTTTGCAAATTTTTTATTAGCGATATTTATTTTTGCATTCATCTACATGTTCGCTGGAAAAGACTTTACTCCTGCTCAAATACAAGAGGTTCAAGTGGAAAGTCCTGCTGAAGAGGCAGGCATTAAACCAGGTGATATTATCCAATCTATAAATGGCAAAGATGTAAATAGCATTATGGAAGTTTCAGCTTTCATTAATTCCTCTTCATCAGAGATAATTGATATCGGCATATTAAGAAATGATAGTGAAATTACATTTTCTGTAAAACCTGAGGTAATTAAAGGGGAGGACTCTTTAGGAAATAAAGCAAATAAAAAGATTATCGGTATAAAGATAGCGCCTTTAAATGATGAAATTAATAGAGAAAGATTAGGCCCAGCAACCGCTTTGTTTTATGCTTTTAAAGAGACTTGGTTTGTAATTGATGCTTCATGGAATTTTATTATTTCAATGTTTAAAGGCACAGGAGACACCACTCAACTTGGTGGCCCTATTAAAATAGCTAAAATAACTGGCCAAGTTGCAAAAATGGGTTTTATAGCCTTTCTAAGCATTATGGCTTACATATCGATTAGCTTAGGATTTATTAATTTGTTGCCTATTCCTATGTTAGATGGAGGACACTTAATGTTTTATGCTTTTGAAAAGGTTTTAGGCAGACCTTTAACTCAAAAGACCCAAGAGGGATTTTTTCGAATCGGTCTTTTTTTGCTACTTTCTTTAATGTTTTTTACAACATTTAATGATTTAAAAGATTTAGGCTTATTTTAAGCCATTTTTTTAATCAAAAAAGTCAATAAAATAAACGATTTTTGACCACACAATATATTGTGTTGATATTTACGTGAAACACCAAAAAAATGTTGATTTTATTGGATTTTTATTGAAATTAGAAAATAACTAAGGGGCATAAATGAATAAAAAACAACTAGTAGCAAAAATATCGTCCACACTGGGTCAAAGCAAAGCTGATGCAGAGAGAACTTTTGATTCAATAACGACTATTATTTTAGATGCTTTAAAGAATGACGATACTGTAAAAATAGCTGGATTTGGTACTTATAAAGTAGCAAAAAGAAAAGCTAGGGTAGGAAGAAACCCACGTACAGGAGAATCTATTCAAATTGCAGCATCCCAAAAAGTTAAGTTTTTACCAGCCAAAAGCTTAAAAGAAATGTTTAATAGATAAACGTTTTATTTAGCCCTTATTTGATAATCTCAAATAAGGGCTAAACTACTTGCAAAAACTGCATAGCTCAAATTAAGACAATTCAATTCTTTTTCAATAGTTAAAACCCTATAACGCACGCTTAACAAGGGAGTTAGTTATGAAAAAATACTTAGGATACTTTCTAGCAGGTACAGCCATTTACTTTGGCTTTGCGGGTCTTGGATATGCTGAGACTACAGTGTCTGCAGAAGTACAATACATTTTTAATACCCTATTATTTTTAATGTCAGGTTTCTTGGTCATGTGGATGGCCGCAGGTTTCGCAATGTTAGAGTCAGGATTAGTAACATCAAAATCTGTATCAGCAATCTGTGCAAAAAATATAGGTTTATATTCAATCGCCGGAGTAATGTTCTGGTTGGTTGGTTACAATTTAGCTTACGGTATCCCAGAGGGCGGATATATTGGTTCATTTACACCATGGAGTGACAATTCATCATTAGAAACAGGATATTCTGATGGTTCTGATTGGTTTTTCCAAATGGTGTTCTGTGCAACTACAATGTCAATCGTATCTGGTACATTAGCTGAAAGAATTAAGATCTGGCCATTTTTCTTATTTGCCGCAATTTTAACTGGAATTATCTATCCAATTTCAATGGGTTGGCAGTGGGGTGGCGGATGGTTATCGGTGGCTGGATTCTCAGACTTTGCTGGTTCAACATTAGTACATGCTGCTGGAGGAGCTGCGGCTCTTGCAGGTGCAATTGTATTAGGCGCTAGAAGTGGCAGATTCTCTGGAAAAGGAGAGGCTAAACCGATGGCACCATTTGCTGCATCATCAATTCCGTTAGCAACATTAGGAGTATTTATACTTTGGTTAGGTTGGTTCGGATTTAATGGTGGATCTCAGCTAGCTTCTGGAACGCTAGAAGACGTTTCAGCAGTAGCAACAATTTATATCAATACGAACTTAGCTGCAGGTGGTGGTGTATTAGCTGCTGCAACAGTATCAAGAGTTATTGGTGGAAAAACTGACGTTGTAATGATGCTAAACGGCGCAATTGCTGGATTAGTAGGTATTACCGCAGAACCATTAACACCAAGTCCGTTAGCTGCAATCTTCATTGGAGCAATAGCAGGAGTATTAATGTACTTCTCAACAAAACTATTGTTCAAAATGAAAATTGATGACGTAGTTGGAGCCATCCCAGCACACTTAGTAGCTGGAGTATGGGGTACATTAGCAGTGCCATTAACAAATGGAGATGTTACTTTCGGAGCACAATTCCTAGGAACTATCTCAGTTGTGGTATTCGTATTCATAGTCTCGTTTATTGTTTTCCAAATTATCAAAAGTACAATTGGATTAAGAATAAGCAAGGAAGCTGAAAGACTAGGAACTGACAAAGCAGAAGTCGGTGTAATAGCTTACGGTATTAGAGACTAATTAAATTCCCTCCCTCGTTAGTTGGGAAAAATTATGAGGCCTGGTTCGGTTCCCCCGTCCAGGCCTTATTTATTTTACAATGCTCGTATGCATTAAATTCATGATTCAAAACTCCTAAATTTGATATCAAGAAATCAAAAAAAAAGGGGGAAACATGAAAAAATTAACTTTCATTTTATTAGGTTGTATTTCTGCTTTACTGATTAGCTCTCAAAGCTTCGCAGAAACTACAATGTCTCAAGAGGGACAATATATTTTTAACTCACTAGGATTTTATTTAGGCGGAGTGCTAGTTGCCTTCATGGCGGCAGGTTTCTGTATGCTTGAGAGTGGATTAGTGACAACAAAAAGTGTATCGACAATCGCCGCGAAAAATATAGGTAAATTCGCTATATGTTCGCTCATATTCTTTTTGGTAGGCTATAATCTTGCTTACGGAGTACCCGAAGGTGGTTACGTAGGTTCATTTACCATTTGGACAGACTCGTCTGATGCTGAAACTGGCTATTCAGGCTATTCAGACTGGTTCTTTCAAACAATGTTTGTGTGTGCAACAGCTTCTATTGTATCTGGAGCGGTAGCAGAGAGAATTAAGATCTGGCCATTCTTCATTTTTTCAGCTGTTATGGCTGGAATTATCTATCCAATTTCTATGGGATGGCAATGGGGAGGCGGCTGGTTAGCTAGCGGTGGCTTTTCAGATTTTGCCGGTTCAACTCTTGTTCATGGATGTGGTGGTGCAGCAGCACTAGCAGGGGTAATTGTGTTGGGTGCAAGAGAAGGAAGATTTGGTAAAAAAGGTGAAAAGAAATCCATGCAACCTTTTGCTGCTTCAAGTATTCCTTTAGTAACTTTAGGAACATTTTTACTATGGTTTGGTTGGTTTGGATTTAATGGATTCAGTCAATTAGCAATGGGAACTTTTGACGATGTAAATGCAATTTCAAAAATTGCAGTCAATACCCATTTAGCTGGAGCTGCAGGCACTTTTACCGGAGCTGCAATAACAAGATTAATCGGAGGAAAAACTGATATTGTAATGATGCTAAACGGTGCACTAGCTGGACTAGTGGCTATTACTGCAGAACCTTTAACGCCTGGTCCAATTACAGCTATGTTTATTGGTTCTATTGGAGCGATAATAATGTATTTCGGTACGAAAATGTTAGAAAGCTACGGTTTGGATGATGTAGTTGGAGCAATTCCAGTACACATGTTTGCAGGAATTTTTGGTACATTAGTAGTTCCACTTACAAATCCAGATACATCTTTTGGTACTCAATTCATAGGTACTGCTTCTGTATGTATCTTTAGCTTTGGATTATCTTGGGCAACATTTACAATACTTAAATCAACGGTTGGTTTAAGAATTAGTAAGGCTGCTGAGAAATTAGGAACTGATAAAGCCGAAGTAGGTGTAACAGCTTACTCCATAAGAGACTAATATAGATTATAAAAGGCTCGAGAAATCGGGCCTTTTACTGGTTATTTTCTTTCCAAATTTTTTCCCAATCTACGTTAGGTGATAATCCAAAAATAGAATTAACATTAGTAAAATGCACTGCCAAAGACGGTATGGGCGAAATACATAATTCTTTCTCATAGATTCTGTGAAGTGGTTTTTCGAATGGAGCATGTTCTTTTTTACACATACTAATATATTGGTCCCAATATTTCTCTATAATATTTTTGCTGGTAAGAAATGTACATAGAGTTTCATTTACTTTTCTCCAATGATAATTATGCCCTAGAAAATTTTGGGTAATATCTGCTTTTGCATATAAATATGGATAGTCTGTTGGACACAAGATTAAGTCTTTATTAATTTGAGAGGCTAATCTTTCATAAGTAAATACCATTTCGCTTATTGCATGTTTTTGGTGCAAATAATCATCTTCTACAAAATAAATTAAGTCTTCAGATTTTTTTGCCTCTAAAAGAGATTTATTAATATTTGCCATGTTTGACATTTGGTTTGTAGAGACTTTTTCGCCTCTCTCATTTAAGTTTTCTATTTCATTTTCAAACTTTGAAACATCAAGATTTATCAAGTCATAATTAATACTAAAACTTTTAAATATAGAATTTATTTTTTCTAAATTTTGTTTCGAAGAGTTATGATCAATAACTTTAAAGTTAATTTTAATATTTTCGAGTTGAGAATTATTTTTTACTGAATTTAATATAGAATGAATTGTTCTAGATGTGTACTCAATTTTTTCCTTTTCAAACAGTCTTTTTTTATTTTGAGTAAGCATATTAACACTTGTACAAGTACGAATAATTATGTCTAAAGCTTTTACAGGTCTTGTAATGTCAATTTTTCCTAGAGGGAGATTAATTGAATTTTTTCCAATTGTGCTAATTTGATCATTAACCTTTTTATCTAACGTGACAATTTTAAAAGAATTTTGATCAATTATCTCAAAACCTAATTTTCTAGAAAGCTTGATAAAAATTTTTTTCAAAAAACTATTTTTTCTTGAATTTTCAATATTTTTCATACTAGTAAAATATATATAATAGTTTAATTATTTGATCTATGAGTATTAAATCTTCACAGAAATTAGTTCAAGAAGCTAATGAAAATATTGAAACACTAAGTGCAGAGGAAATAAAAAGACTTGTCGAAAAAAACGAGGTTACTTTGATAGATGTGAGAGATATTCGGGAACTCTGGAAAGAGGGAACTATTAAGGGCTCAAAACATATTCCAAGAGGCATGTTAGAATTTTGGCTAGATCCTGAAAGCTCATACTTCCAAGAAAATAAAATAAAAGACTTAAAAAAGATGGTCTTATTCTGTGCTTTAGGTTTTAGATCAGCTCTTGCCACCAAGGCTCTAACTGATATGGGTTTTAAAAATGTAGCGAATGCCAACGGAGGATTTGACGCTTTAAAAAACGCTGGATTAGAGGTTGTGAATAAAGAGAAAAAATAAAATTATTTGCTCGCCTCTTTTAAAACAAACTCTATTCTATCTTGTCCCCAGAAAATTTTATTATTTGCAACAAAAGTAGGTGCTCCGAAAATACCTTTCTCATAAGCCTCACTTGTTTTCCTTTTTAAGTTATCTTTAATTACAGATGAAGTTGCTCGCAAAGCAAAGGTCTTAGGATTTACATTTAAATTTTTTAGCACCTTTTGAATAATATTTTCATCGTTCATATTCAGTCCATCTTGCCAAATCGAATTGAAGATACTATCAATGTAATAGCTCTTATAATTGTCCTCTTCTGCAACAAAAACACCACGCATAAGATTTAAACTTCTTATTGGAAAATATGAATTAAATTTAAATTTTATGTTATTTCTCTCAGCAATTAATTTACAGTCCCTGATCATATGTCTAGCTTTTGCAGGTATAAACGCTGGAGCTTTAATTCCATGCAAATTATGTAAACCGCCTAAAAGTATTGGTTTATATTTTACTTTTATCGATGCTTTATGTTCTATTTTTCTTATTTCTTTATGAGCTAGAAAAGAATAAGGACTTATAAAGTCAAAATAAAAATCAAAAGGCTTAATCATTAAAACTGATTTTTTTTGCAAAAAATATTCTAAAAAACCAATACACTAATATTCCGACTGGCCCGGTAAAGTAAGTTAAAATTAGTGAGGGTATAGTAATAATTTTTGGAACAAAGTATCTTTTTGAGTCTCTTACTATCCATGAACCTGCAAAAAGACTTATAGCCAAAAAATGTAGCCAAAAAATTAGCAACAAAGATTCGTTAGCAAACATTGAATACAAGCCATCTAAACCACTGTACAGTTCAAAGCCATCAAAAATATTATTTTCTAAGTATAAATTATAAGATAAGTAAAGATATCCGATAGCAAGAAGCATCGGAGCAATTACTGATTGAGCAAAAAAATTAGTCAGACTATGATTTGGAGCAAAAATTAATAACAACCAAAAAGGAATTACCCCCCAGTTTGCGACTAAATAAATATTTTCAGAATTTACCAAAGCTAGAAGATCATTTATCATCGAAAATAATATAGTATATTAAAATAATGAATCCCACAGCAAATAAAAGCGATTTTGATGATCTAACTACAAATTTGAAAGACTTAGCGTATTCTTATCTGGAAAAATATAATCCCTCTAAACAGCAATTAAAGGTTTTTTTACTTAAAAAATATCTTACTAAAATAAAAGGAACTAAGTCTAAAAAAGAAGTGACCTCAATAATTGAAGAAATAGTTTCAAATTTAGAAAAAAATAAATTTTTAAATGATGAATTATACTCAGATTCAAAAGCAAGAATGTTTTTAAGAAGAGGATACTCTCTTAATAAAATTAATAAGTCTCTGAGAAGCAAAGGTATAGAAGATAAATATGTAAAACAAAGTATTGAAAAAATAAAAGACAATGAGATTGAACCAGATTTTGTGTCTGCATTAAAACTTTGCAAAAGAAGAAGAATAGGCCCACTAAGACCCGGAGATAACCGAGAATTATTTTATAAAAAAGATATGGGTATTCTAGCAAGAAATGGATTTAGTTTTGAATTATCTAAAAGAGTATTAAATCTTGAAGCTGATGAGTTTAGCAAATTAATCAAGCTTATCTGATTTCTTTCTTTTTTCCTCTTCAACAAGTAAATCAATTTTCCTTTTTAAAGCATTTCTTACTAAAATAAAAAACAAAACTCCAAAAAAAGTAACTGAAAGAACAATTATTAAGATTGTTTTAATCATTTAAATTTTCAGCTCTTCTAATCAATAAACTAGGATTTTTGTAATTTTCTTTTCCGTATAAAAAAGGCTGTTCATCTAAAGTTGTAATTATTGCCCCAGCATTTTTGGCTACTGCATGCCCTGCAGCATAATCCCATTCATGTGCTCTTTCTCTAGCTGCATAAATATCATACTCACCAGTTGCTATTACACAAAATTTATAAGAACTGGCCATTTTAATTATCGAATTAACTTTATACTCTTTTAATTTATTCAGAATAATATCGGAAGGCTTTATCACGCTTGATACTGCAACTACTTTTTCTTTTGGCTGAAGTTTATTACAATTAATTTTTTTAACATCATCATTTTCAATTAAATAACTTTCTCCTGGAGCATAAGTATAAAAAAGCCTATTTTTTTTTGGAACGCCTACAAGCCCTAGAACTGGAACAGTGTTAATTATTAAAGCTGCGTTGAGTGTATACTCGTCTTTGCCTGCTATATATTCTTTAGTTCCATCAATTGGATCAATTAACCAAAATATTTTGGAGGTATTTTTAACATTTAAATCCACTGTTTCTTCAGAAATTATTTTAATATTTGGTGTTAATTCTATAATCTTTTTTTGTATCAAATCATTTACAGTTAAATCTCCATTACTTACAGGAGATTGGTCCTCTTTAATTTCTATCTTTAAGCCTTCTTCATAAAGTCTAATAGACTCTTTTCCAGCGTAGTTAAAAGTTTCGATAAGACTTTCAGCGATATTTTTAAGTTCGTCTTTGTTCATTTTCTATTTTTTCTAATTTTACATTGTCAATATTTATTACTCTTTTTCCAAAGTTTTCAAAATTTACTGTTACTTTATTTCCAAGAATTGATTGAACTTGACCAATGCCCCAATCCTTATTTGCAGGATTTGTCACATAATCACCTGGTTCAAAATCAATAAGCATTATGGAAAATTACTATTAAATATACTATACACTTTTAATTATGAATTCTCTAGGTATTAAAAAACCAAAAAAAGAAACTAAAGTTGTGGTAGCAATGTCAGGTGGTGTTGATTCCTCTGTTGTGGCCGCATTGATGAAACAAGAAGGTTTTGATGTCACTGGAATAACTCTTAAACTTTACGACGACACAAAACAATCCAAAGAGGGTAGACAATGTTGTGCTGGTCAAGATATTTTAGATGCAAAGAGAGTTTCAGAAAAAATTAATATTAATCATGAAATTTTATACTACCAGAAAAAATTTAGAACAGAGGTAATCGACTCTTTTATAGACAGTTATGCTTCAGGAGAAACCCCTATACCATGTGTTCAATGCAATCAGACAGTTAAATTTAGAGATTTATTTAAATATGCTAAAGATTTAAAAGCAGACGCGCTAATAACGGGTCATTACGTTTCTAGAGTTCAAAATAATAGTCACGCAAGTATGTATCGAGCCAAAGATTACAGTAGAGATCAAAGTTATTTTTTATTTAGTACTACGCAAGAGCAACTTGATTATCTAAGATTTCCTTTAGGAGAAATAGATAAATCTGAAACAAGAAATATTGCAAAAAAATTAGATTTAAATGTTGCTGAAAAACCAGACAGTCAAGATATTTGTTTTGTTCCTAACGGGGATTATAGCTCTGTTATAAAAAAATATAGGCCTGAGTCTTTTAAAAGGGGTAAAATAATAAACCTTTCTGGAAAACAAATAGGAGATCATGAAGGAATTATAAATTATACAATTGGACAACGAAAAGGTATAAAAATTTCAAGTGAAAAACCGCTTTACGTTGTAAATATAGATGCATCAAACAATACTGTCATTGTTGGAAATAAAGAAAATTTAGAAATTAAGAAAATTAAATTAAGAGATCTAAATATTTTAGAAAACAGAAAAGAGTTTGAAAAAATTATCAATATAAAGGTAAGATCTACTGGTAGACTTTTAAAAGCTAAAATTAATTTCTTAGGTAATTTTGCTGAAGTCGAAATTTTAGAAAAAGAAACAGGAATTGCTCCAGGGCAAGCTTGTGTTTTTTATTCCGAAGATAAAATTGGGGATAAGGTTTTAGGCGGCGGTTGGATTGATAAGACATTCAATAATTATTTATCCACGTAGTTAACAACGTAAAATAAAACACGCATTAAGTGTTTAACTAAATTCGTTCTGTGTGATTTAATCTTATTAATTAAGAGGCAACTCTTAACTGGCCATTTAGGGAAAAACCGAGAGGTTCAAGCTTAAAGGGCAGAAAGGTGAACCTAGTAGCGCTAGAATAGTTCATCGGGATGGCTTGGCGGTAGCGCCTAAAACGACGAGCCAAAACTACTAAATTTCTGGGCGAAAGCCTAGAAATTTAAGTGGTTCTTCTCCAAAAAAATCTAGAAAATAAATAGAAAATTATTACACCAACAAAATAATTCCATTCTAACATATGTTTAAAATGCGTGTTTCCTTTAGTTACTAGTGTAGGAATACTTAAAAAGGCAACTATAACAAGAATGCTTACAAGCAAAAATTTCATTATTAAAACTTTTTTATTTATGAGTTTTTCAATTTTTACTTTTAATTTAAAAAAATGATAAACCAAATAACCTTGAGCAATAAGTTCAAAAATAATAAATAAAAGCAAAACCACCCTTCTAAACAACTTATATATTTGAATATCGAATTTGATACCTAAAAAGATTGAATGAATAGCTAAAAAAACTGCAGACAAAATACCAAAAGTTTTAAATTTATAATTAATACTTGTTGTATTTAAATTGTTAACCAAATTGTTATTATTTTTCCAATAATAATAAAGCAGGATAGCCGTTAATATCATTGATGGTTTGAAAATCAGGTACTGCGGAAAAGTTCTTGAAGCTCTACTTATTGATAAACTTCCATCTAGGTATGGAATTGAAAAATTAGATCTACCAATTTGATCCACCTCTAGAAACGTATTATTTAAGAATTCAGGATTTTGAGATATAAAAAGACACAAATTTATTGCTAGTAATGGAATAAAAAAGATCCATAAACTCAATTTTCGAATTTGAGTTATTTCTTTCATAAATATATTAGATTATTTCTTTTTGTTTCTTTTTCTTGCTCTTCTTTTTTTTGAGCCAATTTTTCTTCTTCCACGGTGCTTTTTTGGGTAACCCATATTTTTGCCTCCTTTTTTCTATCTTAATGTATAAAGTTATATATAAAGTTCAATTATACTTATTTTATGAAAAAGTCTATAAGCACATTTCTAAAACATCCAACAAAAGATAGCTCAAATAGATCCGCAAACCCTCCTGTAACCCGCGCTTCAACTATTTTATTTAACACGATGCAGGAAATGTATAAACATGAAATAAAAATCAAGAAACATAAGAAAGTTTCTCATTTTACCTACGGAAGATATGGCAGCACGACTACAATTGAACTTGAGAATATTTTAAAAGAATTAGAGCAAGCTTATCATGTTTTTCTAACAGGCACAGGATTTGGCGGAATAGCTTTAGCATTAATGGCGCTTTGTAGGCCTGGAGATGAAATTTTAGTTTCAGATAATGTTTATGGTCCAACAAAAGAAATATCTCAAGAACTTATGAAAGAATTTAAAGTTGATGCTAAATTTTATAATCCTGACTCTTTGGATGATTTAAAAGGAAAAATATCGCATAAAACAAAAATGATTTTAGTTGAAAACCCAGGGAGTAACACTTTTGAATTTCAAGACTTATCTAAAATTGTTCAATTAGCTAAAAGAAAAAAAATTTTCACTTTACTTGATAACACTTGGGGAACACCACTTTATCTTAAACCATTAAAATTAGGATTTGATATGTCTTTTTGCTCTGCTACAAAATATTTTTCTGGTCATTCAGATGCTATGGGCGGTTCTCTTGCAGTTAATCAAAAAGTTTTTAAAAAAATAATGTTTTTTTATAAATTATCAGGATACCGAATGTCAGCTGATGAGGCTTACCTAATCATAAGAGGCCTAAGAACTTTAGATACTAGACTAAAGCAACATTATGAAAATACAAAAACCATAATCAAATTCTTAAAAGAACAAAAAAAAATTAAAGAAATTCTATATCCGCATAATCCATCAAGTAAAAATTATAAACTATGGAAAAAATATTACTCTGGAGCAACAGGTTTGCTCTCTATTGTCATAAAAAGTAAAAAAAAATCTTCGGTGATCGCCTTTGTTAATTCGCTTGAATTATTTGGAATTGGATACAGTTGGGGAGGTTTTGAAAGTCTAGCTATTCTTCAAGAGATTAAAAGTTTAAAAAAGGATGAATATTTAAAAGGGCGCCAATTTTATCGATTTAATAAAGACGAGTACATTGTAAGACTTCATATCGGCTTAGAAGACCCAAAAGATTTAATTAATGATTTAAAACAAGGATTAAAAAAAATTAAGTGATTAAAAATTTTTTCCCAAACAAAACTGCATTATTTGCCTTAGTAGCTGCTTGCTTTGTTGTTTGCACTACAATGGGAGTAAGACAAACATTTGGGCTCTACTCAAGCGAATTTGAGTCATCAGCTGGAACATCAAATACTGAATTTGGATTAGCGATCGCCGTCCACGCAATATTTTGGGGAATTTTTACTCCAGTTTTTGGTAGGATTTCAGATAGATTAGGTGGATACGTAGTAATAGTTCCAGCTTTAATTTTTTATTCAATCGCGATGCTGCTTATGGGCAACAATTATGTTTCTGGTATGTGGCTACAAATTAATCTTGGTTTATTTGTTGGTTTAGGTTTAGCTGGAGCAGCTGGAACCATCCTTACTCCAATGATCTCAAAACATTTTCCAAATGAAAATAGAAGTAAAGCCGCGGGTCTTGTTACTGCATGCGGTGGTTTAGGAATGTTTATTTTTCCAATATTATCTACTTTGTTTAAAAATATTTCTACCTGGCAGATGTCTTTTATAATATTTTCTGTAATTTTATTTTTGATGTGTATACCTGGTCTTTTTGTAAAATTACCTCAAAATAAAACGACAGCTATTAATTCTAACATAGACAATCGAAGCTTAGGTGAAGTCTTAAAAGAGTCATTTGCACATAGAGGTTTTAGATTATTAATTCTTGGATTTTTTGTGTGCGGTTTTCAAATTACTTTAATAGCAACCCATGTTCCTAGATATGTTCAAGATAAAGGTTTAGCAGACTGGACGGGAATGGCGATTTTGGCTTTGATAGGTTTTTTTAATATTATAGGAACTCTTGTGATGGGCTATTTAAGTGATAAATATAGCAAAAAGATACTTTTGAGTGGATTATATTTTTTAAGAGGAATAGCTTTAATACTATTTATTTTCCTACCAGCCTCAAATTTATCTGCAGTCTTATTTGGAACTTCTTTTGGATTGTTGTGGCTTGCAACTGTTCCCGCAACTAATGGAATAGTTGCTCAAATTTTTGGAACAAAAAATTTATCACTCCTTTTTGGAATAGTATTTTTAAACCATCAATTTGGATCATTTTTGGGTGCGTATTTAGGCGGTTATTTCTATGATCAGTTCGGAAGTTTTGATTATGCTTGGTACCTAGCAATAGTCCTATCTTTTATAGCCACGGCTTTACATTTACCCATTGATGAAAGACCGATAGCGGCTGTGGATAAAACTATCTAAGGTTGTATTTTGAGTCTCAAAGTGAATCAAAAGTGAATCAAAACGTGAACATTTAAAAGGTCACAACTTCAAATTGTGGATAATTTTTTTATTTAATCATTAAGATCTTTTTTATATGATTTAGATAACAAAGGAGCAACAATGTTTTCAACTGAGCTAGGAAAAAAATTAGATAAATATCATTTATTAAAACATCCATTTTATCAAATTTATTGGAACGAAGGAAAGTTAAACAGAGAAATTATCAAAGATTACGCTGAGCAATATTATCAGCATGTCAAAGCATTTCCTAGATATATAAGCGCAACTCATTCAATTTGTGAGGATATTGAAAAAAGAAGAATTCTTTTAGAAAATTTACAGGATGAGGAAAATAAAGATGGTGATCATCCAAAATTGTGGAAAAATTTCGCTAAAGCTCTCGGAGCAAATGAAGTAGAAATCGAAAATACAAAGCTTGATTGGTTTACAAAAGACATGATCGATAATTTTTTTGCTCAAGCAAGAAAATCATATGCGGAAGGTTTAGCATCATTGTATACTTATGAGAGACAAATCCCTGAAATTGCAGAAACAAAAATTCAAGGTTTAAAGAAATTTTACGGAGTAAACTCAAAAGAGGGATTAGAATTTTTTGAGGCGCATAAATCTGCTGATGTAATTCATAGAGCAGAATGTGAAAAGCTTTTAGATAGCTTAAGCACAGACGAGCAAAAAAAGGCAGAAAATGCCTCTTTATTGACCGCAAGATATCTATGGAATTTCTTAAGTGGCATGGTTTCAAAACATAAACTTCAAGTAGCCGCCTAGTTTCTAAAGTCTTGATTGACAATTTAGATTAAGAAGAATACCTATGATTAATTAGGTATGGAAATTTATCTTCCAATTGTACAAGTTCACATAGATGTAATTTTTATTTTATTTGTTAGTTTTGCTGTGGGAGTTTTGTCTGGTTTATTTGGGGTAGGTGGTGGTTTTTTAATGACTCCTTTTTTAATTTTTTTGGGAATTCCACCAGTTTATGCTGTACCAAATGAGATTAATAATATTTTAGCGACATCCGTATCTGGATCTATGACTCATTGGTTTAAAAATACATTAGATTACAAGATGGGTTTAATGATAATTATAGGAGGGACAGTTGGCACAATACTTGGAATTATCACTTTTACTTTCTTTAAGGAAACAGGCAAATTAAGTTTAATAATTTCGCTTTCTTACATGTACCTTCTTGCAATTATAGGAACTTTAATGCTTATACAGGGGGCAAGTGAAATTGATGCAGCTAGAAAAAAAATAATTTTAAAAAAAAAACTTCACACGCATTACTGGATACATGGTCTTCCTTTAAAGTTAAGATTTCCAAAATCGAGACTTTACGAAAGCGCTTTCACACCAGTAATTCTTGGTGTAATTGTGGGTTTTGTTGCGGCGTTAATTGGAGTGGGAGGTGCATTTTTGATGGTACCAGCAATGATCTACCTTATAGGAATGCCAATGAATTTAATTCCCGGAACTTCTTTATTCGTGACTGTATTTATAAGTGCTTTGGTAACTGTTTTACACGCATTTCAATATGGATCAATTGACTTAATTTTAGTTATCGTTTTAGTTGTCGGTTCAATAGTTGGTGTACAAGTTGGACAAAAAGTAGGTCAATACCTAAACAGCTCCCACTTAAAAACTCTATTTGCAATGTTATTGTGTGCAGTCGCTATAGCAATTGCGTATGATACATTTTTTTTCGAAGGTGTTAGAGAAATTAAAGAAACTGAAATTGTAAATGTTGAAAACTTAAATTTTTTTTCTAAATTTATTTCCAAATTATCTGAAAATAACCCACTTCTTTATGGATCGTTGGCCATTTTATTAGCAATAGTTTTGGGAATTATTGGAGCCGGAAGCAGGCAACTGTTAAGTAAATATAAATACATTTTCTTAATCAAAAAAAATTAAAAAATGTGAAGAAAAGTAATGAATAAAAAATCTTCAAATAAAAGTTTTGGAATATTATTTTTTGTGGTTTTCCTTGGACTTGGATTATGGCCACTTACTAATGATAATAATCCGAATATTTATTTAATCATAATTTCGATAATTTTTTTAATTTTAGGAATACTGAACTCTAAATTACTATCCCCGTTAAATCTATTTTGGATTAAATTGGGGGAACTTCTAGGCAAAATAATTGCTCCTATAGTTATGGCAATTATTTATTTTTTTATTCTAACACCAATTAGTCTAATTGTGAGACTTTTTGGAAAAGATTTGTTAAGTCTTAAGTTTTCAAAACAAATAAAAACATATTGGATTAAGAGAAAAAAAGATCTAGGTTCAATGAATAAACAATTTTAAATAAATGATTGAATTTTTAAAAGAATTTTGGGAGTTTTTAAAAGAAAGAAAAAAATATTGGTTGTTGCCAATAATAATTGTTTTAGCTTTATTTGGAGTATTAATTGTTTTAAGCCAAGGTTCAGCAGTAGCACCATTTATTTATACAATTTTTTAAGTGACATCTATACTCGGCATATCAGCTTTTTACCACGACAGTGCAGCGACATTAATATTAGACGGTGATATTGTAGCTGCCGCTCAAGAGGAAAGATTTTCTAGAAAAAAACATGATGCGAGATATCCTTTTAACGCTGTAAATTTCGTTTTAAATGAAGGGCGTTTGAAATTAAGTGAAGTAGACCATATAGTTTTTTTTGAAAAACCATTTTTAAAGTTTGAGAGACTTCTTGAAACTTACATGGCCTTCGCGCCTAAAGGTTTTAAATCGTTCAGTCTATCAATGCCTATTTGGTTGAGAGAAAAATTATTTCAAAAAAAATTTCTTTTTGACAACCTTAAGCTTCATGATGAAAAATTTAATGACATTAATAAAATTAAATTTTCTGAGCACCATTATAGTCATGCAGCTAGTGCATTTTATCCATCACCATTCAAAGAAGCTATAGTTTTAACTTTGGATGGAGTTGGTGAATGGGCCACAACAACGGTAGCAATAGGCAAAGAAAACAAGTTAAATATGCTTAAAGAAATACATTTTCCACACTCATTAGGATTACTTTATTCTGCTTTTACTTATTACACAGGTTTTAAGGTTAATAGTGGAGAGTATAAAGTGATGGGTTTAGCTCCTTACGGAAAACCAAAATATAAAGATTTGATTATTAATAAATTGATGGATTTAAAGGAAGACGGTTCTTTTAAGTTGAACATGAAATACTTTAATTATGCAACAGGTCTAACAATGACAAATAAAAAATTCTCAAATTTATTTGGTCAACCAGTTAGGGATCCAAAAAAAGATTTATTAACATATTTTCATATGGATATTGCATCTTCTATACAAGCAGTAACGGAGGAAGTTGTATTAAGATTAACTAGAGATATTGTTAGAGAGTATAAAATAAAAAATTTATGTTTGGCCGGCGGCGTCGCCTTAAATTGTGTTGCTAATGGCAAAATTTTAAGGAAAAATTATTTTGAAGATATATGGATACAACCAGCAGCTGGTGATGCAGGAGGTTCTTTGGGTGCAGCGCTAGCTTACTGGCACCGAGAATTAGATAAACCTAGAGGAGATTTTAAAGATAAAATGAAGGGAGCTTATTTGGGCCCTCGTCACGAATCAAGCTCTATAGAGAGAAACTTAAAATCTTTAAAAGCAGTTTACAAAGAAAAAACATCTTCAGAAATTTCTTCACAAGTTGCGAAAGAGCTTGCAAACAGTAAAACTGTTGGTTGGTTTCAAGGCAGAATGGAATTTGGACCAAGAGCTTTAGGTGCTCGTTCAATTTTAGCTGACCCAAGATCAGAAAAAATGCAAAAAGAATTGAATTTAAAAATTAAGTTTAGAGAAAGTTTTCGACCTTTTGCGCCTTCAGTTTTGAGAGAAGATGTTAAGGAGTGGTTTGAAATAGATTATGATAGTCCATACATGCTTTTAGTTTCTGATATAAAAAAAGAAAAACAAATTACTATGTCAGAAAAAGATAATAAATTATTTGGAATTGATAAATTAAATATTAAAAGATCATCAATACCAGCTATCACACATGTGGATTATTCTGCTAGAATTCAGACTGTTCATAAAGAAACTAATCCAAAATATTATGATTTAATAAATGAGTTTAAGAAAATTACTAATTGTCCAGTTCTTGTAAATACCTCTTTTAATGTTCGTGGTGAACCAATAGTTTGCAGTGTAGAAGATGCATTTAATTGTTTTATGGGAACTAATTTAGATGTTTTAGTAATTGAAAATTTTATCCTTTTTAAAGATGATCAAGATAAGTCCTTATTAAAAGACTATAAAAATAAATTTGAGTTAGATTAATTTTATTTTAAGACAGAAGCAGGGTCTAACTTAACCTCAAACCAATTCAGCCTTATATCCAAATGCGGACCAGTTGCTCTGCCACTTTGCCCTAGAGTTCCAACAATTTCACCCTTCTTAACTTTCTGGCCTTTCTTAACATTTATATCCTTCATGTGCATATACAAAGTACTTACGCCATGGCCATGATCGAAAATGATTGTCCCACCTGTAAAGTACATATCATTTGCTACTAAAGTGACAACTCCATCCATCATGGATTTAACTGGAGTACCTTCTGGAGCATGAAAATCTATGCCATAGTGAGGTCTTCTTGGTTTACCGTTTAAAATTCTCTGGCTGCCGTAAACTCCTGTAATAATATATTTATCAATAGGGTAAATAAATTTATCTTTAAAAAATACTAATTTACTATCGATAGATCTAGCTTTGCCAATTAAAACATTATCTTTTTTAATTCTCTCATAAACTTCTGGTGGAGGTGTTACCTGTTTTGGTGGTAGACCATCAATTCTTTGTATTTTATATTTTCTTTTAAAAACCTTTTTTTCAATTAACTTAGTTTCTTTTCCAGTTTTTACTTTAATTAAAACATTATTTTTTCTATCTCTATCTAATCCAAAAGCAAAATATCCGTCATTTGAAACTCTTACTTTTCTATCATCAATAAATACTTTTGAATTTGGATCTGTTTTTCCTAAAATAAAAGAACCTTGTTTGAAATCACCCAAAAATTCAACTGCGTGAGAAATATTAAATATTAATAAAAAAAATATTATAAATCTGATCATAATAGAATTTTTAAGTCCTCATATATTAATTGGATAGCTACGATTAGTATTGCAAATAATCCAACCCAACTAATCCAAGAATATTTTTTAATCAGTTTCGCAGTATAATTAGCTGCAAAAGCCATTAATAGTATTGATAGACCTAAGCCAAAAGCAAGAAGAGTATAATGATCTCCTGCTGCACCAGCTACACCTAAAACGTTGTCTAAACTCATTGTTACATCTGCAAGTATTACTGTAAAAATTGCTTTTTTAAGATTTGAGTTGTCAACTTCGATATTTTTTTCTTCAATTTTATTCTGAATTACGTCTCTGTAAAGTTTGTAGCAAATATAGAGTAATAAAATTCCACCAATTAATCTTAAACCGGAGATTTGTAATAAATAAGCTGTAATAAAAGTAAAAAGTATTCTCAAAACAACCGCTCCACCAATGCCCCAGAAAATTATTTTTTTCCTATTTGAGTCCTCGAATTTTGATGCAACCATTCCAATAATAATTGCGTTATCTCCTGCTAAGACTAAGTCAATAAGGATGATTTCTATCAATATAATTAGTTGCTCTGTCATAATGAAATTTATATTCTATTAATTGATGAACTATAAAAATATTAAAGTAGAAAAGCGAGAAAATTACGCAATTATCGAAATTGCTAACAATAAAAATAATAGTTTAGATCAAAAAACCCTTAATGAGATTAGTGATGCAACCAAAAACTTGAACCAATTAAAAGAAATTAAATGCATTGGTTTAATTGGAGGTCCAAAGTTTTTTTCGCCTGGTGCTGATATTAAAGAGTTAGAAAAACTAGACTCCAAAAAAGCTAAAAAAGAAAAACTCTTTTCTAAAGTTGATGATTTACAAAAAATCGATATACCTATTATTTCTTTTGTCGAGGGTTATGCTTTAGGAGGTGGTTTTGAGCTGGCTCTTTCAAGTGATTTAATAATTTCGAGCTCTGAAGCAAAATTTGGTTTACCTGAAATCAATTTAGGGTTAATTCCAGGTATTGGCGGTACACAAAAAACAAAAAAATTTACTTCAAATCAAAATGTAAAATATTTAGCGATGTCAGGAGAAATTATTGACGCTGAAACTGCAATGAAATATGGAATTGTTTCGCAAATTATTCCTAAAGAAAATTTTAAAGAATTTACTTTTAACTTTTTAAATACAATCTCGTCGAAGCCAAAAAAGTCACTTCAAGTTATTAAAAATTTAGTAAACTCAGAGGATAATTTAAAAAAATCTTTAATAAAAGAGAGACAAGAGTTTTATAAATTGCTTGATAGTGAAAATAAAAAAATTGGAATAAAAAGTTTTCTTAATAAAACAAAGCCTAATTGGAAATAAAACATCTTCAAGTTGTAGACAATTTGCATACCTGTAATAATATTTTAACATAGTTAAACTATTCTAAATTTAATTAAAATTTACTTATGAAATTTAAATTTATTTTAATTGCAACTCTGTTATTTATGGGCTCAGCGATAGCCGCGGGACATATAACAAAAGCTCAAAAAGAAAAAACAATAGAGTGTTTAGGACACTATAGCGCTACAGCAGTCTTGCCTGCAGAAACTATTGAAGTTAAAAATATGGAATTAGCTTTAGCTTCGGTAAAAGTAATAAGGGAGTATCTTGCATCTGAAGGCGTAAAAGATGATGAAATGAATAAAGGTATGAATATTTATGTAGATAAAGTTTACGGTAAGCCTTTTAATAAATCTAAAAATACTGAGTGTAATAAATTTATATATAAGCAAATTAAAGGTTCAGAGGAAAAAATTGAAAAACTATCTAGAACAATTTATGCAGGATAGACATGAGTGGATACGTGATAGCTAATATAGACGTTAAAAATCCTGAAGCTTATAAGGAATACGTTGGTAAGGTGTTACCGACTGTTCAAAAATTCGGAGGTGAATACCTAGTACGTGCCGGCGAGTACAAAGTTATAGATGGTGAGTGGAAATACCCTAGAACAGTAGTAATTAAATTTCCAACTTATGAAAAAGCTTTAGAGTGGTATGACTCTGAGGAATATAAACCGGTAAAACCAATTCGATTAGCAAATTCAGTTGCCAATGGAATAATAATTAAAGGAATTTAAATAAAAGGAAAAAAAATGGAAAAAGAAATGTTAGTACATCTTAAATTCAAAGAGGGCAAATTAGAAACTTTTACTAGCTGGATGCAATCAGATGAAGGTATGGGCGTTAGAAAGAGTGTTGCTTACCCAGAAAAAACCGTCGGGGCTATGATTCCTGATAAAAGCGGAATGTTATTTAAAGTTAATGTTCATAACGAAGCTGGGATGAAAGAGTTTGTAACTGGGAACAATCCTACAGCTAAAGCGATTTATGCAGAATGTGTAGATAGTGCTCAGTTATATGAGCTATCAAAAATAAATCTATAAAGGAGGAAAAATGAAAAACTATATGGTAACGCATACTTTTAAGTCTGCCGAAATGAAGAAAAAATTTACTGATACAGTGGCTTCTATGAAGATGGAAGATATTGTTAAGAGCATGAAAAGTGACAATGCAGCTTGTCAAATGACTTGGAACACGCCAGGAGATACAATGGAAATGTATTGTTGGTGGAAAGGTAAAGATGAGCAAGCAATTATTAATCAACTAGGTCAAATGAACGATTTTTTCACTCCTCATAAGTTTGTTGAGTGCACAGATCAAGTCATGGACTATAACGCATAGGATATTTATGATCGATAAATTTGGAAACGCATTTTATTTAATAATTTACTTAGCACATTTTATTATAGTTGGTAGTTACGCTTACCAATTAGTCTTTGATACTAAAAAATTTCTAAAGGGTAGAGGAGTTGATAAAACTGCTACTTTAATTACGAGATTTGCAGGTTCATTCATGATCGCAATTGTTCTAATGGCAATTTATGTTGCTTTTATAAGATCGGGCGGTTTGGAAGCTACTTGGGCATTCTTTAACTTAGTTTTTATAATAAATGTTTCAATATTAGTTACAAATTTTTATACGTTAAAAATTGATAAAACAGGTTTGACTAAAAAAACTCGAAACGATGGAATATATGCTCCACTTGTTCTTGTTATTATCAGCGCTCTTCTTTGTTACGGTTTAGCAGATAAAATTTACGTTTAAGGAGAAAAATGGCAAAGTTTATGAATATTGTTAGATGTAAAGTAAAATCATCTAGCAGAGAAGAATATTTAAAAAAAATTGATGAGCGGCCAAAGTTTGATGGTCAAATTTCAGCAAAGTACGTTGAAACTAAACCAAACGAATTTTTTATGATTGGTGAATGGAATTCTGAAGATGATATTGCTAAAGCAAGACCAAAAATGATTGAATTTTTGGACTCGCTTAGGCACACTTTAGAAGAACTGTCATCAGATTTAGGAGTAACTGATCCTCATTCTGGTACAGTTGTAATCGAGAAATAGGAAAGGGGTAACAATGGCAAAATTTTATACACTTGGATGTTACACAGCTAAAGGTCTTGGAGGGTTTGTAAGCAATCCGTCTACAGACAGAAAAGCTGCTACATCTGCACTTGCTGCTTCTGTGGGAGCTAAAGTAACTCAATACTCGGGCCTAAGAGGAAAATATGATTTTATGGCAGTTATTGAAGGAACTTTTGAACAAGCTGCTGCAGCTGCAATGGTTGCTGTTTCTAGTGGAGCTGTTTCAGATTTTACAATTTTAGAAGACGTAAATCTAAATGAGATAGCTAAAACTGCTCAGAAAATGGCTTCATCATACAAAGAGCCAGGAAAATAATTATTTTTTGTAGCTTATACATTTTAAGGTATCAGTAAATTTTATTTGATTTTTATATCTAGATTTAATTTCACTGATACCTTTTAAAATTTCATTGTTATTTAAATCAAGCAAGCAAGATATATATCTTGATTTTACCATTTTTAGATATTTTTTCTTTGAGATACTTACCTTAAAATCAAAACTAGATTCATTTGTACTTTTTAATCTCTTTTTAATTACCTTAAATAATTTTTCGTCTCTTTTAAGGCTATTATTAAGTTTTTGTCTCATCTTATTAAAACATGGAATTTTATTATTTTTAGTTTTAAGAGAAAAAATTAATAATTTTCCACCACTTTTTAATCTTTCTTTTGCAATATCTATAACCAAAACTAGCTTTGAAGGTGAAAAAAAATGAATAGTTTGTTTTAATAAAATTAAGTCATATTTCTCTTTATTTCTTTTCAAATAATCGTATCCATCTATTTTTTTAAAGATGATATTCCTTTTTATTCCTTTATTTTTAACAATATCTAATCCAATTGGTTTTTCTTGGAATTTATACCTATTTTTCAAAGCACTTATTATATTTGCTCTACCACAGCCAATATCTAGTATTTTTGTATTTCTATTAAATCTTACCTTTCTATTTAAAAATTTATTGAACTGTGAAATATAATTTTTTGAAGACAACCAAGTCTTATTGTCCCAATTTTTTAATTTTCTCATAATATTTAGATAGCATTCAAAAAATTACTTTGCTATAATTTAATAATGAGTACCTCATTTCAATCAAAAATACCTAATTCTTTAAATGAACATTGGATGCCATTTTCGTCTAATAAAGATTTTAAGAAAAACCCTCGTATCATAGTAAAAGCAGAGGGTATTCATCTTCATACTCATGATGGAAAAACCTTAATTGATGGTAGTTCTGGATTATATTGCAATCCGCTTGGACACGGGCGAAAAGAAATAATTGAAGCTATTAAAAATCAGTTAGAGAATTTAGATTATACTATGCCATTTCAACAAGGTTATGGAGGCTCTTTTGAACTCGCTACGATGATAGCTCAAAAAACACCTGAAGATTTAAATAGAATTTTTTATACGATCTGTGGATCTACAGCTGTAGAGACAGCAATTAAAATTGCAGTCGCTTATTTTAGATCTATTGGTCAAACTAACAGATTTAAGTTCGTGGGGAGAGATAGAGGCTATCATGGCATGAACATTGGCGCTCTAACTGTTGGCGGTATACCTAATAATTCAAAAGAATTTAAAAATATTTTAATGCCAGGTGTAGAGCACATGAGACACACTTTTTTACCTGAACATAAGTTTGTTAAAGGCCAACCTGACACAGGATCTGAACTAGCAGATGATTTAGAGGTTATTGCAAAAAAGTTAGGTGGTGAAAATATAGCAGCATGTATCGTTGAGCCTATTGCAGGATCTACTGGAACTTTAATTCCTCCGAAAAATTACTTGCAAAAGTTAAGACAAATTTGTGATAAACATGGCATACTTTTAATTTTTGATGAAGTTGTCACAGGTTGGGGAAGAACAGGCTCGGCATTTGCAGCCCAGGAGTTTGGTGTAACACCTGATATTATAACTATGGCTAAAGCTACAACTAATGGAATAGTTCCTATGGGAGTGGTAGCAGTCAGAGAAAAAATTTATCAATCAGTAATGGATGCTTCACCGGATGGAGCTGTTGAATTATTTCATGGTTATACTTATTCTGGAATCCCTGTAGCTGTGTCAGCTGCAATTGCAGTACAAAAAATATTTGAGAAAGAGGATATTTTTAATAGAGTTAAAAATTTATCAAAATATTTTGAAGAAGGTTTACACTCTTTAAAAGATTTAAGTTGCGTTGAGAGTATTAGAAATTATGGATTATTAGGTGGATTGGATATTTCTATGCGAGACAAACCTGGAAAAGCTGGCTTTAATGTTTACAAAAAATGCTACGATGCTGGTGTAAATATCAAACCGACTGGAGATGCCTTGATAATTGCTCCTCCATTTGTTTGCGAAAAAAAAGATATAGATGAAATTATAGGCAAAATGCGCAAAGGTATTGCTAATCACTTAAATTCATAATTAATTCTTAGATAAAAACATTTTTATTCATTTTGGGCCGAATCACTTCTATCAGACCAATTTGGTCGAGCAAATTATTTAAAAATTACACAGTTATGCTCTAATGCAATTATGAGTTCTCAATATAAATTTGAACATCACTCGGAAGAAGCAAGACAACAAAGCAAAGTTAAATTGACTGATCTTTTGTCAAGAATTAACGAAGAAAAAAAAATCGAAAGAAATAGAAATTTAGCCCTAAGTGTAGCAGCAGTTTCAGCCGTTACAGTTTTCGGAATTATTTTAACCCTTTAAAAACTAAAAATCTTCAAATTTTTATCAAATTAACTACTTTTATTTCAATTTAATAATTACAAAAGCATTGATATAAGAAATCAATGAAGATTGATAAATGTAGAAGTTGTAAAAAAAACACTTTAAAGAAACTTTTTTCTCTTGGAGATTTGTGTTTTACAGGCAAGTTTCCTCGTAAGGGCCAAAAAATAAATAAAAAACCAATTACAGTTGTCATCTGCTCGAATTGCAACTTAGTTCAACTTAATCATAACTTTGATTTAAAATATCTTTATGGACCAGATTATGGTTACAGAACAGGGGTAAATAAAACAATGATGAATCATGTAAAAAATGTTGTAAAAAAATTATCAAAAAAAACTAAATTAAAAAAAAATGACACAGTTTTGGATATTGCAAGTAACGATGGTTCATTATTAAATTTTTATAATAAAAATATTTTCACAGTGGGGATTGATCCGATTTTAAATAAATACTTAGAAAAATATAAAAATATTAATATAAAAATTCCTGATTTTTTTTCAGCGAATAAAATTCAAAAAATAACTAAAAAAAAATTTAAAATTATTACTGCCCTATCAGTCTTCTATGATTCAACTGACCCAAATAAATTTCTTACAGACGCAAAAAAGCTTCTTTCCAAAGATGGAATTTTTTTATTAGAATTTGCTGACTTGGCATCAATAATTGAAAATAAGATGTTTGATACTATTTGTCATGAACATTTGGAATATTATAGTAGCGAAGTAATAATAAACCTTTGTAAAAAAAATGGCTTGAGAGTATTCAACATTAAAAGCAATGATATTAACGGGGCGAGCAAACAGTATTTTGTCTGTCATGAAGACTCAAATTATAAAGATAATAAATTAATTTTAAGTAAAGTTTTAAAATTAGAGAGAGCTTTAAAACTGACTAAAATTAATACTTTTCAAAATTTTATAAAATCAATTAATAATTCCAGAAAAAAACTTAACAAACTCTTAAAAAAATACAAGAAACTTGGAAAAAAAATTCATTGCTATGGAGCTTCAACAAAAGGGAATGTGCTACTTCAGTATTATAGTATCGATAACAAAATAATTGATTACGTAGCTGAAAGAAATAGTAATAAATTTAATTTGTACACACCAGGTACAAACATCAAGATTATATCTGAAACATTATCTCGTTTTTATAAACCTGATTATTATTTAGTATTACCTTGGCATTTTAAAAAAGAAATATTATCTAGAGAAAATTTGATGATTAAAAAGGGTACCAAGTTTATTTTTCCATTGCCAAGGTTAGAAATATTTTAAAATTAAATTTAATATCCCTCTTTTTCAACAAATTCTAAATCAGCTCTAATCATATCTTTTACAAGTTTTCTAAAATCGTACTTCGGTTTCCATTTAAGATCTTTTTTTGCTTTTTTGCAATTACCTAAAAGGCTTTCAACTTCGGATGGTCTATAAAGTTTTTTTTCAACTTTTACATATTTTTTGTAATCTAAATCTACCAATTCAAAAGCTAACTTGGCAAAGTCTCTTACCGTGTAATGTTTTCCTGTACTAATAACATAATCATCTGGTTTTCTTTTATTTAACATTAACCACATTGCTTCAACATAATCTTTTGCATGACCCCAATCTCGTTTTGCGTCCATATTTCCAAGACGAAGATCTTTTTGAAGGCCAAACTTAATTCTAGCTACAGCATGTGTAATTTTACGAGTGACAAATTCAAAGCCTCTTCTAGGAGACTCATGATTAAAAAGAATTCCGCTACAACAAAATAAATCATATGCCTCACGATAATTTCTCGTTAAATCAAATCCAGCAACTTTTGAAATTCCATAAACAGATCTAGGGTAAAACGGAGTTTTTTCAGTTTGAGGTATTTGTCTTACTTTTCCATACATTTCAGAAGAACCGGCAAAATAAAATTTTGTTTTAGGTGAAAATTCCTTTATCGCAGAAAGTAGAAAATGTGTTCCATTAATGTTGGTATTTATTGTAGAAAATTCATCTTTAAAAGCATAATCAATATAACTTTGTGCTCCAAGATGATAAATTTCATCTGGTTTAATTTTAGTAATAATATTTATAATACTTGCGTAGCTCTCTAGAGAACCAGCATGAATTTCTAATTTATTTATAAAATTTTTTAATCTCCAAAATCTGTGTGACTTGTCCTCTGCAGCTACTCTTCTGACTAACCCATGAACAGAGTAACCTTTTTTTAACAAAAACTCAGATAGATAAGATCCATCTTGACCGGTAATACCTGTTATAAGTGCTTTTTTTTTCATTATTTTACTTTAAAAAATATAAGTGCTAAATAATAGTTATAATAAAATTTTGACTAATTCTATAAAAAAAAAATTACAATCAATATTTAAAAATATAGGTTATTCTTTAAGTAAAGCTTTTTTTGGGAAGATAAAAGGTGTTGTAGAAACAAAAAACAACCCATCTATACAAATTATAGAAAAAAAATTAGACAATAATTATTCTTATAAAATTTATATTATTAAAAACTGCAGGCTATATACTGACACAGTCAATGATGCCGCTTTTATAACTAAAGATAAAATTATTGACGGTCCATCTTATCAATATAGGTCTGAAAAATTTAAGGGTGTCAGTAATGCTGATATATTTCAAAATATTGTATTTAGTAAAGGAACTGCAAGATTTAAAAGAAAAATTAATGGTACGGTATTTTCACTTTTAACAGGGGGAGCTGGTAATTCAAATTATTGGCATTGGTTGTTTGATGTTCTGCCTAGATTAAAAATATTAGATGAACAAATTAATTACTTGGATATTGATTATTTTTTATTTCCAGATTTTAAAGACGGATTCCAGAAAGAAACATTAAAATTACTAAATATTCCAACTTCAAAAATATTATCTAGTAAAGTTTTTAGACACATTGAAGCACAAAAAATAATTGCTGTTGATCATCCTTATGTACTTAAAAATAACCCAACTTTAGAAATACAAAATATGCCTTATTGGATTTTAAATTTTTTAAAAGATAAATTTCTAATCAATAATCTAGAAAAAAAATTTCCTGAAAAATTTTATATAGATAGAAGTGATTCTAAATCAAATCACAGACATTTAAGAAAAGTTATTAATGAAGATGAAGTTAAAAATTTCTTAAAAAAAAAGGGATTTTCAATTATTACTTTAAGTGAACTAAGTTTTTTAGATCAAATAAATTTATTTTATAATGCAAAAGAAATTGTAGGCTTGCATGGTGCAGGTTTTGCAAATTTAGTATTTTCAAATCCAGGAACTTTTATTTTAGAATTTAAATCAGAATTTGCTGCCCCAGTTATAGGGAATTTAGCGAGAAAACTAGGATTAAATTTTAACGAAATGTCAATAAAACCCAGAGAAAATTTGAACAGTGATCAACAGGGAATATTATACGTTCCTTTAAAAGATTTAGAAAAAAAATTAATTAAAATATAAATATTTTTAGCTAGTAAGATAGATTTAATGAAAAAAGATTGGAAAGAAAAAAAATTAGTAGTATATATCAACGTAAATTTAGTGGCGAGGTAGCTCAGTTGGTTAGAGCACAGGACTCATAAGCCTGGGGTCGGCGGTTCGAATCCGCCCCTCGCTACCATTAACAATTTAAATGAGTAATAACGAATTAACCGTAATAATTAATACATTTAGAAGTGATGAAAAAATTTTTTCATGCATCGAGTCAATAGATCAAAATGTAAAAATAATTGTTGTAGAAAACTCAAATAATTCTGAATTCAAAAATAAACTTCAAAATAAATATAATAACGTTGATTGTTATTTAGCTAATGAGAATTTAGGTTATGCTAAAGGTAATAACTTGGGGCTTTCAAAGGTAAAAACAAATTATGCTTTAATACTTAACCCGGATACAGTTTTAAAAAAGGATGCTATAAAAAATTTTTTTTTAAACGTACAAAATTCTTTAAATTTTGCGATTATTGGACCAGCGGTTCAAGAAAAAAAAAAAGAATTAATTCTATCTAAAAAAAGTGAAAAAAATTTAATCGAAGTAGAATATGTAAAAGGTTTTGCGATGTTTTTAAATTTATCTCAGTTTGAAAAGATCGGTTATTTTGATGAAAACTTTTTTATATATCTAGAGGAAATAGATCTTTGCAAAAGGTTAAAGAAAAATGGGAAAAAAATATTTTTAGATAGAAATATTATTATTGATCATTTAGGAGCAAGCTCACATGATAAAGCTATAGATTATCAGATGAATTTATCAAGAAATTGGCATTGGATGTGGTCAACTTTTTATTTTAAAAAAAAATATAAAGGTTACTTTATAGCTTTGTTCGAGGTCTTGCCAAAACTTGCATCTTCAATAGTGAAATTTTTATTTTATTCATTATTTAATAATAAAAAAAGAAAAAAAATTTACTTTCAAAGATTTTCTGGGCTAATTAATTCAATTTCTGGCAAACAATCATGGTATAGACCTAAATTATAAATGTATAAATTTTGCTTAACTCATAAATATTACTCTTATTTAGAAAATATTAATTATAACCTAGTTGGTCAGGGTAATACAACTTTCCCAAATAACTGGATGAGAGATAATGTTGGAGTAAATATTTCAGATAAAAATCAATATTATGATATGTACACGTTTCATTACTGGCTGTGGCAAAACAAACTTCAATCATTCGAAGATAACAAATGGATACTTTTTTCTACCTATAGAAGATTTTGGAAAAATGTTGAAGTTTTTAATAATGAAGCAAACTTAAAAGATAAAATTATTCAAACACCACCAAAAGAATGGGAAAAATATGAGACTATATTAACTGAACCAACTGATTTAAGTAAAATTAAGATTTCTAAAATTTTAAAAAAAGGAAAAAAACTTATAATGAAAGACCCATCAATTTTATTTATAAAAAGCAAAAGAAATATTAAATTTCACTTTGACTTAATGCACCTAGAAGGGAATTTAAACAAAGCATTAGATTTAGTAGACAGCAAAGATAAATATGATTTTACTGAATATTTAAATAATAAGACATCACTAAGTCTTTGGAATTTATTTTGTTGTAAATCACCAAAATTATTAGGCAAATGGTATGAAGCCGTTTTTGAATGGCTATTTAAATGTGAAAAGACATTTGGCTTCAAAGATTTAAAAGGATATGAGACAGGTAGAATGTATGCCTATTTGGCAGAAAGATATTTGCCTTTTTGGTTCAAAAAGTACTCAAAAACTAGAACCTGGCCAATATACTTTCACGACACTAATCGAATTTAATTAAAGGGTTTAATTATTTGAATTATCAAAAATTTAATATAGAAGTTTAATTTACTTAATGAATTCAAAAAAAATCTTAATTACTGGTGTTGCTGGTTTCCTAGGCTCTCATCTTGCCGAAAAATTAGCAGAAATGGGTCATCAAATTATTGGTATAGATAATATGCTAGGAGGTTACGAAGACAATATTCCTAAAAATATAAAATTTTATAATATTGATTGTTGTAATTTGAAAGAAGTAAAAACAATAATGAAAGGAGTACAAATTGTATATCATTGTGCAGCTACAGCTCATGAAGGTTTATCTGTTTTTTCTCCTTATGAAATAACAAAAAATAATTATCTCGCTTCAATTTCAATTTTTACAGCGGCTGTAGACGAAAAAGTTCAAAGAATTATTTTCTGCTCATCAATGGCGAGGTACGGTGATCAAAAAACACCTTTTACTGAAGATATGAAACCTAAACCAGTTGATCCTTATGCAATTTCAAAAGTTGCTGCTGAAGATTGTTTAATAAATCTTTGTAACTTAAATAATATTGAATGGGTTATTGCAGTTCCACATAATATTATTGGGCCCAGACAAAAATATGACGATCCATTTAGAAACGTAATATCAATAATGTTAAACAGAATGTTACAAGGAAAAGCTCCTGTAATTTATGGTGATGGAGAACAACAAAGATGCTTTTCTTATATTGATGATTGTCTTGACTGTTTGATACCGATGCTTGATCAAAAAAATTTAAATAAACAAATAATCAATATTGGGCCTGATGAGGAATTCGTAACAATAAATAAAGTTGCAGAAATTTGCACTAATTTAACAGGAGTAAATTTAAAACCGATTTACAAAAAGGATAGACCAAGAGAGGTAAGGCACGCTTTATGCTCTTCGAATAAAGCCAGGAAATTTCTGAATTATAAAACTAAAACCTCATTAGATGAGGGTATAAAAAAAACATTTGAGTACATAAAAAAAAGAGGAGTAAGACCTTTCAACTACAATATTGAACTAGAAATTAATAATGATTTAACTCCTTCTACTTGGAAAAATAAAGAGATTTAATGGCCTGGGAATTCAATTAAACTTTTTATCTGATAACCTTTACTTTTGAGAAGCTTTTCCCCAGGTAAATCAAACAGATTTATTACAAATATAAACCCAGCTACTTTTCCACCAGAGAGCTCCACAAGTTTTGCGGCAGCTTCGGCAGTTCCACCTGTAGCAATTAAATCATCAATTATTAGAACTTTTTCACCCTTTTCTATAGAGTCTTTGTGTACTTCTATAGTTGCTTTCCCATATTCAAGTTCAAAATCTATTGAGTGAGTTTCCGCTGGTAGTTTATTTTTTTTTCTAAGCAATATAAAAGGCTTTTCCATTACATAAGAAACTGTAGAGGCAAACACGAAACCCCTAGATTCTATGGCAGCAACTTTATCATAATCAATTTTTTTGGAAATTTCGATTATTTTATCATTAGTATATTTAAAGGCTTCAGCATTTTTTATTAAGGTTGTAATATCTCTGAATAAAATTCCTTTTTTTGGATAATCTTTAATTGACCTTATATATTTTTTTAAATCCATATTTTACTTCAAGTTCTAACAAAAAAGCATTAATAATTAAATGATGAAAAAAAGAAAGCTTGGGATAATCGGTGGCAGTGGATTATATAAGATGGAGGGGTTTGAAAAAGCCAAATGGAAAAAAATCAATACACCTTGGGGAAAACCTTCAGACGAAATTTTATTAGCTAGCTTAGGAAAAGAGGAAATATGTTTTATTCCAAGACATTCAAGGGGTCACAAAATAAGTCCTTCGAATATAAATTTTAGAGCAAATATAGATGCTATGAAGCAATTAGAAGTAACGGATATTATATCTGTCTCTGCGGTAGGTTCCTTAAAAGAAAATTTAGAGCCTGGGAAATTTGTAATAGTTGATCAATTTATTGATAGAACATTTTCAAGAATTAAAACTTTTTTTAATGATGAGATTGTTGCTCACGTGTCAATGGCTAAGCCGACAAGCGAAGGCCTATCGAGTTGTTGTGAGACTGCATTAAAAAAACTAAATATCAATCATCAAGTTGGAGGCACCTATGTAGTTATGGAAGGCCCTCAATTTTCTACTCTAGCTGAGTCTAACTTATATAGGTCATGGGGTGCCGATGTAATCGGAATGACAAATATGCCTGAGGCTAAGTTAGCAAGAGAAGCAGAAATTAGATATAGCACAGTTGCTATGGTGACAGACTACGATTGTTGGCACCCTGATCATGATGAAGTTGATGTCAGCATGGTAGTCCAAACTCTTATGAAAAATGCAGCAAATGCACAAAATATGATCAAAGAAATAATAAAAACATTTAAAAATTATTCAGTAGATAAAGATCCAGCAAACGACTGTTTGGATGTTGCCATAATTACTGATCCAAAATTAAGAACAAAAAAAACAATAAAAAAATTAAAAAATATTGCAGGAAGAGTTTTTAATAAAAAATAATCTTGATGCCAACATATACGGTAAAATACTCAAATATTAATCTTTCCCAAAAACAAAAAAATTCTATTGCAAAAGATATAACAAATACTCATAGTAAATTTACTGGCGCAAATACTTTTTTTGCTCAAGTAATATTTCAAAAAAATCAAAACAATGCTCATTTTATGGGCGGCAAATTAGTAAAAACTAAAGAAGTTTTCTTAAACGGACAAATTAGAGCTGGACGAACATCTAAAGTAAAAAAACATTTAATTTTAGGTTTAAAAAAAATTTTAATTAAAAATACAAAGTTACGCAGTGATTTTATTTGGGTTTACTTAGAAGATCTATTACCGGATCAAATGATTGAATATGGAGAAGTTTTACCTAAATCAGGACAGGAAAAAAAATGGTTCAATTCATTATCATCAAGTTTAAAAAAAAGATTAAAAAAAATGGAAAAAAGAAAATGAAAATTGAGGGGAAATCATACAAAACGATTTGGTTTGAAAATAATTTAGTAAAAATAATTGATCAAACAAAACTTCCTCATAAATTTGTTATTAAAGACCTAAAAAATGTACATGATGCAATTAATGCCATTAAATCAATGGAGGTAAGAGGCGCTCCATTAATTGGTGCAACTGCCGCATATGGTTTGGTTTTATCTATTATTGAAAAAAACGATTTATCTTTTTTAAAGAAGTCTAGTGAAGAATTAATTACATCAAGACCCACTGCAATTAACCTTAAGTGGGCAGTAGATAGAATGATGAAAAAATTATCTGGAGTAAACGATAAAGATGTCTTGAAAATAGCTCTAGACGAAGCAAAGGCAATCACAGAAGAGGACGAAAATTTTTGTAAAAATATCGGTTTGAACGGTCTTAAAATTATCGAAGACATTGCTAATAAAAAAAAGTGTACAGTAAATATTTTAACTCATTGTAATGCGGGGTGGCTTGCAACTATAGACTGGGGGACTGCTACTTCACCAATTTATCATGCTCATAAAAAAGGAATTAAATTACATGTTTGGGTTGATGAGACAAGACCACGAAACCAAGGAGCTAACTTAACCTCTTATGAATTAAACGAAGAAGGAATATCAAATACCATAATCACAGATAATGCTGGTGGTATTTTAATGCAAAGAGGTGAAGTAGATATGTGTATCGTTGGAACTGATAGAACTTTATCAAACGGTGACGTTTGTAATAAAATAGGAACATATTTAAAAGCATTATCAGCCAAAGATAATAATGTTCCCTTTTATGTTGCCTTACCAAGTTCGACTATAGATTGGAGCATCAAAGATCACAAACACATCCCTATCGAAGAAAGAAATTCAGAGGAGCTATCACATATCGAAGGAATAGATGAAAATAATGAAATAAAAAAAGTAAGAATTTACCCACAAAAAAGTAAGTCATTAAACTTAGCCTTCGATGTGACACCTGCTAAACTGGTAACAGCATTAATAACAGAAAAAGGCATTTGTGAAGCTTCAGAAAAAGGTTTGAGAGGTTTATTTAAGTGAGAAAATTAAAAACTGAAGTTATTAACTATTCAAAAAAATTAAATACAACAAATTTATCTGCATTAAGATCAGGTAATATTTCTGTAAGATGCAAAGAAAATGGAGTGGATGGTTTTTATATTACTCCATCGGGAAGAAAGTATTCGTCATTAAAAATAAAAGATATTATCTTTGTAAGCCTTAAAGGCGTTTATGATAAAAAAAAGGGAAAACCATCATCAGAATGGAGATTTCATCAAGATATTTATGTGAATAAAAAAAAGGCTAAAGCCATAGTACATGCTCACTCTACTTGTGCTACGGCCGTTTCAACTCATCAAAAAAGTATTCCAGCTTTTCACTACATGGTTGCAGTAGCAGGGGGAGAAGATATTAAGTGCAGTAAATACGCAACTTTTGGAACAAAAAATCTTTCTAGAAATATTGTTAAAGCGTTAAAAAATAGAACAGCATGTTTGATTGCTAATCACGGTCAGGTTGCTTTTGGAGAAAATTTAGAGAAGACTTTTGAACTTGCTCAAGAGATCGAAAATATTTGCCATCAATATATAAATGCCCTAAGAATTGGAATACCTAAGATTCTTTCAAAAAAAGAAATAAAAATTGTCTTAGGTAAATTTAAAAATTATAAAAAAGGATAATTTTTATGATTAAAGTTGGTGAGCACATTACCATTGATTTTCTTGGAGTTAAAAAAGACTATTCACCTGAATTTTACGAAAAAGTTATTTACAAAATAGCAAAAGCTGCAAAGGTAGAAATATTGAACGTTGCCTCCCACAAATTTGAACCACAGGGCTTTACTTTAGTCGCTTTGTTGTCAGAAAGCCATTTTAGTTTTCATACTTTCCCTGAAAGAGGTGTTATAAGTTTTGATTTTTTTACATGCGGAAAGGTGAATCCTAAAGTTGCCCTTAAAATTTTAAGAAAAGAAATTGATCATCAAAGAGTTGTGACCAATGCTTTTGATCGAAGCAGTGTAGGTCTATATGATGATATTTATAGCACCCCAGGTCAAAAGAAATTTTATGTGGTTAGAAATGTTTTAGAAAAATTCACTTCTAAAGTTGGTCAATTTGTTGAAATAATGGATCTAGAGGAGTTTGGTCACGCTTTATTTATAGACCATGAAATTCAAGTAGCTGAAAAAGATGAAAAAATTTATAGCTCAAATTTTTTTAAATCCAGTTATGATTTGAGTAAAAAAAATAATAATGTCGCGATAATAGGTGGAGGAGATGGGGGAGTAGCCAGAGCGTGTTTAGAAAATAATTCAAACTATATAGATTGGTTTGAGTTAGACCCAGAGATAGTAGATGTTTGTTACCGCCATTTACCAAAAGTTTGTTCTAAAGTTAAGAAAAGCAACAAAATAAAAACTTTCTGGGGAGATGCATTTAAAAGTATTAAAGAAATAGAAGATTCTAAATACGATAAAATTTTTGTTGATTTAAATGATGATCAATATTGCATAGATTTAGCTAAGAAAAATATGAAAGGTTTAAAACGAATTTTAAAAAGGGGTGGTGTGATAACTGCTCAAGTCGGAAGCCAGGACAAAAAACCAAAACAAGTAGATAATTGGTGTAAAGTTTTAGAAAAAAGCTTTGGAAATGTTAAATTATCTGGTGCTTATATTCCTAGTTTTGACTGTAAATGGAATTTTGCTTCATCTATAATGAAGTAATGTTTCGTGTTTCGTGTATTCAGTTAAGATCAAATAATAATATTCATCATAATCTTAAGCGAACTACAATTTTAATCAAAAAAGCAGTCCTACAAAAAACTGATTTTATCTTAACCCCTGAGGTATCATCTCAATTTTCTTTAAAAAAAAATGAATTATTAAAAACATGTACATCAATGAATAGGGATATTTATTTGAATGGAGTAAAAAAACTTGCAAAGAAATACAAAAAATGGATTTTAGTAGGCTCTGTAATAATTAAAGTTTCAAAAAATAAATTAGTTAATAGATCTGTATTAATTAATAAAAATGGAAAAATCATATCTTTTTATGATAAAATTCACATGTACGACGTAGTGTTAAGTAAAAAAGAAAAGTATTTTGAGTCTAAAACATTTAACGCAGGAAAAAACCAAAAGACATTTAATTTGCCGTGGGGCAAACTTGGTTTAAGTATTTGTTACGATTTAAGATTTCCTAATCATTATAGAAAATTATCTAAAGCAGGTTCTATTTTTTTGTCAGTTCCTTCAGCCTTTACCGAGACCACAGGAAAAAAACATTGGCATACATTATTAAAAGCTAGAGCAATAGAAAATTTTTGTTATATTTTCGCACCTGCTCAAGGAGGAATACATTACAATGGGCGTAAAACTTTTGGACATTCAATGATTGTTTCACCTGATGGAAAAATATTAAAAGAATTAAAAAAAAACGAAGGTGTTATTACGACGATAATAGACTCTAAATTACCTAAAGTATTAAGATTAAAGATTCCAAGTTTGAAAGGTGAATAATTTATTCGTGAGATTTTACCTCTTTAATATTTGATCCTAACGTATTATTTATTGCGAGTTTTATTTTTGCTCTTTCATCGTTTAATTTATAAACGTTTCTTGCTAGTGATATAAATTCTTGTCCAAAGTCCTGTTTTTTTTCTGCAGCTCTTTTACCATTTTCCACATCCCAAAGTTTGATATTTATATCTTTAAGTTTATTTTTATAATCTAAAATTGAATTGTTATTTACTATGAATTTTTCTTTCGTAAGATTTAGAGATTTTAACTCTTTTTCAACTTCAACTAACTTTTCTTTTTCTTTTATTTTTTCTTTTTTTATTTCTAAAATCGTTATCTTATCTATTAATTCACCTGCTGAAATTTCTGCCAATATTTTGTCCATTTTATTACTCATATTAATATTTGACTATAGTATTCATTAAATATACTCGGAATTAATAATGTCAAATATATTAATTATAAAACTTGGTTCACTAGGTGATTTAATTCAAGCAAATGGCGCAATTAAAGATATAAAAAAATTTTATCAGAATAGAAAAGTTTTTTTACTTACCTCAAAGCCTTATGCAATATTTATGTCTGAATGCCCTTACATAGATGGGGTTATTATTGATAAAAGATTACCGAGATGGAACTTATTTTATCTAAATAATCTTAAAAAGAATTTAAGAAAATACGAATTTTCAAAAGTATTTGATTTACAAAATTCAAGAAGAACAAAATTTTATAAAAGATTTATAATTAAAAATGTAGAATGGTCTTCATCTGAAACCTCATTAGAACCAGGTCAAAAAAAGAAAGAATTTGATAAAGACCCCATCTTGGATCGCATGGAGGTTCAATTAAACAAAAGTGGGATTGAAACTGAGTTTGTAAAAAATATCGATTTGAGTTGGGCTGTTGAAGATATTTCACGACTTTTAAAACAGTATGCTAATGACGAATATATTTTATTATTTCCATTTTGCTCAAGAAAACTTCCTCATAAAAAGTGGCCATATTTTAAGGAACTAATTATAAAATTGAAACAGGTGTTTAAAAATAAATATCCAATCTTATTAGCTCCAGGTCCTAATGAAATAGAGGAAGCCAACAATTTGAATGCCAAAGTAGTTTTAGATGGCAAAGATCCAGTAAATATTAAAACGTTAGTAAGTTTAATTTATAAATCAAAATTTATAGTTTCAAATGACACTGGCCCAGCTCACATAGCTTCTCATTTAGATAAAAACGGAATAGTACTATTTGGAAGTCACACAACAGCTAAAAAAGTAAGCATTGAGAATTATAATTTCAAAGCGATTAGTGTTGAAAATCTTAAAGATCTAGATGTTGATAGAGTTATTAATTCAATTAAGTCTAAATTAAACTAATATATTTTTTAATTATTTTTTCCCATGAAAATTCTTTGGAAAACTCATAGGCATTGTTCCCAAGTTCTTTGTATTTTTCATCAGATAAAATTTTTAATAATGTTTCGTAAATAGCGTTTAGATCATTTCCATTACATAGATATCCAGTTATTCCACTTTTAATCGCATCTCCTTCACCACCATAAATTCCACCAATAGAAGGTTTGCCATAAGATGCAGCTTCAATGTAGCTTATACCAAATCCCTCAACTGATTTTTTATAAACTACAGATGGCATTACAAAAACATCTGACTGTTCTAACAATCCCACTTTTTCCTGCTCGGTGGAACTAAAAATTAGTTCTACATTCTTTTCTAATCCAAGTTCTATTTTTAACTTTTCAAGATTTCTTTTTTCCTCTCCATCACCGATTGATACATATTTTAAATTTGGAAACTTTGGCAAAATGTTTTTTATTGTCATCAAGATATTTTGATGACTTTTTCGACCATCTAGTCTAGATACAGTAATTAATTTTGGTGAAGAATTACCAAAGATATTTTTTGAAAATTCTTTGGATTTTTCATTGACTGCAAGTGGATAATTACATCCTGGATTGATAACAGTAACATCTTTAACACCTAATTTTAATGCTAATTCTTTTGTAAATTTTGAATTTGCAATTACAAAGTCTGCCTTGTCCAAAGCTTTCAAAACTCTTTTATTCAAAGAGGACCCAGCAGGATGATTAATCTCTTTAGAGTGAATTAAACAAAAAGATTTTGATTTTTTTAAAATTTGTAAATCAATATTCTCTATACTCTTCCAATGGTCAAAGAAACATGCCCTTATTTCATTTTCCTCTATAAAATCTTTAACTAAATTAGCTTTTCTATACTTTCTGAAAATCTTAAAACCTGAAACTCGCTCAATGCTTAATTTAGAATTTTGATCATAGCTTTTTGCATCATCATGATTATCAGCAAAAACCTTTACAGGACCATGATTTAAAAGTGCATTGGATAAACCTTCCATTAAATTTTGCATTCCACCAAGTTCAGGAGGAAAATTTCTAGTAGAAACTAAAAACATTAATTAAACCACTTTATATTGCATCCCATACTAGGAATTTGTTCCTTTGGACCTGCTTGAGTTTTAGAAATCGTTTTCATCGCTACTTTTAAATCACTATCACCAGCTGAAGTTGGTTTTAAATCTTTGAGTTCTCTGAATCTCCCTCGATACTGAAGTTTTAAATCTTTATTATAGCCAAAGAAATCAGGTGTACAAACAGCTCCATACTTTTTTGCGATATCTTGTGTTTCATCAATCAAATAATTTATTTCACCAAAATTGTTAGCCTTCGCAAACTTGATCATATTATCAAATGAGTCCTCTGGATAATTTTTAGTATCATTTGACATGATAGCAACAGAATTAATTCCATCTTTTTTTAATTGATTACAGTCTTTTGCTAAATCTTTAATAATAGCTTTTACGTAAGGACAATGATTACAAATGAACATTATAAGTGTTGCTTTTTCACCTTTTATATCACTTAAAGAAATAATTTTATTTTTTATTGATTTTAGTTTGAAATCCTCAGCTTTTTTTCCAAAATCGCAAACTGGTGTCTTTGTTAAAGCCATATTATATTATAAGATAATTAATAATACATTACAGCAAATTTATGATTTACGATGTTAACGGTCACACTCCTAAAATGGATCCAGATAGCTGGGTAGCTTCTAATGCAGTTATCATTGGCAAGGTAGAACTTAGAAAGAATTCAAATATTTGGTTCAATGCAACTTTAAGAGGTGATTTAGAACCAATTATTATTGGTGAAGGTTCAAATATTCAAGATGGTAGCGTAATACATACAGACCCAGGCTGTCCTACAATTGTAGGTAAAGGAGTAACAGTAGGGCACATGGTAATGCTTCATGGATGTGAAATTTCAGATGATTGTATTATCGGAATAGGTTCAACTATTTTAAATAAAGCTAAGATTGGAAAAAATTGTATCATCGGCGCTAATTCATTAGTAACAGAAAATAAAGTTATTCCAGATAGATCATTAGTCCTTGGTAGCCCTGGTAAAGTGGTTAGGCAAGTTACAGATGAAGAAATAGAACATATCAAAGAAAATGCTAGAGATTATGTTGAGAATATTAAAAAATATAAAAAATAATTTTATTATTTTGATTTTTTTATTTCTAATTGGTCCTGTTTTAGCAGCAGGTAAACCTTCATCAAAATACGATGGCGCATACACCTTTAGTGATTATTGCAGGGGAAGCAAAAATAGTAATGCGTATGACGGTAGCCAATTTATAATTAAAGATGGAATGGTAACTAATGATAGGGGCGGAGCAGGGAGATGGACTTTAGACGAAAAAAAATCAAGAGTTGACGATAAAGGTAAAATTTATATCAAAGGCGAAAGACGTGGTAATAAAAGCATTATTTCTGGCAATTTGAATGATGATGAAAAAAAACATTCTGTTTATCAATTTAAAAGAAAAGTAGGAGGTAAATCACAGTATTATGGAGATAAAAAATACGGTAATCTCAAAATGAAAAGAAAGTATAAGGGAGACAGTGATTATGTTCCTTGTGTCATTAATCTAAAAAGAATTGGAGACGTTCCGAAAAAAGTTGTTTCAAAAGATGATCGGAAAGTAACAGAAATAACTATAACTTCAAAAAATACAAACGATGATTTAACTTTATTAAATGATCAAGGCAAGGATGAAAAAATAAGAGTAGAATTAAGAAATCTTGACTCGATTTCAAACGGATTAATAATTGTAGTTCCTTCAAGTACCCCAAACATGGATGATGAGGTTTATTATGAAAAACAAGTAAGTAAATACGGATACGCAACTGCAATAGTGTATGGTGCAGAACCAAGATATCAAAAAAAGTTTACTGGATCATACACAAGCTCTATGATTCTTTATGATGCTATAGCGACTATAGAAGAGGTCACAAAACTATATGGAAAAATCAAAGAAGTAATTTTAATTGGGTCTTCAACAGGATCATTAGCTATATTCAAAGCAGGCTGGCAAGATTTGAGAGATAAATATCCCTCGATGAATTTAATTACTAAGGGATTTATGATTAATGCTGCTTGTCCAGATATATCGGAAGTTAATTTTAGTGATAAAATTAAGATGTTTGCAATCAACGGGCAACAAGATGAGTCAACACCTCCATGGGTCTGTAAGAATTTAAAAGATTCCTCTAAGAATCCTAACTTATATCTTTTAACTTACTCAGGTGGGCATCATTTTGAAAGTAGAATGTATCCGCCTTCAAGATATGATACTGAAAGTGCACATGCACTGCCAACTTGTTCTTTAAATTATAAATCTAATCTCCACCAGGTTATCAAAAGAAGAGATGGATCAAAGGAATGGAATGGAGAAAACCAAGGATATAAAAAAGATCAAAAAAAATGGTTTGGAGAAAATTGTATAGATAAGGGAACTCTGCAAGGGTATGAAGAATATGGTGCAAAACAATTTTGGAACGATGTAAAATCCATTATTGTCGATAAAAAAGATGCAAAATCTTTAAAAGGCTACACTGAATGATTTAAGGGACTAACCAAGTAAATTTTTTAGAGCCATTTAGATCTAATAAAGCTCTCCTATGACCTTTAGCTGCTAAATAAAGCCACTCAATACTTTTAATTTTACATTTAATTACACAAAAATTTTTGTAGCCCTCTTCACTTTCTTCTTTTGTGAAGTCAAAGTTATCAAATTTATTGTCTAATCCTGAGGTTGGCTTTTCAGACTCTGTTCCAGGTCCACTGGTAACTAAGTAACATTTTCTACTAATATGACCAGTTTTTTCCCAAGATTCTTTTGTGATATCGTTATTATAATTAACTTCGCATTCAGCTTTAACTCTAAGCTGTATTTTTTCTTCTTTACCATAAAACAAAATTGAACAGTGAGGATTTTTTTTTATTTTTTCAATTTTAGAAGATCTAATATCACTATGATACTGGATAAAATTATTCTGCTGATCTGCTTTTCTAAGAACAACAACTCTACCATCAAGATCTTTATCGTTACCGCAAATAAATACCGGAGTTCTAAACTCGGAAGATCTATCTTTGACAGCTTTTGATAACAAATCCCAGATTTTTTTTTCAATCTCTTTTGAATCTTCGTAGTAACTGACTGCTTCTGACACGATTTATTTTCTAAATCTTTTGATTAAGCTAGAAGTATCCCATCTTTGGCCACCCATTTTTTGCACTTCAGCATAATATTCATCAATTATTTTTGTGATAGGTAAAGGTGAGTTATTTTTCTTAGCTTCATCCATCGCAATTTTTAAATCTTTTCTCATCCAATCAACTGCAAAACCATAATCAAATTTATCCTCAATCATTGTCTTATGTCTATTTTCCATTTGCCATGATTGTGCTGCACCTTTTGAAATAACCTCGATTACATCATGCATATTTAATCCTGCATTCATGCCAAAATTAATTGCTTCTGATAAACCTTGTACTAAGCCAGCGATACAAATTTGGTTTACCATCTTAGTTAACTGACCACTTCCAGAGGGACCAAGTAATTTTATCTTTTTACTGTAACAATCAATTACTGGCTCAGCTTTTTTATATGGAGCCTCATCTCCTCCAACCATTACAGTTAAAATTCCGCCTTCAGCTCCTGCTTGCCCGCCTGAAATTGGTGCGTCTAGAAAATCAAAACCCTTTAACTTTGCTTCTTTATATAGTTCTCGTGCAATATTCGCTGAAGCAGTAGTGTTATCTATATAGATTGAGCCTTTTTTCGCAGTTTTAAATAAACCTTTATCACCTAGAGTTACTTCTCTTAAATCATTATCATTTCCAACACATGTGAAAATAAAATCACAGTCTTTAGCTGCATCCATGGGAGCATCTGCAGTTTTACCTTTATATTCTTTAATCCATTTGTCTGCTTTCGCTTTTGTTCGATTATAAACAGTTACCTCGTGACCCGCTTTTGAAATATAACCTGCCATTGGATAACCCATGACACCCAAACCTATAAACGCAACTTTGTAAGTCATAATTAATTACAAAACTCCTTGATTATTTTTTCTCTATTCTCATCTAAATCAGGTACATCTCCCCTTTTTATACTGTCTGCGTAACTGGACATTTTAATAGGGTTTCCTGCTGCTTTAAAATCTCCAGCCACTTTATGAAATGTATTAATTATCATGTTTCGAGCTTTTATTTGTGGATTTTCAACAGCATCTTTAATATTGAAAATTGGACCACATGGAATTTTATCTTTTTCTAATTTATGAGTCCACTCTTTAGTATTAAAAACTTTTAATTTTTTTTCCATTATTAGTTTTAATTCATCCATATTTTTGCATCTAAGCGCATTAGTTTTAAATTTTTCACTATTAAACTCTGTTTTCATGTCGAGTGCATTACATAATTTTTCAAATAAATTATCGTTACCAGCGGCAATAATTATATAACTATCTTTAGTCTTAAATGCTTCAAATGGAGCAATAGAGGGATGCCTAGAACCCATAGGCTGAGGGATTTCATTTTTTGATAAATACCTCGCAATAGCGTTTTCTAAAATAGCTATCTGACAATCCAACATTGAAACATCGATAAACATGCCTTTTCCAGTTTTTTCTCTATCATATAATGCTGAATTTATTCCTATAGTAGTAAACAAAGCAGCTGTAATGTCACCTATAGAAGTTCCCACTCTTGTTGGCTCAGTCTGAGGATGACCAGTGATACTCATCAACCCGCCCATTCCTTGAACAACCATATCGTAAGCTGGCAACTCTTTAAGTGGTCCTGTTTGCCCAAATCCTGATGCGGATGCATAAATCAGTTTTGGAAACTTGCCACATAAATCTTTCCAGCCCAAACCCCATTTTTCTAAAGTTCCAGGTTTAAAATTTTCAACCAGAACATCTGTTTTATTAAGAATATTCAAAAATATTTTCTTATCCTCTGAGTTTTTTAAGTTTAAAGCAATACTTTCTTTTCCTCTATTTAAAGACATAAAATAAGCAGAATTTTCTTTTATAAAAGGTCCGAACTTTCTAGAGTCATCTCCTCCATTAGGGGACTCTACTTTGATTACCCTTGCACCTAAATCTGATAATATCATTGTGCAATATGGACCGACTAAAACCCTAGTTAAATCAAGAACAAGTATATTTTTAAGAGGACCATCCATATTAAATTCTACAATTAAATTGATCTATATTTGTGCTTAAGATAATTCATTATTTAACAATAAAAGTTTATTAATTTATTAATGATTAAAATTTCGTTTAATAAAAAAATTATAATATTTGGTTTTATCTTTACATTTTTTTCAAGTTTTGGACAGAGCTTTTTTTTAGGTTTGTTTAACGCACCAATTAGAAATGAGTTAGGTATAACCCACGGGCAATTTGGAAATATTTATGCAATGGCAACAATTTTTTCTAGCGTTTTATTAATATGGGTAGGAAAAAAAATTGATGAGTATCAAATTTTTTATTACTCATTTTTTGTCATAATATTATTATTTTTGTCATCACTTTTTTTTTCTTTCATAAATAGCATCTTCCTTTTAGCTATTGGTATTTTTTTGATGAGATTTTCTGGTCAAGGCTTAATGAGCCATACCTCTACAACTACTATTTCAAGATTTTTTGAAAAATCACGAGGCAAAGCCTTAAGCACAATTTGGTTTGGCTTATCTTCAGCAGAATTTATTTTGCCAGTTTTTGTTACTTATTTTTTTGTGATTTACTCTTGGAGAACTGTTTGGCAGGGTATAGCAATTATAATTATCTTATTTCTACCAATTGTAATATTTAATACCATTAGAAGTGTCAAACTTGAGTCTAGAGAAAAAGATCAAAATTCAAAAATAAATTTAAAAATTAAAAGTTGGCGAAGGGTAGAAGTAATTAAAGACTTTAGATTTTATATAGTTTCATTAAACATGCTTGCAATGCCTTGGGTAGCTACTGGTGTATTTGTTTACCAATCTTTTATTGCAGAATCTAAAATGTGGAGCATCTATACAATTCCAAAAGCTTTTATGGTTTATTCGATTACTTCAATTATAACTTTATTTTTTTCTGGTTTTTTAGTCGATAAATTTACAAGTAGAAAATTAATTCCACTAATGAATATTCCTTTACTTTTTGCAATGCTAGTTTTGTATTATTATGAACAAGAAATTTCTTCATTTATTTTTTTAGGTTTAATAGGCGTATCCAATGGACTAGCTAACGTATTGGGCTCTTCAACTTGGGCTGAAATTTATGGAGTAAAATATATTGGTTCAATTAAAGCTTTAACAACTGCACTGATGGTATTTTCAACCGCTTTTGGCACTGCAGTTTTTGGAGTATTGATTGATATTGGTTATGATATTGAAAATATTGCATTAATTGCTGGTATTTATATTATTGTTTCACTAGCTCTTTTAGTTTCAATTAGGAGCACATTAGAACCTGTCATACCTAAAAAATAATTGATTTATTGAGATTATTTCACTATACACTCTCCAACATGGCAAGAATTACCGTAGAAGATTGTTTAGAAAAAGTTGATAACCAATACGATCTAGTCCTCTTAGCAAAAGAAAGAACTGTTCAACTAAATGCTGGAGCACCTATGCTAGTTGAGGAAGATAATGATAAACGAACAATTATATCATTAAGAGAAATTGGAGATGGCAAGATTGATGTTAATGAAGTTGAAGCTAGTGCTATTAAGAGATTAAGAAAAGAGCCTGATGAGTCAGAGGAGCAAGAGGAAATTGAAGAAGAAACTAACGATGACTTTGAGAATCTTTACAAAGGCCAGGTATCTAAAAGTGGAGTTGCAATATTACCTTCAAAAAGAACGAGAAGAATTCCAGAAGTTAAAAAACCTAGCTTAGCTGATGAAGCACTATCAGAACTAAAAGCAGAGCAACCGGAAATAAAAGAAGAAAATTTAGATAAAGAAGAAGAGCCTCTAGAATTAAGTGAAGAGGCTAAAGAGGAAGAAAACAAATCATAACATGTCATGAAAAAAACTGTTTCAGTTGCGCCCATGATGGATTGCACTGATAAGCACGAAATTTATTTTTTAAGTCTTATTAGTAAAAACGTTCATTTATATACTGAGATGATTGTAGCAAACGCAATCATAAGAGGTGATAGGAAAAAACTTCTATCGTTTAAAAAAATTCAAAATCCAGTTACTTTACAAGTTGGAGGCTCAAATGAGACAGAACTTGCTGAAGCTTGTAGAATTTCTGAGCAATATGGTTACAAAGAAATAAATTTAAATTTAGGTTGCCCAAGTAAAAAAGTTCAAAAAAATAAATTCGGCGCATGCCTGATGCAAGAACCTAAACTAGTAGCAAGATGTATTGAGTCAATGGCTAAAGCAACTAAATTACCAATCACTATAAAAACAAGAATTGGTTATAATGATGTTGAAGATTTTGAATTTTTAAAGTCATTTATTCAAACAACAAAAGATGCAGGTTCGCAAAAATTTATTATTCATGCAAGGAAAGCACTTTTGAAAAAATTAACTCCAAAAGAAAATTTAAATATTCCACCTTTAAAGTATGACTTTGTTTACAAACTTAAAGATTTTTTCAAAAATGATGAAATTATTATTAATGGTGGAATAAAAACATCAGAAGATATTAAAAATCACTTAAAGAGAGTTGATGGAGTAATGATAGGTAGAGCAATTTATCATTCTCCTTACTTCTTAGCAGAGATAGAGAGGGAAGTTTTTGGTAATGATAATATTCCTACAAGATCTGATGTAATGGAAAAGTTAATTCCATACATTCAAGAAGAAACTGCAAAAGGTGTTCAATTAAATCATATTATGAGACATACCGTAGGCCTATTTCATGGACAGAATGGATCAAGAGTATGGAAACAATATCTTTCTAAAAATATGTGCATAAGAGATGCAGATCTTAAAAAAGTTAATCACTTAATGGATCAAATTAAAAAGACAAAAATTGTATCTCTGGAAAGATAACTTTGTTAATACTTTCTCAATCTGAAATAATTTATTTAATATTTGTCATGATCATTACTGCTATTCCGGCAGGTTTTGCTGCAGGTCTTTTTGGAATTGGTGGAGGGCTTATAACAGTTCCAATTTTATTCTATATTTTTACAAGAGCAGGGATTGACCCTTCTTATGTAATGCATCTATCAGTGGGTACTTCTTTTGGCATAATCATACCAACTTCTATTGTATCAGTTTTAACTCATCACCAGCATAAAGCCGTTGATTTTAAAGTTGTTAGAGGGTTTGGTCTTTCTGTTGTAACTGGTGTAATTTTAGGAACAATCTTGGCTGCAAATTTAAGTACTAAACCTTTAATTTTATATTTTACTATTGTTGTTTATGGATTAGCTTTTTATTTATTATTCTTGAAAGAAAAAGGAGAAAATTTAGATATTAAAATTGGTTTGTTAGCAAAAACTCTAGCTGGCGTAGTCAGTGGATTTGTTTCTGCACCAATGGGAATAGGAGGCGCAGTAATGAACGTACCTATCTTAAAATATTTCGGTTATCCTATTAATAAAGCTATAGGTAGTGCTGCAGCTATTGGATTTGTAATTGCCTTATTTGGTGCTATGGGATTTTTGCTTTCAGGTCATTTATTAGATGCAAACGTTCCTTTAAGTATTGGTTTCTTAAATATCCCTGTTTTTTTGATTTTTTTTCCTATAACAGCTTTTATGGCTAGAATAGGCGCAAAAACTAGTCACAGACTAGATAAAAGAAAACTTACAAAGTATTTTGGTATTTTTTTAGTTTTCGTTGGATCAAGATTCTTATTTGAATATTTTACGCTTTAAATTTTTTGATCGTACTCACCAATTTTTCCAGTCTTTTCTAAAAGGCCATCAATGAATTTGAATATTTCTTTCTTCCTTGAGTCTGAGTGAGTACTTTCTGTTACCACCACTAACGAAGGCTTATTTGATGATGCGCGTACTAATCCCCAAGATCCGTCTTCTAGGGTAAATCTCGCCCCGTTTACAGTTAGAATTTCTACAATCGATTGATTATCAATTTTAGAGCCTTTATCTTTTAATTTTTGTATTGTTTGAACTATTTCATCGACAACTTTATATTTTTCTTCATCTTTACAGTAGGGTGCCATAGTTGGCGTTTGATAAGTAACTGGTAGATCTTTTAAAATTTGGCTCATTTTTTTATTTTGATCTATTAAGAGATGGCAAACTTGTATTGCGGAATTAATCCCATCATCATAACCAAAACCTAAGGGTTGATTAAAGAAAAAGTGTCCGCTTTTTTCAAAGCCAGCAAGTGCTTTTTCAACATTTACTTTTCTTTTGATATGAGAATGACCTGTCTTCCAATAAATAGTTTCACAACCGTTTTTATTTAAAATGCTATCATTTTTAAATAATCCAGTTGACTTCACATCTACAACAAATTTAGAGTTTTTATGTTTGCTAGAAAGATTTCTAGCTATAAGCAGACCTATCTTATCAGAAAATATTTCTTTTCCTTGCTCGTCAATAACACCACATCTATCTCCATCCCCATCAAAACCGAACCCTATGTCAGCATTATTTTTTCTTACAGTCTCCGTTATAGCATGAAGCATTTTCAAATCCTCTGGATTAGGATTATACTTTGGGAAAGACCAGTCTAACTTACAATCTAACTCTATAACTTCACATCCAATACCTCTTAAAATTTCTGGTGCAAATACCCCAGCAGTTCCATTACCACAAGCAACAACTGCTTTTATTTTTTTGTTAATCTTATTTTTATTTATTAAATCCTGGATGTAGATTTTTTTAAAATCTTTGATTATTTTTAAACTACCTTTACCTTTTTTGAATTCATTTTTTAACGTTAAATCTTTTAGCTCAGACATTTCGTCAGGCGCATGTGTTAAACCTTTTTTTATACCCATTTTTACGCCAGTCCATCCATTTTCGTTATGGCTAGCGGTGACCATGGCAATAGCATCCGAATTTAAATTAAATTGAGCGAAATAAACCATTGGAGATAAAGATAAACCCACATCTTCAATAAGGCATCCAGTTGATATCAAACCATCAATAAGAGATTTTTTAATTTTCTCACTGTATGATCTATAATCATGTCCGACTATTATTCGAGGATTATTTTTTTTAGTATGTTTGATAACTTGAGTTCCTAGCCCTTTGCCTAAATTATTGATTCCCTCAATATCGATATCTTTTTCAAAGATCCATCGTGCATCGTATTCTCTAAAACCGTTCGGATTGATTTTCATTAGTTATAAGTACTAAAGAATATAGGCATTTGTTATTAAATGTTTATTAACAAAACTTTCCACTTGCAAAATTATTTAAATGTTCTTATAATGTTCTATTGATTTCAGTGTTATATAGTATATTAACATATCTGTAACACAACATGTAGTTGTTTTGTTAACAAATCGACTAAAAATAAGGAAAATATGAATAAAACAGTATCATTGGCAATAGAGAAAGCTGTCGGCTCAATAAGCCAAAAAAACCAAAACGGTCTAAAAAATAACGGACCAAAAAAACCAGATTTATTCTCTCTATCAGGAGAAACGGAGTTATTTCAAAATGAGAAAGGTATAACAATTAAGATTGATCGTTCTAGAGATCAAAATCTAACCGATTTTGGAAGAGCAACTCTAACAGATAGATATTTAGGTCAAAACGAAAGTTTTCAAGATCTCTTTGCTAGAGTAGCGAGTGTATATGCTGATGATAATTTACATGCGCAAAGAATTTATAATTATATTAGCAATCTTTGGTTCATGCCAGCCACACCTGTCTTATCTAACGGTGGCACGGAAAGAGGTTTACCAATTTCATGCTTTTTGAATGAGGCAAGTGATAGTCTAGAAGGCATAACAAATCTTTGGGAAGAAAACGTTTGGCTTGCAGCTAGAGGTGGAGGAATAGGAAGTTACTGGGGCAATCTAAGATCAATAGGGGAAAAGATTGGAAAAGTAGGAAAAACTTCAGGAATTATTCCTTTTATCAAAGTTATGGACTCCTTAACTTTAGCAATTAGCCAGGGCTCTTTAAGAAGAGGATCAGCAGCATGTTATTTGCAAATTGATCATCCTGAAATCGAAGAATTTATTGAAATGAGAAGACCAACAGGTGGAGATGTTAATAGAAGATCTTTAAATTTACACCATGGAGTTTTGGTAACTGATGAATTTATGAGAGCAGTAGAAACAGGCGGTCAATGGGCGCTTAGAAGTCCATATGATGGATCAGTTCAACAAACTATACCAGCAAGAAATTTATGGATAAGATTATTAACTGCGAGAATTGAAACGGGCGAGCCTTATATCGTTTACATTGATACGGTAAATAGACAAATTCCACAACATCATAAACTTGCAGGCTTAAAGGTTAAAACTTCAAATCTTTGTAGTGAAATTACTTTACCAACTGGTAGAGACAACGAAGGAAATCAAAGAACAGCAGTTTGTTGTTTATCATCATTAAACTTAGACACTTACGATCAGTGGAAAGATGACCCACAATTTGTTGAAGATGTTATGAGATTTCTAGATAATGTGATGACTGATTTTATTAATAGAGCTCCTGATGAATTTGCTCATGCAAAATACTCGGCAATGAGAGAAAGAAGTGTAGGTTTAGGTGTCATGGGACTACACTCATATTTTCAACAAAAAAATATTCCTTTTGGATCTGTGATGAGTAAAGTTTGGAATAAAAAGATTTTCCAAAACGTTCAAGAAAAAGTTGATGAAGCATCTAAGACTTTAGCTGACGAAAGAGGAGCATGCCCAGATGCAGCAGAATATGGAATAAAGGAAAGATTTTCAAATAAAACTGCAATAGCTCCAACAGCTTCTATATCAATCATTTGTGGAGGATCTTCTCCGGGGATAGAACCTATTGCTGCCAATAGCTATACACACAAAACGCTTTCAGGCTCTTTTAACGTAAGAAATAAATATCTAAAAAAAATACTTCAAAAATATAACAAAGATACAGATGAAGTTTGGTCAACAATAACAACCAATCAAGGATCTGTATCACACTTAAACTTTTTAACTGCAAATGAAAAAGATACATTTAAAACTGCTTTTGAAATCGATCAAAGATGGATCGTTGAACTTGGAGCTGACAGAACTCCACATATATCACAAGCACAGTCTGTAAATATCTTTGTTCCAGCAGATATACATAAGAAAGCGCTTCACGATATTCATTTTCAAGCATGGAAAAAAGGTCTGAAAAGCCTTTATTACTGTAGATCCAAATCAATCCAGAGAGCTGAAAATGTGAACAATGGATCTTCAACAGATGTGACAAAAAATGTTTACTCTGGAAAACAAGAATCAAATAATGAAAGCAATAACTATGAGGAGTGTTTATCATGTCAGTAGCAGAAAAAACTAAACCAACAATTATTCAACCTAACAAAATGGGATTATTAGTAGAAAATCCAGTTTATAAGCCATTTAGATATCCATGGTGTTATGACGCTTGGTTAACTCAACAAAGAATTCACTGGTTACCAGAAGAAGTGCCATTAGGAGACGATGTAAGAGACTGGCAGAAAAATTTATCTGTTGAGGAGAAAAATCTTTTAACTCATATTTTTAGATTTTTTACACAAGCTGATGTTGAGGTAAATAACTGTTACTTAAGACATTACACAACAGTATTTAAACCAACAGAAGTTTTAATGATGATGACTGCTTTTGCTGCAATGGAAACAGTTCACATCGCTGCATACTCTCACTTATTAGACACGATTGGAATGCCTGAAACTGAATACTCAGCATTTTTGCAATATAAAGAAATGAAGGATAAGTATGACTACATGCAAGGCTTTGATGTTAAGTCAAAACATAACATTGCAATGACGATGGCTGTATTTTCTGCTTTCACAGAAGGTTTACAATTATTTGCAAGTTTCGCAATTTTATTAAATTTTCCTAGATTTAATAAAATGAAAGGTATGGGCCAAATAGTAACTTGGTCTGTGAGAGACGAAACTTTGCACTGTAATTCTATGATAAGGCTCTTCAGAGACTTTATTAAAGAAGAACCACAAATTTGGAATGATAAATTAAAAAATGAAATCTACGAAGCATGCAAAACAATAGTTCATCACGAGGATGCATTTATTGATTTAGCTTTTCAAATGGGTCCTATGCAAGGTTTAACAGCGGATGAGGTTAAACAGTACATTAGATTTATTGGAAACAGAAGATTAGAACAATTAGGTCTAAATCCTATCTACGACGTTAAGAAAAACCCATTAACATGGTTGGACACAATGCTTAATGGAGTAGAGCACATGAACTTTTTTGAAGGTAGAGCTACAGAATATTCTAAAGCTTCTACAAAAGGTACTTGGGGTGAAGTATTTGCTTAAATAAAACATTTAGTTTTTCTAAATGAAAAAAAATATTATTTTAGTTTTTTTTTCATTAACATTTTCTGCAATACTCGTTTATCTTTTAGTTTTTATTTGGGTAGCAGTTTTAGAAAAATATAAAGATAAAAATAACTTCACAAATCTCGAGAATTTAAATTTTCATGAAAAATATTCTAAAAAGTTACATCACTTAAGAGGAAATAATTGGCTCCACGAAAAACAAAACATTCTTTGGAATAAAGAAGATTATTTATTTTCTACTATTTCCGAATACAAAAGCGATAAAGACAATTATTTAATACAAGGCGACTCCTGGGCGGAATACATGGTATTCAAAGATCAAACTTTTGACAGCTTAAACGATATAGTAAAAAGACTAAATATTGGCTTAATAAATAGCGGAATCTCATCTTACTCTCCTAGCCCAATGAAAGTACAATATAAAATTCTTGAAGAAGAGTACAGAGTAAAACCCGATTACATTATTTCAATCATAGATCAAACAGATATAGGAGATGAATTATGTAGGTATAAACATAACATTGTAGAAAATAATGACGGTAGCGTTAAATCTATAAAAAGAGAATTTAATACAGGTGCAGTTTTGGACGCATCTAAGCACTATAATTTTTCAAGAATTCAACTTGAAAAAAAAAAATTTATTAATTTTCACATAACCAATTATTACATTTATAAGACCTACCATGAAATAAAAACTAGAGTTTTAAATATTAAAAAATTTGGATTTAAAAATGGGGGAAATTATAAATGTGAATTTCAACAAATTCAAAAGTACTTAATTAACATCAATAACCAAGAAAAAGAATATTTCAAAAAAAGAACACAAGAATATCTCGACTATTTAGTTTCAAAAAAATATTTAAAGAAAATATTTATAGTAACTTTCCCACATAAAAACCATTTTGAGGGAAATTATAATGTCAATGTTTCAAATATTATTAATGAGCTTAATTTGTCCCCAAAAATTATACATATAAATTTCAATGAGATAATACAAAGCAATCGATTTCAAAAAGAGAATATATATGCACTTAATGATCCAGCTTCTCATTTAAATGAGGAAGCGCACGCATTATATATCAAAAAAATATTTAAGATAATTAAAGAGAAAAAATATTAAAATTACTTTTCCCAATCAAATTTTGGAAAAGTATCGAATACTTGCAAAACTTTATCTGACCATTTATCACAAATCTTTTTATAATCTTCGTCATTTGTATTAAGACATTTTATATAAGATAATTTCTTTTCACCTTTTTTGAAAACGGCTAAGTCTATTGGAGGTCCAACCGTAAGATCACTTTTTAAAGTAGAGTCCATAGAAATTAAAGCACACCTAGCAGCATCACCAATTGAAACTGAGGGAGTTATGACACGATCTAATATCGGTTTTCCGTATTTAACTTCCCCAATTACTAAATAAGGTTTACTATCTGCTGGTCTTATGTAGTTTCCTTGAGGATAAATTAAATAAAGTTCTAAATCTTGACCTTTTATTTGTCCTCCAATTATAAAAGTTGCACCTAAGACTAGACTATCAGTGTTAACACCATCTGGTGAAGAATGTTTTATTGTTAACTTACCGATGTATGATGCAATTTGTTCAAAATCTTTACATTTGTTTAAGTTTAGAGAATTGTTATCCTTAATATCTTTTTCGATTGATTTAAATACAGCCTGAGATGTAGCTAAATTTCCAGAAGTTACAATGATAACAGTTCTATCGCCCACATCATAGGTAAGCATTTTCGAGTAAATATTGACATTGTCTAACCCAGCATTAGTTCTTGAGTCAGAGGCTAAAACAACACCGCCATTAGTCTTAATACCTATACAATATGTCATGGTGAATTCTTATTTAAAAAATAATAAATATTCAATTCTTTATTATCATAGCTACTATCCAATTTGTGCATTTGATAAAGGCAAAAAACTATTAAGAATTATTATATGGTTAATTTGTGGAAAAAATACGACTCTAAAAAAACTTATGATGAGTATCTAAACTCTGATCATAAGCTGCGCAGGCAAGCTGTAATTATTTCTCATATTTTAGAGAGACATGGTATCAAGAAATTAAATGAAATTGAAAAGAACTGTGCAAGTACAATAAATGCTAGGGGAATAAATTTTCGAGTTTATTCGTCTGGAAAAAAACTCCAAGAAAAAAAATGGCCTTTAGATATTATTCCTAGAATTATTCTTAAGAAAGATTGGGCTAAGGTTTCAAAAGGATTGCTTCAAAGGGTAAAAGCTCTAAACCTTTTTATAGACGATGTTTATAACGATAGAAAAATTTTCAAAGATAATATTATTCCTGAAGAATTAGTTTTTAATTCACCGTTTTATTTAAGAGAGTGCTATGGTTTCTCACCAAAATATAAAGCTTGGTCTAATATTTCAGGAATTGATTTAATAAGAAATATCAATGGTGAGTTTATGGTCCTAGAAGACAATTTAAGAGTTCCTTCAGGAGTTTCTTACATGCTTGAAAATCGAATGGTGATGAGAGATGTTTTTCCTGAATTATTTACGAAATATAGAGTTTCCTCAGTTCATCAATATCCAAATAAATTATATCACTGCATGCTTGAATGTGTCCCTCGAAAAACAAGAAACCCACATATGTGTGTTTTAACTCCGGGAAGATATAACTCAGCTTATTTCGAACATAGATTTTTAGCTGAACAAATGGGTATCGCGCTTGTTGAAGGAAAAGATTTATTTGTTGAAAAAGATTTTGTTTATATGAAAACTGTAACAGGCCCGATGAAAGTTGATTGTATTTATAGAAGGATAGATGATAACTTCTTAGATCCAAAAGTTTTTTATAAACATTCTTTACTAGGTGTTCCTGGTTTATTTAAATGTTGGCGTAAAGGTAATGTTGGTATTGTAAATGCACCTGGAACAGGGATAGCAGATGATAAAGCTATTTATTCTTACGTAGATAAAATGATTAAATTTTATTTAGATGAAGAACCAAAATTAAAACAAGTCCAAACTTTTTTGTGTAGAAAAAAAATTCATAAAGACCATGTCATTGAAAATATTTCTAAATTAGTTGTAAAACCTACTAATGGATCAGGTGGCAATGGAATATTAATTGGTCCTAAAGCCTCAAAAGAAGAAAGAGAAGATATGATAGATAAAATTAAAGCTAAGCCAAGTGATTATATCGCTCAACCATTAGAAATTTTATCTACTAATCCCACAATTTCTGAAGAGGGAATTGAGCCTAGACATTTAGATTTAAGACCATTTGTATTAACTGGTAAAAAATCTTGGGTGACAACAGGCGGACTAACTAGAGTTGCTCTTAAAAAAGGAAGCACAATCGTTAATAGTTCTCAAGGTGGTGGCTCTAAAGATACTTTAGTTATTGAAAGATAAATTTCCTAACAACCTTTAAATGAAGCGTACATACTTTGTAAAAGTTCAGAGTACATGCCTTTGCCTTTATCTAAGGTTGCACCAAGAGGATCTAAAACACCAGTTTTAATTTTAGTGTCTTTCGCTATAGATTTTATAATAGCTGGGTTGAATTGAGGTTCTGAAAAAAGACAATTAACTTTTTCATGTTCTATTACCTCTCTTATTTCAGATAATTGTTCAGCTCCAGGTAAAACGTCTGGATTTACTGTTAAAGCTCCAAGAACTTTAATACCAAATCTATTTTCAAAATATTGATAGGCATCATGGAAAACTACAAATCTAAGATTTCCTTTAAGATCTCTTTTAATATTTTTTGTTAAATTATCTAATTCAGACTGAGCTTTTTTAGAATTAGCTTTATATTTAGAGCTGTTATCTGGATCCAATTTAACTAATTGTTTTTCGATTTCTTTTATAATTACTTTAGCATTCATTGGATCTAACCAAACATGTGGATCGTGTTCTCCGTGAGCATGTCCCTCATGGCCATGATCATCATGTTTAGCCTTTTTATGATCATGATCATCGTGTTTCTTTTCTTTATGACCGTGTCCGTGATCATCATGTTTTTTCTCTTTATGACCGTGTCCATGATCATCATGACCTTCAAATATATTTTTTTCTCTAAATTTAAGTTTTTTAACTCCACTTAAATTCATTATTTCAATATTTACAGCTTTCTTAGCAATTGTATTTAATGGTTTTTCTAGGAAAGCTTCTAAATCTTCACCAACCCAAATTATTAGATCTGCTTTTTCAATCATTTTTGCATGTGACGGTTTAAGGCTAAATCCATGTGGTGAATTATAGCCGTCAACAATTACATCAGGTTTGCCTACACCATCCATTACGTAACTAGCTAAAGAATGAATAGGTTTTATTGATGTGACTACATTTACATCCGCGTTCACAGAAGACTTAAGCCCAAAGATTAAAAATATAGTTATTGTAAGCTTTAAAATTTTGTTTAACATAAGATTGTTATAATGTAACATTTGTTATAATATAACATTTTAATCGTCAAGGTTTAATTTATGAAAAATGAAAATAAAAAGACTCTCCTTCAAGTTGAAAAAGCTGGTCTTTCTATAAACTCTAAAATATTAGTAGAGGGAGTTTCTTTTGAAGTCCGAGAAGGGGAGATCGTCACTTTAATTGGTCCAAACGGATCAGGAAAATCTACAACAGCAAAAATAGCTTTAGGTATTCACAAAAATATAATGGGTAATGTAAAAAAATTTACTAATAAGATTGGTTATGTACCTCAAAAAATATCAATCGATTGGACTTTACCAATAAGAGTAATTGATTTCATGTTTTTGACCAAAGATGTAAACAACGAGCAAATTAGTGATGTCCTAAATTTAACAGGCGTTGAACATTTAAAGCAGAAGAGTTTAAGTAACCTCTCAGGTGGCGAGTTTCAAAGAGTTTTAATCGCAAGAGCTATTGCAAAGAAACCTGAGCTTTTAGTTTTAGATGAACCTGTTCAGGGCGTAGACTTTAAAGGAGAAGTAGCTATTTATGAATTGATCAAGAAAATTTCAGAAGATCTCAGTTGTGGAATACTTTTAATTTCCCACGATTTACATATGGTAATGTCAGCCACTGATCATGTAATCTGTCTAAATGGACACGTGTGTTGTTCTGGTAAACCACATATTGTTGCTCAAGACGAAAAGTATAAAGAATTATTTGGAGACCGTGCATCAAAGGTCCTTACTCTATATGAGCATAAACACGATCATACTCATTCGCAAGATGGAACAATTAACCGAAAGCAATAATCATGTTTGATGATTTTTTTATAAGAGCTTTATTTGCAGGAATTGGTATCGCTTTGATAACAGGACCTTTTGGTTGTTTCATTATTTGGCGAAGATTTTCTTTCTTTGCAGGAACTTTAGCTCACTCAGCTTTGTTAGGTGTAACTATGGCAGTTTTTTTCGATATTAATATTGCCTTTGCAGTTTTCTTAATATCTGCAGCACTGGCAATCATTCTTCTAAAATTACAAAAAAAAACAAAATTACCAAACGATGCATTACTTGGCTTACTTGCACACGCCTCATTGGCAGTAGGTTTTGTTATTTTAGGTTTTTTAACATCAATCAGATTTGATGTAATGGGATTATTATTCGGAGATATACTTGCTGTTAATGAAATTGATTTAATGTTTATTTGGATAGGAGGTGCATTAATCCTTTTAGTACTAAAATTAATTTGGAAGCCATTATTCGCTTCAACAGTAAATTATGATTTAGCTGAAGCAGAGGGCATGAAACCAGATAAGATAAATGCAATATTTACAATTTTAATGGCTGCAATAATTGCAATTTCTATAAAAATTGTGGGACTATTGTTAATAACCGGAATGCTTATTATACCTGCAGCAATGGCCAGGAACATTTCGAACAATCCTCAACAAATGGTTGTCCTATCAATAGTTGGAGGACTTCTATCAGTAATGATAGGATTGTTTTCATCTTTAGAATTTAATACTCCTTCTGGACCTTCAATCATAACTGCAGCTTTAATACTTTTTTGTTTTTCACTTATTAAGTTTAAAAAATATTCCGAATTGAAAAAATAATGTTTAATTGGTAAATTATATTATGGCACAAGCACAAACACTTTCTAGAAATCAACAAATTGTTTTAGATATTATTGAAAAAGCAAAGGGTCCTTTAAAAGCTTACTCTATTTTATTCAACGTACAAAAAAAAGGAATAAATGCACCTCAACAAATTTATCGAGCGTTAGATAAATTGATTGCAATGGGTAAAATTCATAAAATAGAAAGTAAAAATGCTTTTGTTGCATGCAGAAGTTCAGATTGTGAAATTTCAAAAGCAACAGCGTTTTCGATCTGTGAAAGTTGTGAAATGGTAGATGAAATAAGTGATACCAAACTTTCAAAATATTTATCTGGTTTTAATCATAAAAAAGGAATGAAATTTAAAAGATTTAACTTAGAATTTTTTGGTATTTGCAAAAAGTGTAAAAAGGATTAGATAACTTCATAAATATTTCTGCGACAATACTCTCTTTTCATTAAAATTTTTTATAATTTAATATAATTACAACAAAAGGATAATTATGAAATTATTAAAAACGTTAATAACTATAGTTTTTGTTTCAACATTAAGTTTATCAATAAACGCAAAAGAAATAAAAATGGGTAAAGCTGATTGGGACACAGGTTATTTCCAAGCAGAAGTTTATAAAAAAGCATTAGAAAAAATGGGTTATAAAGTTACTGGCCCAACTGTTATGAAACCTCAGGTGTTCTATGTTGCGGCAGCAGCAGGAGATATGGATCTTTGGGTGAATGGATGGTTTGGAAATCACGACTCTTATGTAAAAGAGGCTATGGGTAAAGTAAAACCTGTAGGATATGTTGCAAAAAGCGGTGGGTTACAAGGTTACCTAATTGACAAAAAAACTGCAGACAAATTTAATATAAAATCAGTAATGGATATAAAAAATTACGCTAAAGAGTTTGACTCTAACGGCGATGGCAAAGCAGATATGGTTGCTTGTCATCCAGGATGGGGTTGTGAAAAAATTATATCAAGACATTTTGAAGAACTTGGTCTGGGTGAATTTATTAATCCAATAAAAGCAGATTACTCAGCTGCTATGGCCGATATAATTTCAAGATATAAAAACGGTAAATCTGTTTTATTTTATACTTGGACACCGAACTGGACAGTCGGAACTTTAAAATTAGGTGAAGATGTAGTTTGGATTGAAGCTCCTTTTAGCGAAACAAAAGTGGTTAGCGTACCAAATGCAACAAAGTCAAAACTTAATATGGGATTTGGTGTGAACGACATTAGACCAGCTGCGAATGTTGATTTTTTAAAAGCTAATCCAAAAGTAGAAAAGTTTTTAAAAAAAGCATCTATACCTTTAGCTGATATTGCTGCTCAGAACTTAAAAATGAATAAGGGTGAGAAAAGTGAAAAAGCAATAAAGAAACATGCTGAAGAATGGATTAAATCTAATCAAAAAACTTTTAATAGTTGGATAAAATAAAAAAAAATTAGCAAATAAGAATATATGCGCACGATAGTGCGCATATAAGACATATCTCACTTTTTAGTTGTATTACGGTTACATTCAAAATTTATACATGTTAAAATTTTCTAAATTTAGGAGGGAAGATGAGATATTTAAAACATTTAGTATCAATAATTGCAGCTCTTACTATTAGTAGTGCTGTATTCGCCAATGAGATCAAAATGGGTAAGGCAGACTGGGATACAGGTTATTTTCAGGCTGAGATCTATAAGGCAGCTCTTGAGAAAATGGGTTACAAAGTTTCAGGCCCAACTGTAATGAAACCTCAAGTGTTTTATGTAGCGGCAACATCAGGTGATGTTGATTTGTGGGTGAACGGCTGGTTCGGAACTCATGATGGTTACATTTCAGAGTCTAAAGGAAAAGTTAAACCAGTTGGTTATGTAATGAAGGGTGGAGGAGCCCAAGGTTACTTGATTGATAAAAAATCAGCAGATAAATTTGGTATCAAAAGTGTAATGGATATTAAAAAACATGCTAAAGAGTTTGACTCTAATGGAGATGGAAAAGCAGACATGGTTGCTTGCCCTCCAGGCTGGGGATGTGAAAAACAAATCACAAAACACTTTGATGAACTTGGATTAGGTGATTTTATAAATCCAGTAAAAGCAGACTATTCAGCTTCAATGGCAGATGCAGTGTCTAAATACAAAAATGGAAAGTCAATTCTATTTTATACATGGACACCTAACTGGACTGTTGGTGCTTTAAAACTTGGTAAAGATGTAGTTTGGATTGAAGTTCCATACAGTAAAACAAAACCAACTAAGATCGCTAATGCTACTAAGTCTAAAGTAAATTTAGGTTTTGGCGCTGATGATATTAGACCAGCAGCTAACGTAGACTTTCTTAAAGCAAATCCAAAAGTAGAAAAGATGCTTAAAAAAGCTTCTATACCTCTTGGAGATATTGCTGCTCAGAACTTGAAGATGAACAAGGGTGAGAAAAGCGAAAAAGCTATTAAGAAACACGCAGCTGAATGGATAAAAGCTAATCAAAGCACATTTGATAGTTGGATCAAGTAAAGGTTCAGGTTAATTTTAATGAGTTTAAAATTAGCCCCATCAGATTACGAAATATACATTCCAATAGGTGAATGGATAGAGGGAAATATTAAAGAGTGGCTGTTTGAACAAAGGCCACTCTTTAAAAAAATCTCAGCTCCAATTGATACTGTTCTAAATAGTTTAGACTCTCTTTTCAATTTTATTCCTTTTCCGATCATACTTTTAATATTTATAATTTTCGCTTACAGGACAAATGGAATTAAATTTGCAATATTTTCTTTTGTAAGTTTAGTTTTTATTGATCTTGTTGATCTTTGGTCAGAAAGTATGACCACATTAGCAATGATTTTTACTGCTGTTTTATTTTGTATGTTAATTGGAATTCCTCTTGGTATCATTGCTTCAAGAAGCAATACTTTTGAAATTATTTTACGCCCAATACTTGATATAATGCAAACAATACCAAGTTTCGTTTATTTAATTCCAGTGGTTATGCTTTTTGGAGTTGGTTTAACTCCTGGAGTTGTGGCTACAATTATTTTTGCATTACCACCAATTATTCGATTAACTAATTTAGGCATAAGACAAGTTGGTAAAGGATTTAAAGAGGCAGGATCAAGTTTAGGACTTACAAAATTTTTAATACTTATTAAAATTGAAATCCCTTTGTCTTTAAAAACTATTATGGCAGGAGTTAATCAAACATTGATGCTTGCACTGTCGATGGTAGTTATTGCAGCTCTTATAGGAGCTGGAGGACTAGGTTTAACTGTATATATTGCTCTAGGAAGACTTGATGTAGGCTCAGCAGTTATTGGTGGAACGGGAATTGTTATTTTAGCAATTATTTTAGATAGAATTACCCAAAAAATAATTAAATCACACTAAAGATTTTAATTTTTTAATATGGTTTGGAGTAATTTCACAACATCCCCCAATGATTTTAGCTCCTTTACTTTTTAAATTTTTACAAATTTCAAGAAACTTTTTGGGAGTTAGATCTTTTCTTTTCCCAAGCTGAACTTTTGGATTATTAGAGTCTGGTTTCCAACCTGGCGGAATATGTTCAAAAGCATTAATTTTAAAGCCAAAAGGAACTTTAAGTTTTTTGGCGTCTTTCATCACTTCATTTAAATCCTCGAATGATACGCAAGAGGCCATAATTCCAATCGGTTTATGTTTTTGAACTTTTTTTGCAACAGTTATAAATTTTTCACCTGAGGGTAACAACCCTTTGCTTCTAATGTGGATACCGACTAAAATTTTTTTCTTGTATTCTTTAATTGCACTCAAACCTAATGAGCATTCTTTCCAACTACTCATTACATCTAAATAAAAGAAATCCACATATGGATTGAGAAATTTTGCCTGAGATCTAAAACTTTCTTTTATAAACTTTAAATCTTTTCCAAGATCAGCAAAATAGGTAAAATTTTGAGGCGGTAGGCTACCAGCAATCAAAACTTTTTTCTTAGACATAACTACAGCTTTTTTCGCTAATTTACCCGCTAGAGTGTTAAGTTTTTTATATTCTTTAACTAAACCGTTTTCGATAAGTCTTCGTTTTCTACTACCGAAGCTATTAGTAACAATTATTTCTGCTCCGGCTTTAATAAAATCTAAATGAGTTTTGACGACTGTCTTATGGTATTTACGATTATATAAAGCTGAGGCTCCCCACAGAGTTCCGTGAGGTTTTACTCCGCGGTTAAGGAGTTCCTGGCCCATACCCCCATCTAAAATTCTTGTTTGTTGAAAAAAATTATTATCCAGAGACTTCAATTCCAAAAAAAGTAGATATTAAAACAATAATTGCAAAAAAAACAGACCACATAAACCACTGGGATGCCACTTTAAGAAAAGAACCTTTATCTATCCCTTTCCAAGGCATAAATGTGTATGTAGCCAGCGTAACTAAAATTAAAAATAAAAGTAAATTTGTTAAAGTCATCTATCTTTGATTTAATAACATTACTTCTCTTACTTCAGCACCCCTGTATTTAGACAAAGGTCTTATAAGTTTATTTGAAGCATGTTGTTCCATGATGTGAGCAGACCAACCAGTGATACGAGACATTACAAATATTGGTGTATAGAAATCTATATCAATTCCCATCATGTAATAAGTTGGACCACATGGAAAATCTACATTTGGATGGATATTTTTTCTTTGTAACATTACTTTTTCTAAAATTTCGTACATTCTCGTATATTTTTCTTTTTTCAAAAGCTTAGCTACTTTAAACATATAGTGTTTCATTGTTGGAACTCTCGAGTCTCCAGTTCGGTAAACTCTGTGCCCAAATCCCATTACTACCTTTTTTTTATTTAATGCATTTTCAATCCAAGCTTTTGCTTTCTCAGGTTTTCCTATCTCTTTCATCATATGCATCACTGCTTCATTAGCCCCTCCATGAAGTGGACCTTTTAAAGAGGCTATAGCTCCAGTTATTGCACCATGTAAATCGGATAAACTTGATGTAATCGTTCTTGCTGTAAAAGTTGAAACATTAAAACTATGTTCAGCGTATAAAATTAATGAAATATCAAATGCTCTTACAATTTCTTTATCTGGTACTTTGTTGAACATCATTTTAAAGAAATTTTCTGAAAAAGATAATTTTTTACTTGGAGCTATAATTGATTTACCTTTTCGTGTTCTGAAATAAGCAGCAACAGCTGTCGGTGTTTTAGCGAATATTCTCATTGCTTTTCTCATGTTTGCTTTAGGAGAATTATCTTTAGTGTCCTTATCTTCTAAGGCCATCAAACTTACACAGGTTCTAATTACATCCATAGGATGAGCGTTTCGAGGCATTTTTTTAATATCATTTAATATTTGTTTAGAAAGTTTTCTTTCTGATCTTTCTTGTTTGATAAATTTTTTCAGCTGACTTTTGTTTGGGAGCTCTCCGTTCAGTACCAAATAGGCAACTTCTTCAAAATCACATTTATCGCAAAGCTCTTGTACCGTGTATCCTCTATAAGTTAAGGCACTGAGTTCTGGAACTACATGTGAAATTGTAGTTTCATCAACTACTATACCTAACAAACCTTTTTTAATTTCTTCACTCATTATTCATGTCCCTCTGTAGAAAAATCTGTGATTTTCTTATCAGGCGTATTGTACTTCTCATATTCTACTAACTCGTACAACCTTTTTCTAGTCTGCATTTTGTCAATGATATTATTTTGATGGCCATCTTTAAATATTGATTTAAGACCTAATTCAACATTCTGCATGGCGAGTCTCTGTGTTGTCACAGGATAAATAACTAAATTATAGCCTAAATTTTCTAATTGAGACCTATTTAATAATTTAGATTTTCCAAACTCTGTCATGTTGGCTAACAAATAGCCTTTTGATATTTTTCTGACTTTTTCGAACTCTTTTTCATCTTTCATCGCTTCTGGAAAAATCATGTCAGCACCAGCATCTTCATAAGACTTAATTCTTTCTAATGTTTTTTCAATCCCTTCTACAGTGTTTGCATCAGTCCTAACTATAATTAAAAAATTTTTATCTTTTCTAGCATTTACCGACTCTTTAATTTTTTTAATCATTTCATCTTTTGAAATAAGTTCTTTGTTATCTAAATGTCCACATCTTTTTTCAGCTATCTGATCTTCTATATGACAACCAGCTAAACCTTTTTCCTCAAAGGTAATTATTGTTTTTTTACAATCTTTAAATCCAGTATCTGCATCTACAATTGTTGGAAGGTCTGTTACTCTAGAAATTTGGTTAGCTCTGTAACTTACTTGATCTAAAGTTGTTAATCCTATGTCTGGTAATCCTAGATCGTTAGACATAACACCGCCTGAAATATAAACCCCATCAAATCCAATTTCAGCTATAAGTTTTGCACACAAGGGATTATAAGCACCAGGGAATCTAAGAAGTTTTTTTGATTGTAAATTTTTTACAAATTCTAATCTTTTTTCAGCACTATTCTTTTTTGTAAAATGCATCTGCAAAGTTTATATTAAAGAGAGTAATAAAAATCAAAGGCTATTATTTTATAAGAATAAATATACCAGTTAATACTAGCAAAAGAGCTAAAACATATTCTATAATTTTTTTTGTTTTAATATCCCCTACGAATTTTCTTAATCCACTTCCAAAAAGTGCCCAAAGACTAATCGTAGGAAAACATATTATTGCAGCAGTAATAGTAACAAATGCAACCCCTATAAAAATATTTTCCTCAGTTGGAAAAAAACCTGATGCAACAGTGACTGCAATTGACCAAGCTTTTGGATTAATGAATTGGAACAATGATGCTTCGTAAAATCTTAATGGCCTTCCAGTTTCTTTTTGAACCATAGAAAAAGAACCAATCATTTTCCATCCTAAGTAAAGTAAATAAATAAAGCATAATATTTTCATGTAAAATTGAATTTGAGGATATATTAGAAATAAATTTGCTAAACCAAAGCAGGTAAGCCCAATTTGAAAAATATGCCCTAAAGGAATTCCAATTAAATGTGGCAACGTTCTCACAAATCCAAATTTCATGCCTGATGCTGTAAGCATTGCATTATTCGGACCTGGTGTAAAAAACATTGTAAAATAAAAAGTTGCTAAAGCTGAAAAGAGAGCAAAACTAATCATAAATATTTTTCAACAATTTTTTCAAAATTAACAAAATCCGAAATTAGTTCATCGTGTTTAATTTCTTTTTCAGTTTTTTCAGTATATCCATCTTTCACTAAAATAAATGGTACTTTAGCGTTATACGCAGACATAGCATCTACTTCGCTATCTCCAATCATCATTGTTTTTTTTAAATCACCACCAATTATTTCAACAACATCCGTAAGATGCCTTGGGTCGGGTTTATTAAATGCAAAAGTATCCGAGCCAGCGACATATTCAAAAAATTTAAACAAATCTAATTTTTTTAATAAGTCTATCGCAAGCCTTTCTTGTTTATTTGTACAAACGGCCATTGAAATATTTTTATTTTTTGCCCAATTAAAAAAATTAATTGCACCTTTTATTGGAACACTGTTTTTATCAATATTTTTTGAGTAAAAATCTATAAATTCTTTTGTCATTTCTTTTTTTGTTTTCTCGTCTTTAATTTCCTCTTTAAAAGATCTTTGCATCATTACCCAAGCACCTCTACCTGCGAGTGATTTAATATCCTCAAGCTTTTTCTCAGTATGACCGTATTTTCTCATAACATGATTATGTGCAGCCATTAAATCTGGTGCGGTATTTATTATAGTACCGTCTAGATCAAAAAGAATAGTGTAGATTTGATTCATTTTTAAAAGTATTAAAAAGAAATATTTTGTGACTTATTTCAGTTACATTATTAATGTAAAGAAATTTTTAATGAATACAAATAATAAATTAAATAAAGCTAATTCGTATAGGCTTTCTCAAGAATTATTGAGAAACAAAGCTTTAAAGAAGGGTGTAAATTTAGTTGCACCAGAAACAATATTTTTATCAAAAGATACTTTTTTTGGAAAAAACGTTACAGTGGATCCTTACGTTGTTATCGGTCCAAATGTTAAAATTGGAGATAATTCTCATATCAAATCTTTCAGTCATCTAGAGGGAACTAAAATTGAAAGAAATGTAGTAGTAGGTCCTTACGCCAGATTAAGAGAGGGAACATTTTTAAAAGAAAACACTAAAATAGGAAACTTCGTAGAAACAAAAAAATCTCTTATAAATAAAAATTCAAAAGTAAATCATCTCTCTTATGTTGGAGATACTTCAGTTGGTAAAAATTCTAACATTGGTGCAGGAACAATTACTTGTAATTACGATGGTATTAAAAAATCAAAAACAAAAATAGCAGATAATGTTTTTATAGGATCTAACTCTTCACTAGTTGCACCAGTTAATATAGGAAAAAACAGTGTTGTTGGCGCAGGATCTGTAATAACGAAAAATGTTAAAAAAAAATCATTAGCACTCTCAAGGGCATCACAAATCTCAGTCACAAATTACAAGAGAAAGAAAAAATAATGTGTGGAATTATTGGAATTGCTAGCAATAAACCTGTTTCAATTAATATTATCAACTCTTTAAAAAAGTTAGAATATAGAGGTTATGACTCAGCAGGCTTAGCTACCTTAAGCGATAATTTAATAGATGAAAAAAAATGTTCTGGAAGAGTAGAGGAGCTTGAAAAAATTTTATTCAAAAATCCCTCAAATGGCAATATAGGTATAGGCCATGTAAGATGGGCTACTCATGGAGTTCCTAATATTATTAATGCACATCCTCATTCTTCTGAAAAAGTTTCAGTGGTTCATAATGGTATAATAGAAAACTCAGATGAATTAAAAAAGGACCTGGAAGAAAAAGGTTTCAAGTTTAAATCACAAACTGATACCGAAGTTATTACTCTCTTAGTTACCCAGTTTTTAGAAAATTCAAAACCTTTAGAGTCAGTATTCAAAACCTTAAAAAAATTAAAAGGTAGTTTTGCCTTAGGAATTATATTTAAAAATTTTCCAGATATTATAATTGGTGCTAGGAGAGGTAGCCCACTTGCTGTTGGTTATTCAAACGAAGAAAATTATCTAGGTTCAGATTCTTACGCTCTGAAATCTATGACAAATAAAATTTCTTATTTGGATGATGGTGAATTATGTTTGTTATCTAAAAACAACGTCGATTTTTACGATGTAAATCGAAAAAAAATAAATAAAAAAATATATACTCTTTCAGACGATGAAAATACTACAGACAAAGGTGATTATAAAAACTTTATGTCTAAAGAAATTTTTGAGCAATCGAACACTATCAAGAAATGCTTAAACGAGTATACTGATAGTCTTAAAAAAGATATTAATATTTATAATTTTCCTATTGAGCCTAAAAAAATCAATAAGATAATTTTGATTGGTTGTGGAACAGCTTATCATTCTTGTTTAGTAGCAAAGTATTGGTTTGAGGAATTAACCTCTATTGACACCGAGATCGATATAGCCTCAGAATTCAGATATAGAAATTTAAAATTTAAAACTAATAATTTATATATTTTTGTTTCTCAATCTGGTGAAACAGCAGATACTGCAGCAGCTCTAGATATTTGTAAAAAAAATAAAGTTAAAACTTGCTCAATTGTAAATGTAGTAGAAAGCACAATTGCTAGAAATTCTGATTGGGTATTGCCCATTCATGCTGGCCCTGAAATCGGTGTTGCCTCAACCAAAGCCTTTTTGGGACAATTAATTGTTCTATATATTTTATCTTTAAAAATTTCTATTGAGAGAGGTGATATTGATAAAAAGAATTATGACACTTGTGTTGAAAATTTGAAAAAACTTCCAGATGCAATAAACAGCACTTTAAAACTTGAGAGTGAAATTCAATTAATAGCAAAAGAATTTTTAGATGCTAAAGGATCAATGTTTTTAGGTAGAGGAAATTCATTTCCAATAGCTCTTGAAGGCGCTTTAAAATTGAAAGAACTTTCTTATTTACATGCAGAGGGATATCCTGCAGGCGAAATGAAACATGGACCATTGGCTTTAATTGAGGAAGGTTTACCGGTAATTGTAATAGCGCCTAAAGACAAGTATTACGAAAAAACTCTTTCTAATATGCAAGAGGTCATAGCAAGAGGTGGAAAAATATTTTTTATAACTGATAATAATAAAAGATTATTAAGTACTAATATAAGATTTAGATTAAGAGTGCCTCGTATAGATAGCCTCCTATCACCATTGTTACTTACAATTCCTTTACAGCTTTTGGCATACCATGTAGCGTCATTAAAAAATTGCGATATTGATAAACCAAGAAATTTAGCTAAGTCAGTTACAGTTGAATAAAGTGAGATCAAATTATAAAGCCATGGTATTATCTTGTATTGATCCAAGATTCCAACCCGTTGTTTATAATTATTTAAAGAAAAAAAAATTAGTTGGAAAGTATAGTTCTTTTACAATTGCAGGATCAGCTATTGGTGTTACAGCATCTAAATTTAAAAGATGGCACAAAGCTTTTTGGGATAATTTTGATACCTCTGTAAAATTACACAATATAAATAAATTAATAGTAATTAATCATAGAGATTGCGGAGCAGCAAAAATTATAAATGGGAAAAAAAAATTTTCAAAAGCAAATGAAACGGTGGTACATAAAAATTCTTTTCAAAAAATTAAAAAGATATTTAAGAAAAAATATCCAAAATTAAGGATTGAACTTAAACTTCTTTCATTAAATAGCAAAGTAGAAACATTTTAGTAAATTTTTATCCAATATTTTATTGAATATTTTTAATCTTTACTCTATATATATTGCAAGTTGTATATGAAAAAATGGAATTTAAATAGTTGGAAAAAATTACCTGCTAAACATATGCCTGTTTATCAGGACAAGGAAGAACTTGATTTAGTTTTAAGTAAAATTAAAAAATATCCACCTTTAGTTTTTGCTGGTGAATCAAGGTCTTTAAAAAAAGCCTTATCAGAAGTTGCTGAAGGTAAAGCATTTTTACTTCAAGGGGGAGATTGTGCAGAAAGTTTTGCAGAGTTTCATCCAGATAATATTAGAGATACTTTTAAAGTTCTTTTACAAATGTCTTTGGTTTTAACCGCATCAGCCTCAGTTCCAGTCGTAAAAGTTGGAAGAATTGCTGGACAATTTTCTAAACCTAGAAGTGCGCCCACAGAAAAAAAAGATGGAAAAGAATTGCCAAGTTATTTAGGTGACAATATTAACGGAATGGAGTTTACAGAAAAAGCAAGAATACCTGATGCAAAAAGATTATTTCGAGCGTATTCACAATCTGCATCTACATTAAACTTATTAAGAGCTTTTTCTCAAGGAGGCTTTGCTGACCTCAGACAAGTACACTTATGGAATTTAGGTTTCATTAAAGACAAAACAAAAGGTAAGTATAAAGAAATAGAGGATAAAATTAGCGATGCTTTGGCATTTATGGAAGCTTGCGGAATTAATTCAGATAACAATCGCAGATTGAGAACTGTAAACTTTTATACTTCACATGAAGCTTTACTTTTACCATTTGAAGAATCTATGACTAGAATAGATTCAACAACTGGAGAATATCATGATACTTCAGCCCATTTTGTATGGATAGGTGATAGAACAAGACAACCAGACGGAGCGCATGTTGAATTTTGCAGAGGTATTAAAAATCCTCTTGGTTTAAAATGTGGACCAACTTTAAATTCAGATGAATTAATAAATTTATGTAATATTTTAAACCCTGATAATGAAGCTGGAAGATTAACATTAATTTCAAGGTTCGGTGCTGATAGTGTTGAGAAATATTTACCTAAATTAATAAGAGCAATTAAAAAAGAGGGACTTAATGTAATTTGGTCTTGTGATCCAATGCATGGAAACACTATTAAAGCTGCCACTGGATTTAAAACTAGACCTTTTGAAAATGTCTTAAAAGAGGTAAAAAATTTCTTCGCAGTAAGTCAAACGGAAGGGAGTTATGCTGGTGGATTACACATAGAGATGACAGGTCAAGATGTTACAGAGTGCACTGGCGGAGCTCAAAAAATATCAGAGAATGATTTATCGAATAGATACAGGACTCATTGCGATCCTAGACTAAATGCTGACCAAGCATTGGAACTAGCATTCTTGATTTCTGAAGAAATTAAGAAAAATTCAAAAATATCAAACAAAATTATTCAAGCTGCGTCTTAATAATTATTGTAATTATTAAGACCAAACCTTAAAAGAGAGGTAAGGTATTAATTATGGATGTAAAAAAAAGAGCAAAAATAATTACCGACTGGATAGACAACTATTGTAATAATGCTTCTTATAAACCAAAATCATTAGTAGTTGGAATATCGGGTGGAATAGACTCTTCTGTAGTTAGTGCTTTATGTGCAAACACTGGTAGAAAAACAATTGTGTTAACAATGCCAATTAAACAAATCAAATCTCAACATGATTTAAGTTTGACACATGCTAAATGGTTAAAACAAAAATACAAAAATGTTGAACATCATTTGTTGGAGATGGATAAAATCTTTAATTCATTTTCTCAAGTTTTAAATAAATTTGATAATGAGCATGGGTATGCAAATTCAAGAGCAAGGTTGAGAATGGCAACTTTATACCAAGTAGCAGCAGCAAATAATGGAATTGTTGTAGGAACAGGTAACAAAGTTGAAGATTTTGGCGTTGGTTTTTATACTAAATACGGCGATGGTGGGGTCGATATCTCCCCTATAGCTGACTGCAACAAAACTCAAGTGTGGGAATTAGGTAGACATCTCGGTGTGTCAGAAGAAATAATTAATGCCCAACCCACAGATGGTCTATGGGATGACGGAAGAAACGACGTAGAACAACTTGGAATGAGTTATGCAGATTTAGAGAAGGCTATGGAAAATAAAGAAGATCCAAACTATCAAAAATATTTAGAAATAAGAGAAAAAAATTTACACAAAATGAATCCGATACCGGTATGTACGTTTAATGAATAGCTTAAAATTAACAAATTCTCTAACAAGAAAAAAAGAAGTATTTAAGCCAAATAATATAAAAAAAATTTCCTTATATGCTTGTGGTCCGACTGTATATGATAGCCCCCACGTAGGTAATGCAAGAACCCTTGTAGTGTTTGATGTTTTATTTAGGGTTTTAAAGGTTCTCTACAATTCAAATGTAACGTACGTAAGAAATATTACTGATATAGATGACAAGATAATAGAAGCTTCTCAAAATAATAAAGAAGACATAAATGAAATTACTAATAGGGTGATTAAAATTTTTCATGAAAATTGCAAAAGTTTAAACTGTTTAAAACCAACGATAGAGCCAAAAGCTACAGAACATGTGGAAGAAATGATTGAAACGACATCTTCATTAATCAAAAAGGGATTTGCTTACGAAAATAAAAACCATGTTTTTTTTGCTGTAAGTAAATTTAAAGATTATGGAAAATTATCAAACAAAAATTTAGATGAGTTAAAGGCAGGTAGCAGAATAGAAATTTCTGATCTGAAAAAAAATCCAATGGACTTTGTTTTGTGGAAGCCTTCAAATGAAAAAGACCCTGGTTGGCAGTCACCTTGGGGAAGAGGTAGACCGGGCTGGCATCTTGAATGTTCAGTAATGAGTGAAAAATACCTTGGTAAAAATTTAGATATTCATGGCGGCGGTCTTGATTTAATTTTTCCTCATCATGAAAATGAGATAGCCCAGTCTTGTTGTAACAATAGTACGAAAAACTTTGCAAATTATTGGGTACATAACGGATTTGTAACCATTAATAAAGAAAAGATGTCAAAATCTTTAGGCAATATAATTTCTATAACTGATGCAACTAAAAAATATTCCGGTCAAGTCGTTAGGTTAGCATTATTAAGCGCTCACTACAGTCAACCACTAGATTGGAATAATAAACTTTTAGAAAATCAACGAGCAACCATTGAAAAATGGTATCAATTGTATGAAGAAAATAATGAAGAAATACCTTTGAAAGAGATAGACATGTTATTAGATGATTTAAATACCCCTGGTTTCATTGCTAAAATTCACAAACTTTATGCAAACGCAAATAAAGGCGATGAAAAAAGTAAAAAATTTTTTAATAGCGCTTGTAAATTAATTGGTTTATTTGATTTAACAAAAAATGAGTGGGAAGAGTTTAAAAAAGTAGATAAAGATATTTCAGAAGAATTTATTGAAAAAAAAATTAAAGAAAGATTAGCAGCAAAACAAAAAGGAGATTATAAACTTGCTGATAAAATAAGAGTTGAGCTAGCAAGTAAAGGAATAATCATTGAGGATAAAAAAGAACAGACAACATGGAAATTTAAATGAGTAAAGAGAAAATATTTATATTTGATACTACTTTAAGAGACGGAGCCCAGACAGAAGGTGTTGATTTCTCAATTGAAGATAAAAATAAAATAGCAAAAGTTTTATCAGATATAGGTGTTGATTATGTAGAGGGAGGATGGCCTGGGGCAAATCCTGTTGATACAAAATTTTTTTCTAGTCCACCCAAAATGCAACAAACTTTATTTACTGCATTCGGTATGACCAAAAAAACTGGTCGAAGTGCAGATAATGATCCCGGTTTAGCTTCTTTAATGAATGCGAATACACCAGCAGTTTGCGTGGTAGGAAAATCTTGGGATTTTCATGTAAAAGTTGCTTTAGGAATTCAAAAAGAGGAAAATTTAGAAAACATCAAAGAAACAGCAAAACATTTTGTTAAAAACAAGAAAGAATTTTTGTTTGATGCAGAACATTTTTTTGATGGTTATAAGGCTAACCCAGAATATGCAATTGAGTGCTTAAAGCAAGCATACGATAACGGTGCTAGATGGGTTGTATTATGTGATACTAATGGTGGCACACTACCGAATGAGGTTAGAGAAATTGTTGCAAAAGTTTCAAAAATAATACCTGGAAACAATCTTGGAATTCATGCGCACAACGATACAGAAAATGCTGTGGCTAATTCTTTAGCTGCAGTTGAAAGCGGCGTGAGGCATATTCAAGGAACTATTAATGGTTTAGGTGAGAGATGCGGTAATGCAAATTTGATGTCAATTATTCCTAATTTATGTTTAAAAAAATCTTTTAGCGATAAGTATGAAATTAATATTAAAAAAGATAAACTTTCATCATTAACTGAATGTTCAAGATTATTAGATGAAATACTAAATAGAAAACCTAATAAAAATATGGCTTATGTCGGTGCCTCAGCCTTTTCTCACAAGGGAGGTCTTCACGTTTCAGCAGTGAAGAAAGATCCGAAAACTTACGAACATATTGATCCAAAAACAATTGGTAATCATAGAAATATTATTGTTTCAAATCAAGCTGGTCGATCAAATATTTTATCAAGACTAGAACAATACGGAGTTAAAATTGACTCTAAAGATCCAAAAATCCAAAAAATTTTGGACGAGGTAAAAGATAGAGAATTTAGTGGTTATTCGTATGATGGAGCTGATGCTTCATTTGAACTATTAGCTAATAGATTATTAGGTAAAGTTCCTGAATATTTAAAAGTAAAAAGTTACGATGTGAATGTTTCAAAATTTGACAAAATACATACAAAAGCAAGCGTAGTTTTCCTGATAGATGGAAAAGAAATTGAGTGTCATGGTAAAGGGAATGGACCTGTAAATGCATTGGATAATGCGATCAGATCTAATTTTAAAAAAGTAACAAAATACTATAATTTTTTTTCAGATTTAAAGTTACTTGATTATAAAGTTAGAATTCTGAATACTGGTACTGAAGCAACAACTAGAGTTTTAATTGAAAGTACTGATAAAACTGGTGTTAGTTGGTTTACAGTTGGTGTATCTCCAAATATTATTGAAGCTTCATTTAAAGCATTAATTGATAGCTTGGATTATAAACTTTATAAAGAAAAAGCGCCTGCTAATTTAAATGAGCAGTAAATTTGGTTTCATTTTAGTTAAACCTCAACTAGGTGAAAATATAGGTGCATGTGCCAGAGCAATGAAAAATTTTGGTTTCTCAAAACTTCACATTGTAGAGCCTAAAATTAATTTTCCTAATCATAAAGCTAAAGTAACATCCGTAGGAGCGTATGATATTATAAATAAAGCAAAAGTATTTAACAATATTCAAGATGCAATAGAGCCTTTTAATTTGGTCGTATCTTTAAGTGCAAGACGTAGAGACATAAATAAAAAAAATGTTTCACTTAAAGAATTTCAAAAAATAATCAAAAGAAGAAATCTTAACTTGGGTTTAATGTTCGGTCCTGAAGCATCAGGTTTATCAAATAAAGATTTGTCATTTTCTAATTATATTTTACAAATTCCAACCTCACCTAAATTTAAATCCTTAAACTTATCACATTCTTTGGCTATTATTTGTTACGAGATCTTTAAATCAATTAATAATAAAAAAATTAAGAATAATGAACTTAATTTAAAAGTTTCATCTAAATCAAAAATATCTTCTTTACTAGCTCATTTAATAAGCCTTTTAGAAAAAAAAGACTTTTTTATCCCTATAGAGAAAAGGCACTCAATGATATTAAATATAAATAATTTAATTTATAGATTAGAACCAAACGATAAAGAATTAAGGATTTTAGCTAGTATTATAAGCACATTGAGTAAAAAATAACATTAAAGCTTAATTGACAAATCATTAGTAAAGCTTATAAAAACACACTTATTTATATGACTAAAAGACTTAAATCTAAACATAAAGTTGATCGAAGACTTAAGGCAAATATTTGGGGCAGACCAAAAAGTCCTTTTAACTCTAGAGCGTACCCACCAGGTCAACACGGGCAAAATAAAAAAGGTAAACCTACTGACTACGGTGTTCAGCTTCAAGCAAAACAGAAATTAAAAGCTTATTATGGAAATATTAATGAAAGACAATTTAGAAATATTTATCGAAAAGCCCTGTCTAAAAAAGGAGATACTACAGAAAATTTAATTGCACTACTTGAGAGTAGACTTGACACAGTGATTTATCGAGCAAAATTTGCACCAACTGTCTTCTCTGCTAGACAGATGATAAATCACGGACATATTAAAGTTAATAAAAAAAGAGTAAATATTTCGAGCTATGTTGTTAAAAGCACAGATTTGATTGAGATAAGAGATAAGTCAAAAAAACTTACAGTCATAGACGGATCTTTACAAAGTAAAGAAAGAGATGTTCCAGAATATATCCAATTAGATAATAAGAATAAAACAGCTAAATTAGTAAGAGTTCCTAAATTTTCTGAAGTTCCTTACCCAGTAATAATGGAACCTAACTTAGTAATTGAATACTATTCTAGATAATTGAATTTTTTAAGTCTTTTTAAAAGAAATCTAATTTATAAGCTAAAAAAAAAAATATCGATTGATAGAGATTCGTTTCCTGAAAAAAATCTTGATCAATTATTTTTTTATTATGGAAGCGATAAAGCTGACTATTTTCAAAATAAAGATACAAGAGGTCATGGATTTTCCAAATTCTACGAAAAACAATTTACATTACTCAAAACTAAACCTTTAAATATATTAGAAATTGGATCTTATGCAGGAGCTTCGGCAGCTGCATTTTCAAAATATTTTAATAATTCAAAAATATTTTGTTTTGATATTAATATTTCAAATTTTAAATATAATTCTAATAATATAAGTGTTTATGGCTTAAATATTAGAAATGAAAAAAAAGTTTTCAAAATTTTAGATATGATTTTTAAAGAAAATAGTTTTGAAAAATTTGATATTATAATCGATGACGGTTCTCATTATTTAAGTGACATACTATTTAGTTTAAATTTTTTTTTCAAATTTGTAAATCAAGGTGGCACTTATGTAATTGAAGATTTTAAACATCCAAATTATTATAAGTACAATTTAGATATACAAGATATTTTTATTGACGATTTACTTTCAAAAATTCTTAATAAAGAACATTTTTATTCAGAACTCATAAATAAAGAGAGTCAAAAATATATATTTAGCGAGGTCAAAGAAATTGTTTCTTATAAGGGTAATTTAAAAGACTCTGATATTTGTTTTATACAAAAAAAATAAATTATATCAATTTTTTTTCAGCTAATAATTTTTTCAATTCGCCTTTTTCAAACATTTCTTTAATAATATCGCATCCCCCAATAAACTCTTTTTTAATGTATAATTGAGGAATTGTAGGCCAATCACTAAAATCTTTTATACCTTGTCTTAAATTTTCATCTTCCAAAACATTAATGCCTTTAAAATTTACATTTAAATGTTTTAAAACATTAGACACTGCCATTGAAAATCCACATTGAGGCGATTCTGGAGTGCCTTTCATGAAAAGACAAATATCATTTTCATCTATTAGTTTGTTAATTTTTTCTTTTGTATTCATTATTTAACCTCTGTAGTAATAGATAATGCGTGCAATTCATTTCCCATTTTACCTTTAAGTGATTTATAAACAAGTTTGTGTTGTTCTATTTTATTTAAATTTTTGAATAATTCAGATCTAATTGTTGCTGAATAATGATTATTATCACCCATTAAGTCCTTTATTTCTATCGAAGCGTCGGGAATTGACTCTTTAATTAACTTTTTTATTTCATCAATCGGTAAAGGCATCAATATTGGTTATACCATTGACTATTAATTTTAAAGAGGTCATTTATGTCTGATTTCATTAAACCCTCAATTTCAAAATATTTTTTTTGTGTAATTCCAATTAATTCATAGTAAATGTTATTTTTTTGAAGAACTTTCTCAACTTTTATTAAATCGTCTTCATTTATTTCAACAATAAATCTTCCTTGATCCTCTCCAAAAAAGTACTCGATTGGATTTCTTACCTTTTTAGGCTTTTGAATTTTTATCCCGTAATTTGAACTCATTGCCATTTCACATAAAGCGACAATTAATCCACCATTAGAAACATCATGAACAGAATTAGTTAAACCAAGGGTTATTAGATTTAAAACAGCTTCTCCATTATTTTTTTCATTAAAAAAATTAATTTCGGGTGGACTACCGTCTATTATGGAAAAATTTTCTTTAAGAAAACAGCTTTGTTCAATATGTCCAAAAGTTTTTCCTATTAATAGCAATAAACTTTTATCCTTTTTAAATTTATGATTGATTGGACTTGATAGTTTATTAATAATTCCAACTCCTCCGATAACAGGTGTTGGGAATATATTTTTTTTATTAGTTCCATTATAAAAAGATACATTTCCTGAGACGACAGGATAATTTAAAAACTCACAAGCCTCTTTAATTCCCTCTAAACACTCAGCGAATTCTCCCATGACTTCTTCATTTTCTGGATTACCAAAGTTTAAACAGTTGGTAATCGCCAATGGTTTTGCGCCAACAGAAATTAAATTTCTCCAATTTTCACAAACTATTTGTTTACCCCCAATTTTTGGTTGGGATTTACAATAATTAGCAGAAGAGTCTACTGTAACTGCTATAGCTTTATCTTTATTATGTATCCTAACAATAGCTGCATCAGCACCAGATCTTTGAACAGTATCACCCATAACCATCTGATCATATTGATTAGTGACCCAACTTTTATTTGAATGATTAGGTGACGACAAAACTTTAATTAAAGCTTCTTCAAAGTTCACATTTCGTATTTTTTTTATATCTAATTTACTTTTCTTAATTTTTTTTCTTACCCATTTTCTTTTATATAGAGGGGCTTTTGTAGCTAGAGCATCAATTTGTATTTCTCCAACAAGTTTGTTATTAAACTTTAAAGTTAAATTCTTCGTATTTGTAGTTTTTCCTATAACAACAAAATCTAAATCCCATTTATTAAAAATTTTTCTTGCGTGTTCTTCTTTTCCATCTTCTAAAATTATTAACATTCTTTCTTGACTTTCTGATAGCATCATTTCATATGGCGTCATGTTCTCTTCTCTACAAGGCACTTTTTCTAAATTTAATTCAATTCCAAGCGAACCTTTAGAAGCCATTTCAACGCTAGAGGAAGTTAATCCAGCAGCTCCCATATCTTGAATAGCAATAATTGATTCATCTTTCATTAATTCTAAGCAAGCTTCGAGAAGTAGTTTTTCAGTAAATGGATCACCAACTTGCACAGTGGGTTTTTTGTCTTCAGAGTTTTCGTCAAATTCAGCAGATGCCATTGATGCTCCATGAATTCCATCACGACCTGTTTTTGATCCCACATAGACTACAGATTTATTTATACCTTTTGCTTTTGAGTAAAATATCTTATCTTTTTTTGCATGACCTACTGCCATTGCGTTGACCAATATATTTTCATTATAGGTTTCGTTAAACTTAGTCTCACCAGCAACAGTCGGTATTCCAATGCAATTTCCGTAGCCACCGATTCCCGAAACTACACCATTTAATAAACTTTTTGTTTTTGGATGAGAGGGAGAACCAAAGTGAATTGAATTCAATAAAGCAATTGGTCTTGCACCCATTGTAAATACATCTCTTAGTATACCTCCAACTCCTGTTGCCGCTCCTTGATAAGGCTCAATGTATGAAGGATGGTTATGACTTTCAATTTTAAATACTATTGCATCATTATCTCCAATATCGATTACTCCAGCATTTTCACCAGGACCTTGAATAACCTGTTTTCCTTTAGTGGGCAATTTTTTCAAATGTATTCTTGATGATTTATATGAACAGTGTTCGTTCCACATAGCCGAAAATATTCCAAGTTCTAATAAATTAGGTTCTCTTTTCATTAGTTTTTTAATATTTTCAAACTCTTTTAACTTAAGACCGTGTTTTTCTATAATTTTGTTAGTTATTGTCATCTTATTTGTTTATTAAACTAGAAAAAAGATTTACTCCATCGGTGTTAGAAATCATTTCATCAACCATTCTTTCGGGATGAGGCATCATTCCTAATATATTTTTTTTGGCATTAAATATTCCAGCAATATTTTCTAAAGCACCATTAGGGTTAGAGCGATCATTTACAGCCCCTTTTTCATCGCAATATTTAAACGCTATAAGTCCCTCTTTTTTTAATTCTTCTAAATGACTTTTTTTTGTAAAATAATTTCCTTCATTATGAGCAATATTAATTTTTAATATCTGGTTTAAATTATATTTTGAGGTAAATTTTGTTTCATTGTTCATTACCTTTATATTTACATCTTTATTAATAAACTTAAGATTTTTATTTCTTAATAAAGTCCCCTTTAACAAACCTGTTTCTGTCAAAATCTGAAATCCATTACAAATTCCAAGAATTAAACATCCAGAATTTGCTGCTTTGATGATTTCACTAACTATTAAGGATTTTCCAGCTATTGCTCCTGAACGTAAATAGTCACCATAAGAAAATCCTCCAGGAATTACAATCAAATCTGATTTTGGTAAGGTAGTATCTTTGTGCCATACCATCTTATTTTTAAATTGCATTTTTTCTAAAGCGACGGCAATATCTCGATCACAATTAGACCCTGGGAAGACAATAACAGATGAATTCATTATAATTTATTTATTTTGTAATCTTCGATAATTAAATTTGCTAATAGTTTCTCACACATTTGAGTTACCTCTTTATCAGCTACTTCCTCATTTTTTTCCTCAACCTCTATTTCAAAATATTTTCCTTGTCTTACACTCTTTAAACTATTCAAACCCATATTTTTAAGAGTATTCTCTACAACTTTTCCCTGAGGATCTAATACATCTTTTTTAAGAGTAACTGTAATTGAATATTTCAATTTATTTTTTTTTGAATTTTATCGGTATAGTTTTACCAAAATTTACTTCGCTTATATTTGTTTCTTCAGGCATTATTCCAAATCTCCTAGCAACTTCTTGATAACCTTGGATAATATTGCCTAAGTCTTTTCTAAATCTATCTTTATCAAGTTTTTTTTCAGTTTTAGCATCCCATAGTCTGCAAGTATCTGGACTAATTTCATCAGCTAAAACAATTTCTTTTTTTTCTATATCCTTATTCCATACTTTTCCGTATTCAATTTTAAAATCAATAAGCTTGATGTTTATAGCTCTAAACATTCCGGAAAGAATATCATTAATCCGCAGAGTTGATTTATTGATTAAATTTAACTCTTTCTCAGTAGCCCACCCAAATGTGAGAATATGTTCTATAGAGATTAAAGGATCGCTTAAATCATCGTTTTTGAAACAATATTCTAATAAAGGCTTTTCTAAAATTGTTCCCTCTGGTATTCCTAATCTCTTAGTTAAAGAACCAGTAGCAACATTTCTTACAATAAATTCAATTGGAAAAATTTCAGCTTTCTTGATCAGTTGCTCTCTCATATTCAATCTTTTAACCAAGTGAGTTTTGACACCACACTGTGATAAATTAGACAATATGTACTCAGAAATTCTATTATTTAAAACCCCCTTACCTTCGACTTTAGCTTTTTTAAGATTATTAAATGCGGTCGCATCATCTTTAAAATGCTGAATAACTAAATTTTTATCTTTAGTCTCATAAATTATCTTTGCTTTGCCCTCGTATAACTTATTGCCTTTATTCATTAGATTACTTTTGTTTCAGACTTCTATTAAAAATTATATTAATTTTTTTAGTATGATAACTAAAATTAAATAATTTTTTAAGTTTATTAACAGGTATTTTATTGGTGATTTTTTTATCTAAGATAATATTGTTTAAAAAAGAGGAGTTTTCTTTCCAAGCTTTCATAGCGTTTTTCTGAACTAACTTATAAGCTTGTTCTCTAGAAAAACCAGCATCAGTTAATTTTAGTAAAACTCTTTGAGAAAAAAATATTCCATTAGTTATATTTAAATTATTCAGCATTTTTTTTGGGTAAACATTTAAATTCTTAACTACGTTGTTCAGTCTAGCTAAAGCAAAGTCTAAAGCGATTGTTGCATCTGGCCCTATATTTCTCTCAACTGCTGAATGTGAAATATCTCTCTCATGCCATAAAGCAATATTTTCTAGAGCAGGAACAACACAAGATCTTATCAATCTAGCTAAACCTGTCAAATTTTCACTTAAAATTGGATTTTTTTTATGTGGCATTGCAGAAGAACCTTTTTGTTTTTTTCCAAAAAATTCCTCAACTTCCAGTACCTCAGTTCTTTGAAGATGCCTAATTTCGGTTGCGAGCCTCTCAACTGAGCCAGCAATAATCCCAAGTGTAGAGAAAAATTGCGCATGTCTATCTCTAGGAATAATTTGTGTAGAAATAGGCTCTACATTGAGTTTAAGTTTTTTTGCTACATGTCTTTCTACTGAAGGATCTATATTTGCAAAAGTTCCAACTGCACCAGAAATTGCACATGTTGAAATTTCTTTAATTGACTCATCTAGCCTTTTTTTGTTTCTAATAAATTCCTGATAGAAGGTTAACATTTTAAGTCCAAAAGTTGTTGGTTCAGCATGAATACCGTGGCTTCGCCCAATACATAAAGTATATTTATGTTTAATTGCCTGGCGCTTAATTGAGACAAGCAATTGATTAATATCATTTAATAAAATTTCACCAGATTTTTTTAATTGAAAATTAAAACACGTATCTAAAACATCAGACGAGGTCATACCTTTATGAAGATATCTGCCTTCTTTTCCAACTTTTTCATTTATTGAAGTTAAAAAAGCTATGACATCGTGTTTAACTTTATCTTCAATTTGTAAAATTCTTTTGACGTTAATTTTTGCTTTAGATCTTACTTTTTTAGAAACCCCTTTTGGGATAAGCTTTAATTTTTCCATAGCTTCTGCTGCAGCCAACTCAATATCTAGCCATATTGAATACTTATTCTTATCTTCCCAAATTTCTTTAATTTCTTTTCTAGAATATCTTTCTATCATTAGCTTTTTGATAAAGTAAAAATTTCACAACCTTCCTTAGTTACACCTACAGTATGTTCAAATTGTGCAGATAAAGATTTATCTTTAGTAACCGCTGTCCAACCATCATTTAATGTTTTTGTTTCATATTTTCCAAGATTAATCATGGGTTCAACTGTGAAAATCATACCAGCTTTTATTTTCTCTCCAGTACCCTCTTTACCGTAATGAAGAACATTAGGCTCCTTGTGAAATTGTTGTCCAATGCCATGTCCACAAAAATCCTGAACAACAGAAAATCCTTCAGCTTCAACGTGTTTTTGAATTATGGCCCCAATATCACCTAAAAAAACATCTTCTTTTATAATTTTTATAGCCTTCATCATAGCATTGTAAGTTGTTTGTACTAACCTTTTTGCTTTTATTGAAACTTCACCTATTTCAAATGTTCTACTTGTATCTCCATGCCATCCATCTTTCAAAGCAGTAACGTCAACGTTTACAATGTCTCCATCTTTTAAAACTTTTTCGGATGGTATTCCGTGACAAACAACATGGTTAGTAGAGGTACAACATGATTTAGGAAAACCTCTATAAAATAGAGGCGCAGAATATGCACCATGATCATTAAGGTACTCGTAACACAATTTATCAATCTGGTTAGTTTGTATTCCAGGTTTAGCAATTTTTGAAACCTCATCTAATGCTCCTGCTGCAATTAAACCTGCTGTTCTTGTTTTTTCAAAGGATTCTTTATAATTTTTAATCATTATATTTTCAACTGTATTTCACGATTTAGTTTTATTCCTTTTGAAGAAAATTTACAATCATAGCAAAGTATTTTTAGATTCTTTTTAACAGCCTTTAATAGTAATTCACAATATTCAGGATCTATATCTTTGGCTAATTTGAATTTATTACAATCATTTCTTTGAATTACAAAAAAAAGATAAATTTCGTACCCCTTTTTGTTTGCTTCCAATAATTTTCGTATATGTTTTGAGCCTCTTGAAGTAACCGCATCAGGAAATTCTGCAATTTTTTTTTCCCTGGAAAGAGTGACATTTTTTACTTCAATAAAAGTTTTTTTGTATTTTTCTGTTATTAAAAAATCAAATCTAGTGTTTTTACCAAATTTTACCTCATGTTGAATTTTATCTAAGTTTTTAAAATTTTTAATCGCTCTTCTATCTAAAGCATCAAAAACTATTTTATTTGTTAGGTGAGTGTTAATACCAACTTTTGATTTTTGATCTTCAATAATTTGTAATGTATATTGGAGTTTTCTTTTTAGATTATCAGATTTACTTATCCAAACATTGTTACCTTTTTTTAATAAACCCATCATAGAACCTGTGTTTGGACAATGAGCCACAACTTTATCGTTGCCAATTTTTACATCGACAAAAAAACGTTTATATCTTTTTATAAATTGACCTGCTATTAATCTTTCATTAAATTTCATGTATAACTAATAATCTATGAGTAAAAAAAATAAAGTAAATGCAGCAATTTTAATAATTGGGAATGAGATTTTATCGGGAAGAACTCAAGATAAAAATGTAGCATTTTTAAGCAGTTGGTTGAACACTAACTGTGGAATAACAGTCTCAGAGGTAAGGATTATACCTGACGTTGAAAAAACTATAGTTGATAATATTAGATTTTTATCTAGAGAGTTTAATTACGTATTTACTACTGGAGGTATAGGACCTACTCATGATGACATTACATCAAAATCCATAGCCAAAGCTTTTAAAGTCAAATATGGATATCACGATGAGGCCTATAAAATACTCGAGAATTACTATGGAAAAGAAAAATTTAATGACGGTAGAAAAAAAATGGCAAAGATGCCAAATATGGCAAAATTAATCTACAATCCATCTAGTGCAGCTCCTGGATTTATTACTAAAAATGTTTTTTCATTACCTGGTGTACCTTCTATATTAAATTCTATGATTGAAAATTGTAAAAAATATTTAGTCAAAGGTTTAAAAGTTCACAGTAATACTTTAAATCTTTATACAGTTGAAAGTAATATTTCTAAACAGTTAGAAATCTTACAAAAAAAATATAGTAAGTTTGTAGAAATTGGCAGCTATCCTTTTTTTAGATTAGGAAAAATAGGCGTATCAGTAGTTTCTAGGTCAACCTCAAAATCTAAGCTAATGTCAGTTAATAAAGATTTATTGAAAACAATTAAGTTAAAAAAAATAAAAATCTTAAAAATTTAAATAAGACTTAGTACTTCGTCGACTTCTATAGAGTTTATATCTTTGGTTTTATGAATTATTTTACTATCTAATATTTTAGTAAATTTATTTTTTGGCGCAAATTTGTTTGCGTTGGTCGGTCCAAATAAAACAATCATGGGTATATTTGCTAAGGACATCATGTGCATAATTCCATTGTCAATTGATACAGCGGTATTTAATCTGGAGGCTAAAGCTGTTACTAAAGCCGGACATGATAAATCCGAGTTTAATTCAGGAAATTTTGCTGTAGGTACTTGGTTTTTTATTTTTTCAATTAAATCAATTTTATTTTTTTCAATAAAAAAAACTGGAACTTTATTTTTTGAAAGTATTCTATTAGCTAGAGCAGTAAATTTATAAATTGACCAACTTTTTTTTCTATATTCGTTTCCCTGAGTAATGGAAAAGCCAACATAATTTGAGTTAGGAAGAAGTCTTTTAGCTTCTTTCAAAATTTCTTTTGGTAATTTATTTACTTTATAATCTAATCGAACTATATCATCTTCAATAAATAAACTGAGATTTTCTAAATGATCAAGTGAATTTGACTTTATTTTTTTAGATGAAAAGAATCCATCTAATGTTCTAGAGTAAAATTGTTCGTGAGGTATTCTTTTTAAAATAAAAGAATTTCTGAATTTTGTTTGTAAATCAATTATTAGATCAAATTTACTGTAACCTCTCTTCAAGGCTCTTTTTTTTGCTACTAACAAGTGCCACCATCTAAACCCAAAGTACTTCAAATTTAAATCTACCGACTCCAAATTAATGCTGTATTCTTTTAATTTTCCATTAAAATGATTTGCATGAGCTCCCAAATAATAAAATTTTGCTTTTCTAAAATGGCCTTTTAAACTTATTAATAATGGAAATAACTGAATTGAATCACCCAATCCACCACCAGAATTATAAATCAAGATTTTTTTCATGTGATAAATACTTTATAAGATTTAAATAATAATATAAATGTCATATAAATATTACAAAATATTAATGTGCCCTCGTGGTGAAATTGGTAGACACAAAGGACTTAAAATCCTTGCCCTTTTGGGAGTGCCAGTTCGAGTCTGGCCGAGGGCACCACTATAAATGACAAAAATTTTAATTATTTCAGATAAAAATTCTAAATCTAATAAGATTAAAAAAACAATATTTAATATATTTAAAACTGAAAAATTAAATATACCTAGACTAATAATTGTTATCGGTGGAGATGGGTTTATGCTGCAAACATTAAAAAAATATAAAAAATCTAATAAACTATTTTACGGAATAAATTCTGGTAATTATGGTTTTTTAATGAATAAATTTACCAAAAAAAATCTTGTAAAAAATATAACAAAATCAAAAATTACACCAATCTCTCCATTAGAAATGATAGTGCAACAAAAAAAAAGAAAAATTAAATGTTTAGCTATTAATGAAGTTTCAATTTTAAGACAGAGTAGACAAGCTGCAAATCTATCAATAAAAAATGGAAGGCAATTTATAATAAAAAGATTAGTTTCAGACGGTGTGTTAATTTCAACACCAGCGGGTAGCACAGCTTACAATTTATCAGTTCATGGACCTATACTTAGCTTAGACTCAAAAAAAATTTCTATTGCTCCTATAAGTGCTTTTAGACCAAGAAGATGGCCAGGAAAAATTGTGAGTGAGAAATCTAAAATATCTATAAAAAATTTAAACTCTTTAAAAAGACCTGTAAGTGCGGTAGCTGACAATGTAGAAATTAGAAATGCAATTAAAATTGATGTTAAGGTTCAGAATAAAGTAAAATTTAAATTGCTTTACGATAATAGCAAAAGTTTACAAAAAAAAATTAAATTAGAGCAATTAATTAAAGAAACGAGTTAGAATTAGCTTTAGATTGTAATTAACTGTGATATTAAGGTATTGTAATTAATATTCTATGAGTGACAAAAATCAAAATAATTTAAAAATATTTTTCATAAAACTTGTTGCAATAACATTCTCTATCATTGTAATAATAAACGCTACATATAATCTCATTTTAGCTGACAAGCTTGAGAATATTAACAAAATACTTCAATTAAACGAAAAAAAAAATATTGAGTCAGTAAAAAATAAAATAAGATTAGAAATACAAAGCGGTCTAGAAAAAGATAATCTTCTTAATGAGCAGGATAGAATTCTTATTTATAAATTTTATAAAAAAATAAAAAAAGAATTTGATGAAATTGAAAAATAATTTTGTTAAATCTCAAGTACAATCTTACAAAAAAATTATATTCTTTATTTTAATTTTATTTTCTATCTATTGTGCTTTATCTATTGGTTTTTCCTGGGATGAGGGCTTTTTGATTAATCAAGGAAAAGTTACGGCTAATTATTTATTATCTTTAGGATTTTCTGATCCCGAAGATGTTTTTAGGAGGGAGTTCTATTCACCAATTTATTATTCTTTAAGATTTCTTTTTGTGCAAGCATTTCCGATAAAATATCATTTAGAAGTAGGTCACCTTGTAAATTTGTTTTTTTCTTTAACAGCTATAATTGGTCTCAAAAAAATTTGCGAAGAATTTTTTAATAAGGATGTAGGAATAATTGCATTTTTAATTCTTTTTTTCTTCCCAGCTTTTTTTGGTCATATGGGTTTCAACAGTAAAGATACAATAATAGCATTTTGTCATGTTTGGATTTTTTATCTGGCTATTAGATATTTAAAGACACATAAAACTCCTTACATTTATTATGTTTTTTTACTTGCAGCAGTTGGAACCGGTATAAATTTATTTTTCTTAGGATCTTTACTACCACTAGCAATTTTTTTTGTAGCAGAAATTTTATTTTTAAAAAACTTTAATCATAATCAATTAAGATTTAAAAAATTTTTTATTGATTTTTTTAAAGGTTTTTTATTATTTTATTTTTTTTTAGTATTATTCTGGATCGATACACACTCTAATATTTTTATTTTACCATTTAAATTATTCTATGAATGGGCTTTCTCAGATTTATGGCGCGGCTATTTTTATATATTAGTTAATGGTGATTATTATCTATATGCCGATATACCAAAATCTTATTTATTCACTAATATAATTTACAAATCACCAGAGTATTTTTTAGTATTATATGTAATTTTTTTTGGTTTGTTAGTTAGTTACAAATCTTATTTTTCTAATAAATTTAAATTATTTAATTATAAAATGACTTGGGTTCTTTCGATGGTAATTTATCCATTTATTTTATTATATGTCACACCATTTTCTATTTACGATGGTTTAAGACATGTGCTTTGGATGATACCATATCTATGTATTATTCCTGCTTTAGCCACATATTTTTTAATTAAAAATTTAAATAAAACCAAAATCAAATTTGTATTATCATCTTTATTGATTTTAATTGTATTTTTTTTATTTAATTTTTTAACTATTACCCCTTATCAATATACTTATTTAAATATTCTAAATGGTAGCAAAAAAAATAATATAAAAAAATTTGAAAATGATTACTGGGGCGCCTCTATTAAAGAATTAATAAATAAAATAGATTTTAATAAAAATGAAAAAATAAAAATTTCTACATGCGGAGTTTCTGCTAATGTGCCAAAATATTATCTTAATAAAAATGGGTTTAATAATTTTGAGATAAGTAGATTTGAAAATTCCGATTATATAATTATTACTAATAGAGCCACAATTAATGAAAAAAATAATAAACTATTAAATTGTTTTGATAAACATAATGGTCAAGAAATTTTTTACGTTTCAAGAAATGGTGTTACTTTATCAAGTTTTAGAAAAACAAATAAATGAAAATATCAAAAAGTACTAGTTCAGGTTTACTCAAATTTTTGGAAAAAATAATTAGAGGTCACCCTTTAGTATATTTTCTTTTAAGATATTTTATAAGGTACACAAATATTTTTGAAGATGATGCACATGGTGTTTCTTATTTAAGATTAGACAAAAAAATTAATATTATAGATGTTGGCGCAAGTGATGGTATCGCCTCAAAGTTTTTTATAAGAAAACTTAACGTAGCTAACATTTTATGTTTTGAGCCAAATACACCTTATGTAAAAATTCTAAAAAAAATGAGATATAAAAATATGAGAGTTTATGCTTATGGAATTGGTGAAAAAAATGAACAACATGAGGTTTTTTATCCAAGGTATCAATTTTTTAAAAAAAATTTTGATTTAGTAACTTATACTTTTTACAATAAAAAAGATTTACAAAAACAAATTAATCTAGATTTCCGATTCAAAAAAAATATAAAGATCATTCAGAAAAAAATTTTTTTAAAAAAGATTCATAAATTAAATTTGAAAATATCTCTTATCAAAATTGATGTTAACGGCCATGAATTATCTGTTATTAAAGGTCTTAATAATATTATCAAAAAAGATAAACCAGCTTTAATAGTCGAAACCGATAAGAATATAAATAAAATTAACAAATACTTAAAAAAATTCAATTACGGTAAATACTCTTTTTTAAAAAATAATAAATCCTTTGAAAAAATAAAAAAAATATATCCGCTTAACACATTTTTTCTTCAATCATCACACTTAAATTAAAACAATTATATTTTATTAAAAAGAGAAAGTTTAAAAAGATTAATTAGAGCTGAAAAAATATCAATAGGACGCATTTTTGACTGACCACTAGATCGGTATTTTAAATTCGAATGAATTTCAATTATTTTATAATTTAATTTCTCTAAGTAAAATAAGCTTTCAATCAAAAAAAAATAACCATTGTTATTTGCCAAGAGTATATCTTTCATTTTAATTTTTGAAATATTATAGCATCTAAATCCACCTGATGAGTCTAATCTAGTATTTAAAACTATCTTTACTAAATAATATCTTATTTTAGTAATTATTTTTCTAAATACTGGCCAATCTTCTAAAGAACTTTTTTTTATAAATCTCGAGGTAATAATTATATCAGCATTATTTTTTTTTAAAGTCTTGAGCATCTTACTTATTTCGAGAGGATTATGGGTTCTATCTGCATCCATCGTAAAACATACATTAAATTTATTTTTATAGGCCCATTTAATTCCTTCTTTATGTGCTGACCCAATACCGTATCTTTTTTTTCTAAAAATATATTTAATTAAATTATTTTTTTTTGACAAATTTAAGATTTTTTTCTGAGTACCGTCCTTGGAATTATCGTCTATAAATAATATAGGAATTTTAAATTTTTTAACTATTAATTTGTATAAATAATTTACATTATCATTTTCATTCAAAGTGGGTATGATGATTATATTTTTCAAATACTATTATCTTTCTAGTACTTCATATTTAAAATAAAAATACTTAAAAATTGGTGCCCTCACACGGACTCGAACCGCGAACCTATTGATTACAAATCAATTGCTCTACCAATTGAGCTATGAGGGCCTGAAATCCTCTTTAAAATATATTAACTAAAAAAACAATAAAAATTAAGTCTTATTTTATTGATTGTGAAATATGGTGACACACTATAGATACAGTATTAGAGATATTTAAACTTTCAATTTTATTACTCATATTGACTTTAAATTTGAAATCTGAATTTTCAAGAGTTTTAGCTTTAATACCATATCCCTCTGATCCAAAAAGTAATATATTTTTTCCTTTCCAATCATTTTTTGTAAAATCTTTTGTACTTGATACATCAAATGCACTTACCCAAAATTCTTTAGATTTTAAGTACTTTAAAGAAGTATTCAAATTTGAAACTTTAAATATTCTAATATGTTCTGCGCCTCCACTTGCACTTTTATAAAGAAGTTTGCTTTTTGAAGGAAAAGATCTTTCTTTAACTATAATTCCATCCATTTTAAATGCTACCGCACTTCTTATTATAGATCCAATATTTCTCGGATCAGTAACTCCCTCGAGCGCAATTAAGTTTATATTTTTTTTTTTATTTTCTATTATGAATTCTTTTAGTGAAATTTCTTCTAATTGCTCAATTTCTGCAACCAAACCTTGATGCGCAGTTTCATCTTGTCCGCAGAGATTATCAAGTTCTTTTCTGGACTTATAAAAAACATTAACTCTAGAAAATAAATTTAAGCTTTGATTTTCTCTATTGATTTTTTTTTGAGCATCTTCGGTAACAAATATTCTTTCAATTTTTCTTAAAGGGTTTTTTAAAGCTTCTAAAACAGCATGTTTTCCTACAATTAAAAAGGTTGTTTTTTTCATGATTTTTTAGGCTATTTAGTCAATTTAATAGCATATTTTAAGGCAAAATGATTTATTGCAATTATTTGATAAATGCTTATAAAACGCTTGTTGTTAAATGCTTTTTAAGTTAGTGGGTATCCCCAGAATAAATAGTAAGGAGGGGTACCAAAGCGGTCAAATGGGGCGGGCTGTAAACCCGTTGACTTCGGTCTTCGAAAGTTCGAATCTTTCCCCCTCCACCAAACTTAAAAACTTTGATAATAAAGAGCGTGATAAGTTTGGATTTTGCGGGTGTAGTTCAATGGTAGAACGCTAGCCTTCCAAGCTGGATGTAAGGGTTCGATTCCCTTTACCCGCTCCAAAAATTTGAATTAAAAAAAAGTGAGGAAAAAATAGATGTCAAAAGAAAAGTTTAACCGTAATAAACCACATTGTAATATAGGTACGATCGGTCACGTCGACCATGGTAAAACAACACTTACAGCTGCAATAACTAAAGTTTTGTCTGAAGCTGGAGGTTCGAGCAGTGCAAACTTTGTTGCATATGATCAAATTGATAAAGCACCAGAAGAAAAAGAGAGAGGAATTACCATATCAACTGCACACGTAGAATATGAAACAGAAAAGAGACACTATGCTCACGTGGATTGTCCCGGCCATGCGGATTATGTAAAAAACATGATTACAGGTGCCGCGCAAATGGATGGGGCTATTCTAGTGGTTAATGCTGCAGATGGACCAATGCCTCAAACAAGAGAACATATTTTATTAGCACGACAAGTTGGAGTTCCGGCCATAGTTGTTTTCTTAAATAAAATTGATACAGTTAAAGACAAAGAGCTTGTTGATTTAGTTGAGGAGGAAATTAGAGAACTTTTAACATCTTATAAGTTTCCTGGAGACAAAATTCCGATAATAAAAGGTTCAGCCTTAAACGCTGTAGAAGGGAAAGACGAGGCAACTGGAAAAAATGCTATCATGGAATTGATGAAAGCAGTTGACGAAACTATCCCTCAACCCGATAGACCAAAGGATAAACCGTTCTTAATGCCTGTAGAAGATGTATTTTCAATATCTGGAAGAGGTACTGTTGTAACTGGCAGAGTTGAGTCTGGTATAATTAAAGTAGGTGAAGAAATTGAGATTGTAGGAATTCGAGATACAAAAAAATCTGTTTGCACTGGCGTTGAAATGTTTAGAAAACTTTTAGATAGCGGTGAGGCAGGAGATAATATTGGGGCACTTTTAAGAGGTGTTGAAAGAGATGATGTTGAAAGAGGACAAGTGCTTTGTAAACCTGGTTCAATAACTCCTCACACGGAGTTTGAATGTCAGGCTTATATTTTAAAAAAAGAGGAGGGTGGAAGACACACTCCGTTTTTTACAAAATATAGACCTCAGTTCTATTTCAGAACTACAGATGTAACAGGAGAGGTAACTTTACCTTCTGGCACAGAGATGGTTATGCCTGGTGATGATGGAAAATTCACTGTAAAATTAATTACACCAATCGCAATGAGTGAAAACTTAAACTTTGCGATTAGGGAAGGTGGAAAAACTGTTGGAGCTGGAGTAGTAACTAAGATAGTAAAATAAACTCTTAGGAGCGTAGTTCAATTGGTAGAGCGCCGGTCTCCAAAACCGGAGGTTGTGGGTTCGAGTCCCTCCGCTCCTGCCAAACTTTTGAAATTTTATGAAGAACCCTTTAAAATTTATACAAGAAGTCAAACAAGAAACTTTTAGAATAACTTGGCCGACTAAAAAAGAAACAATGATGGGCGCAGTGATGGTTTTTGCTCTTTCTACTATCGCAGCTATTTTTTTTTTAATTTTAGATCAAATACTAAGGTTCTTGTTAAATATAATTCTTACAATTAATTTTTAACTTATGAGTTGGTATATCGTTCAAGCATATTCTGGATTTGAAAAAAAAGTTGTTGAGTCAATTAAGGATGAACTTAAAAAACACAAGCTAGCTGATAATTTACAAGAAGTTCTAGTGCCTACTCACCAAGTAACAGAGGTAAAAAAAGGAAAGCGAACAAAAAAGGAAAAAAAATTTTTTCCTGGATATGTTCTAATAAAGATTGAACTAACGAAACAAATTTATCATTTAATTAAAAATCTCCAAAAAGTAAGTGGTTTTTTAGGTTCCTCTGATAAACCGACTCCGATTTCGGATGAAGAAATTAAGAGAATTTTGGGCAGGGTTTCTGAAAGTGCAGTTTCTCAGAAAACAGGTATAAATTTTGAAATAGGTGAGAAAGTCAAAGTATGTGACGGACCTTTTGCTTCTTTTAATGGTCTAATTGAGGAAATTGATGAAGAAAAGTCTAGACTTAAAGTATCAGTTTCTATATTTGGTAGGGCTACACCTGTTGATTTAGAATTTAATCAAGTGGAGAAAAATTAATGGCAAAAGAGATAACCGGATTTGTTAAACTACAAATTAAAGGAGGACAAGCTAATCCAGCACCTCCAGTTGGTCCAGCATTAGGACAAAGAGGAATTAACATAATGGAATTTTGTAAAGCTTTTAACGAAAAAACAAAATCTTTCATGGGAAAACCTGTGCCTGTAGTAATAACAGTTTATAAAGATAAAAAATTCGATTTTATAATAAAATCTCCTCCTGCATCACACTTTATAAGAGAGGCGGCAAAACTTAAAAGTGGTTCTAGCGAACCAGGAAGAGTGATCGCAGGCAGCATTACTATGAAACAAGCTGAAGCTATAGCCAAGGAGAAAATGAAAGATTTAAATGCTTTTGATATAAAAGAGGCTACTAAAATTATATGTGGTTCTGCACGATCTATGGGAATTGAAGTAAAAGATTAGTTATGAAAAAAAGATCAAAAAGATATAAAATATTATTAAAATCATCTCAAAAAGATAAAAAAATTGAGACTAAAGAGGCAATAGAATTAGTAAAAAAAAATTCCACTTCAAAATTTGATGAGTCTGTTGATGTTTCTTTAAGAATAAATTTGAAACAAACAAAAGGCGGAGACTTTAGTTTACGAACTACCGTTAATTTACCAAACGGTTCAGGTAAAAAAAATAAGATAGCAGTTTTATGTGAAGCAGATAAAGTTGACGAAGCAAAAAAATCTGGTGCTGATGTTTTTGGTTCTGACGATTTATTGGAGAAAATTGCTGCAGGAAAATTAAATTTTACAAAACTTATATGCACTCCTGCAATGATGGGAAAAATAGGAAAACACGGAAAAGTCTTAGGCCCTAAAGGTTTAATGCCAAACCCGAAATTAGGAACAGTATCCAATGACATCGCTAAATCAGTTAATGATTTTAAAAAAGGTTTAGTCGAAATTAGAAATGACAAAGACGGAAATCTTTCTTCCACAATTGGAAGAAAAAGTTTTTCAACAGATAAACTTGCAGAAAATTACAAATACTTTATTGATTGCGTTAAAAAAGAAAAACCTGACACTATAAAAGGAGAATTTATAAAAAACTCTTTTATAACTTCCACGATGGGAATTTCTTATAAAGTTGGAGCAAAATAAAATTATGATGTCTAAAGAAGCTAAGAAGAATTATGTAGAAGAGATGAAAAAAAGCTTTACTGATAACGAGTCAGTAATGATAGCACAATATCAAGGCTTAAATGTTAATGAGCTGGATACATTAAGAAAAGAATTAAGAGATAAAGGTATTTTATTTAAAATTACGAAAAACAGGATTACTAAAATTGCTATTAAAGAAACTTCTAAAAAAGATTTAGAAAAATATTTTGTTGGCCCAACTGCTGCAGCAATTTCATCTGATCCGATTTCAACAGCAAAAATTTTGACAAAATTTTCTAAATCAAACGATAAATTAAAAATTGTCGCAGGATTCATGGACGGTAAGGTTTTGGACGAAAAAGAAGTGTCAGTAATTGCCACACTTCCTTCTTTAGAAGAGGCTAGGGCTAAAATAGTGGGAATTTTAGCATCCCCAGCTCAAAAATTAGTCAGTATTTTACTTGCACCTGGCTCAAAAATTGCTAATTTAGCGCGCGCAAAGAGTTTAAAAAATTAATTCATAGGATACAAAATGGCAGATTTAAATAAAATTATAGAAGAATTATCAACTTTAACAGTTGTTGAAGCGGCTGAGCTTTCTAAACAACTTGAAGAAAAGTGGGGCGTTACAGCAGCTGCACCAGTGGCGGTAGCACCTGCGGGCGGAGCAGCAGCACCAGCTGGTGAAGAAAAATCAGAGTTTTCTCTTTTCTTGGCTGCAGCCGGAGATAAAAAGATTAATGTTATTAAAGAAGTAAGAGCAATAACTGGTTTAGGTTTAAAAGAAGCTAAAGATTTAGTAGAAGCGGCACCAAAAGAAATCAAAGGTGGTGTGGCTAAAAAGGATGCTGAAGAATTTAAAAAGAAACTTGAAGCAGCTGGAGCTAAAGTAGAATTAAAGTAAACAAAATTTGATACGTGATTTGTTGTGAGAGGTTCTGACAACAAATTGCTTTTATTTAATGCAACTATCCTTTACTCAAAAGAAAAATATTAGAAAAAACTTTGGAAAACTAATTGAAGGTCTGTCTATTCCAAATCTTATTGAAGTTCAAAAAAATTCGTACAATGAATTTTTAGAGTCGAAATCACTTAACGAACAACTCTCTGAATTATCGAAGGGAATTGATAAGGTTTTTAAAAGTATTTTTCCAATAGAAGACGGTAACGATAAATCTACACTAGAATATATTTCCTACAAATTAGAAAAACCTAAGTTTGATGTTATTGAATGCAAACAAAGAAGTTTATCTTATTCAGCTGCTTTAAAAGCGAATTTACGTCTTGTGGTTTATGACATTGATACTGAAAATAATACTAAGCAAATTTTATCAGCTAAAGAACAAGAGGTGTTTATTGGAGATTTACCACTTATGACTCCAAGCGCAACTTTTATCACGAATGGTGTTGAAAGAGTTGTTGTGAACCAAATGCATAGAAGTCCTGGAGTTTTTTTTGATCACGATAAAGGCAAAACACATGCAAGTGGTAAACTTTTATTTAATTGTAGAATAATTCCAGGTAGAGGTTCTTGGTTAGATTTCGAATTTGATCCAAAAGATATCTTATATTTTCGAATTGATAGAAAAAAAAAGCTTCCTATTACAACAATATTATATGCATTAGGTTTCACAAAAGAAAAAATTATTGAAACTTTTTATACCACAAGTAAATACTCTTACGACTCTAATAAAAAATATTGGGTAACAGATTTTAATCCTGATAACTATAAAAGACCAGTTAAAATTTTATATGATTTAATTGACAGTGACAGTGGAAAAAAAATTTTATCAAAAGGTGAAAAATTAAATATTGTAATTGCAAGAAAACTTCAAGAAAAAGGGTTAAAATCAATAGTTGTTTTTAACGAAGAAGTTGTTGGAAAATATTTATCCAAAGATATTAAAGAAAATAGCGAGCAAGTTATCGTTAGAGCAGGTTTTGACATAACTGAAGATCAACTAAATAAAATAATCAGTCAAGAAGAAAAAACACTTAGCATTGTTAATATAGATCCGATTAATAAAGGTCCTTACATATTAGAAACACTTAAAATTGATAAAAATTTAAACAAGCAAGATGCTCTGAATGATATCTACAAAGTTTTGAGACCAGGCGAAGCTCCTTCATTAGAAATAGCAGAAGAAATTTTTAAAAACTTATATTTCAAAAAAGAAAGGTATGATCTTTCAGAGGTAGGAAGAGTTAAATTAAACTCAAAACTTGACTTAAAAACAAACTCCAAAAAAACTATTTTAGATACACAAGATATAATCGCGATAATAAAATTCATGCTCGATTTAAGAGATGGAAAGGGTGATGTTGACGATATTGACCATCTTGGAAATAGAAGGGTTAGATCAGTGGGAGAATTAGTTGAAAATCAATTCAGAATTGGTCTTTTGAGAACCGAGAGAACTGTGAAGGAAAAGATGTCAACTTTTTTAGAAATAGAGTCTGCGATGCCTCAAGATTTAATAAATGCAAAACCTATAACAACTTCACTAAAAGATTTTTTTGCCACTTCACAACTTTCACAATTTATGGATCAAACTAATCCTTTATCAGAAATCACACACAAAAGAAGAGTTTCTGCTTTAGGACCCGGTGGATTAACAAGAGAAAGAGCTGGATTTGAAGTAAGAGATGTTCATCCAACTCATTATGGAAGAATCTGCCCTATCGAAACACCAGAGGGTCCAAATATTGGATTGATTAATAGTTTGGCGACCTATTGCAGAGTTAATAAATTTGGATATATTGAAAGTCCTTATAAAAAAGTAATTAATGGAAAAGTTACATCAGAAATTAAATATCTTTCAGCTATTGAAGAAGAAAAATATACAATAGCTCAGGCAAATTCATCCCTTAAAAAAGATGGTTCTTTCACAGAGGAGCTTGTTGCTTGTAGAAAAAATTTGAACTTTGAACTGTCAAATAGAGATAATATTGACTTTATAGATGTATCTCCAAAACAATTAGTTTCTGTGGCTGCAGCACTTATTCCTTTTTTAGAAAATGATGATGCTAATAGAGCACTTATGGGTTCAAACATGATGAGACAAGCGGTTCCATTGTTAAAACCAGAATCACCACTTGTGGGCACCGGTATAGAAGCTGATGTTGCACTCGACTCTGGAGTTACTATCGTCGCTAAAAGAAATGGTGTTGTTGATAAAATTGACGGAAAAAGAATTGTAGTTAAAGTTACTGATGTGACAGACTTATCTCAATCTGCTGTGGACATTTATAATTTGTCAAAATTTCAACGATCAAATCAAAATACATGCATTAATCAAAAACCACTAGTTAAAGTTGGAGATAAAATAAAAAAAGGAGATATTATTGCTGATGGACCAGCAACAAAACTTGGAGAATTGGCTCTTGGAAAAAATGTCACCGTAGCTTTTATGCCTTGGCAAGGATACAATTTTGAAGACTCTATTTTAATATCTGAGAGGTGTGTAACTGATGATGTTTTCACATCAGTACATATTGAGGAATATGAGTCAATGGCTAGAGATACCAAGTTAGGAGCTGAAGAAATTACCAGAGATATTCCTAACGTAAGCGAGGAAAGTCTGAGAAACTTAGATGAGTCAGGTATTGTTTATGTTGGCGCAGAAGTAAAACCAGGTGATATACTAGTAGGAAAAGTAACGCCAAAAAGCGAAACTTCTTCAAGCCCTGAAGAAAAATTACTAAGATCAATATTTGGTGAAAAAGCTACAGACGTAAGAGACTCATCTCTTAAATTGCCTTCTGGGAGCACTGGGGTGGTGATAGATGTTAGAGTATTTAATCGTCATGGTATTGAAAAAGACGAGAGATCTATAGCAATTGAAAGAGCTGAGATTGAGTCGGTTCAGGAAGACAAAAAAGTAGAGGAAGAAATATTAAATCGTAATATTAAGTTAAGGGTTATAGATTTATTAAATGGACAAAGCATTAACAAACAATTTAAAGAACTTAAACCAGGAACAACCTTAAATAAAAATGATTTTGAGAATTTAAGCTTAAAAGACTTGTGGAAATTTTCATTTCAAAAAAATGAGATAAATACTGATCTTGAAAAACTTAAAAATCAATTTGATAACGCGTCCGAAGATATCAAGTTAAGATTTGAGGATAAAGTTACAAAAATACAACAAGGAGACGACCTATTACCTACAGTTATGAAAGTTGTAAAAGTTTTTGTTGCAGTAAAAAGAAGATTGATGCCTGGCGATAAAATGGCAGGCAGACATGGAAATAAAGGAGTTGTAAGTAAAATTGTTCCTGTTGAGGATATGCCTTACATGGAAAATGGTAAACCAGTCGATATAGTTCTTAATCCTCTAGGAGTTCCAAGCCGAATGAACGTTGGGCAAATTTTGGAAACACACCTAGGATGGTCTTGTTCAGAATTAGGAGATCAAATAAAAGAATATTTAAAAAATTTTGAGGAGGAGATTGATAAAATTAAATCTAAACTTAAAGAAATTTATGGTAATGAATATTATGATGAGGTAATTTCAAAATTATCTAACAAAGAAATCGCAGAATTGATACAAAACTTATCAAACGGGGTTCCAATAGCTACACCGGTTTTTGATGGAGCAAGCACTAAAGCAATTACTGAAATGCTTGATTTAGCCAAGCTTCCTAAAACTGGTCAAACTCATTTGTGGAATGGTCAAACAGGGGAGAGATTTGATAGACCAGTTACTGTTGGTATAATTTACATGCTTAAATTAAATCATCTTGTTGAGGATAAAATACACGCAAGATCAACTGGACCATATAGTCTAGTAACTCAACAACCGTTAGGAGGCAAAGCACAATCTGGAGGTCAAAGATTTGGAGAAATGGAAGTTTGGGCATTGGAGGCATATGGAGCTTCTTATACATTACAAGAAATTCTTACAGTAAAATCAGACGATGTAGCTGGAAGAACAAAAGTTTACGAAACTATAGTGAAAGGGAATAATAATTTTGAGTCAGGGGTTCCCGAGTCTTTTAACGTTTTAGTTAAAGAAATAAGAGCATTAGGTTTGAATATTGAATTAAATTAATTATGGAAAAAAACTTAACAAAAAATTTTAATAATCAAAATTTACCTCAAGAGAACACTTTCGATAGCATTAAGATTACTTTAGCGAGTCCTGAGAAGATAAAATCTTGGTCTTATGGTGAAATTAAAAAACCAGAGACTATTAACTACAGAACTTTTAGACCAGAAAAAGATGGTTTATTCTGCTCAAGAATATTTGGACCAGTAAAAGATTATGAATGTTTATGTGGAAAATATAAGAGAATGAAATTTAGAGGAATTATTTGTGAAAAATGCGGTGTAGAAGTTACCAAATCAAATGTACGTAGGGAAAGAATGGGACATATTGATTTGGCTTGTCCTGTCGCTCATATATGGTTTTTAAAATCTTTGCCAAGTAGAATATCTTTAGCAATAGATATGAAGCTTAAAGAAGTTGAAAAAGTTTTGTATTTTGAAAGTTTTATTGTGGTGGAACCGGGATTAACTACGTTAAAAAAAGGGCAATTAATTTCAGAAGAAGCTCTTCTTAAAGCTCAAGAGGAATTTGGAGAAGATGCTTTTACTGCTGGCATAGGGGCAGAAGCAGTTAGAGAAATTTTAGTAAGTTTAGATTTAAAAAAAGAACAAAAAAAATTAAGAGAGTCTTTAAAAGATATAAAATCTAAAGTTACAGAAGAAAGAACAATAAAGAGATTAAAACTTATAGAATCTTTTATTTCATCTGGAAACAAACCAGAGTGGATGATTTTAACATCCATTCCAGTAATACCCCCAGAGCTTAGGCCTTTGGTCCCTCTTGATGGAGGAAGATTCGCTACTTCAGATTTAAATGATTTGTATAGAAGAGTAATTAACAGGAATAACAGACTTAAAAGGTTATTAGATTTAAAAGCACCAGACATAATTGTCAGAAATGAAAAAAGAATGCTTCAAGAGTCTGTCGATGCTCTTTTCGACAATGGAAGAAGAGGTAGAGTAATAACAGGTACAGGAAAACGTCCTTTGAAGTCTTTAGCAGAAATGTTGAAAGGAAAACAAGGAAGGTTTAGACAAAACTTATTAGGGAAAAGAGTGGATTACTCTGGAAGATCAGTGATAGTCGTAGGACCAGAATTAAAATTACATCAATGTGGATTACCAAAAAAAATGGCACTAGAATTATTTAAGCCTTTTTTATATGCAAGATTAGATAAGTTAGGATTAGCCACAACCATTAAACAAGCGAAGAGACTTGTTGAGAAAGAAAAGAGCGAAGTATGGGACTCTTTGGAGCATATTATTCGGGAACATCCTATTTTATTAAATAGAGCTCCCACGTTACACCGATTAGGTGTGCAAGCTTTTGAAGCTAAGCTCATTGAGGGAAATGCTATTGAGTTGCATCCTTTAGTATGCGCTGCATTTAATGCTGATTTTGATGGTGATCAAATGGCTGTTCATATACCTCTAAGTTTAGAAGCTCAGCTCGAAGCTAGAGTTTTAATGATGTCCACTAACAATATACTAAGCCCATCTAATGGAAAACCAATAATTGTACCAAGTCAAGATATTGTTTTAGGTATATATTATTTATCTCAATCTGCAGAAAAACAAGAAAAAAAACCTAAAGGAATTTTTTCTAGCGTTGAGGAAATTGAACAAGCTTTAGAAAATAAATCTATAAGCTTACATTCAAATATAATCTCAACTTTTGAGACTATTGATCCTGATGGTAAAAAAATTGTTGAAAAACACTCAAGTACTGCAGGAAGATTTCTTTTAGCAAACTTACTTCCAAAAAATAACAATATAAAATTCAGTTTAGTAAACAAGTTATTGACAAAAAAAAATGTTTCAGAGGTAATAGACACAATTTTTAGATACTGCGGTCAAAAAGAAACAGTAATTTTTTGCGATAGAATTAAAGATCTAGGTTTTAAACATGCGTTTAAAGCTGGTATTTCTTTTGGCAAAGATGATTTGATAATTCCTAAAACGAAGGAAAATTTAATAAATAATACCAAAAAACAAATTGAGGAATATGAAAAGCAGTATTCAGATGGGTTAATTACAAGAGGTGAAAAATATAACAAAGTTGTAGATATTTGGTCCAAATGTACTGATACCGTTGCTAATGAAATGATGAAAGAAATTTCCTCAGCAGAAAAAGTATACGAGGATGATAGAATTGAGACAAATTCAGTATATATGATGGCAGACTCAGGAGCTCGAGGCTCACAAGCCCAAATGAAACAGTTAGCTGGTATGCGAGGATTAATTGCTAAACCTTCTGGGGAAATCATAGAGACACCAATAATCTCAAATTTTAAAGAAGGATTATCTGTATTAGAATATTTTAATTCTACTCACGGCGCAAGAAAGGGTTTAGCAGACACTGCATTAAAAACAGCTAATTCAGGTTACTTAACTAGAAGATTATGTGATGTTGCACAAGATGTCCAAATAACTAAAAAAGAGTGTGACCCAAAAAAAAGATCCTCAGTAAACATAGCTGAGATTATCGAGGGAGGAAATATACTAGTAAGTTTGTCTGAAAGGGTTTTAGGAAGAGTTATTGCTGAAAATATTAAAAATCCTGTTACAGGAGAAATCATAATTAAAAAAGACAAGTTAATTGATGAATTTGATTGTGAAAAAATAGACGCAGCTGGCGTAAAATCAATAAACGTTTATTCGGTAATTACATGTGCCTCCACTAGAGGTGTTTGTCAAATTTGTTATGGACGAGATTTAGCAAGAGGTAAACTAGTGAGCGTTGGTGAGGCAGTAGGAATGATAGCTGCTCAATCAATCGGTGAGCCAGGAACACAGTTGACTATGAGAACTTTTCACGTCGGTGGCACAGCTCAAATTAAAGAAGAGTCTCAAATTGTAGCACAAACAAATGGAAAACTTAATATTGTTAATAAAAATTTAATTGAAGACTCTAAGAAAAATACAATAGTTATGGGAAGAAATACTCAACTAAGTATTGAGGATGAAAACGGAAGACAATTAGCAATATATAAAGTTAATTACGGTTCAAAGTTATTTTTCAAAGATGGTGATACAATTCAAAAAGGTAAAAAAATTGCCGAGTGGGATCCATACACATTACCTGTTATTGCTGAAACTAGTGGTATTGCAAATTATATGGATTTAATGGAAGGAAGTTCTTTAACCGAAACGCTAGATGATGCAACTGGTCTTTCATCAAAATCTGTAACGGATTGGAAGTCTTCATCTAAAAACTCAGAACTTAAACCAAGAATTACTTTAAGAAACGAAAAAGGTGAAATTATTAAAAAAGCCGATGGAAATGAAGCAAGATATTATTTAGTTCCTGATACAATTCTATCAGTTAAAGATGGACAAAAAATTTCAGCTGGAGATGTTTTAGCAAGACTACCTAAAGAAACATCTAAGACAAAAGATATTACAGGGGGATTGCCTCGTGTTGCTGAATTATTTGAAGCTAGGCGACCAAAGGATAGTGCGATTATTGCTGAAAATGACGGTGTAATACAATTTGGAAAAGAAGTAAGAGGAAAACAAAAAATTTCTATTGTGTCTACCAATGGAGAAACTTCTAATTATCTTATTCCCAAAGGTAAACATGTAAATTTTAATCAAGGTGAAAAAATTAAAAAAGGTGAGTATCTCTTAGATGGAAGTCCTGCGCCTCATGATATTTTAAGAATATTAGGCGTAGAAAAACTTACAGAATATTTTGTTACAGAGGTACAAGAGGTATATAGGTTACAAGGTGTTGTGATAAATGATAAACATATAGAAACTATTGTTAGGCAAATGTTAAAAAGGGTTGAAGTTAAAGAACCTGGAGATTCAGAATTACTTACCGGTGAAGTAATAGATTTATTAGAGATTAATTTTATCAATGAAAATTTAAGAAAAGAAAAGAAAAAACCTGCTACTTTTGAAAGAGTTTTGCTTGGTATTACAAAAGCTTCTCTACAAACAAATTCATTTATTTCTGCTGCTTCATTCCAAGAAACAACAAGAGTTCTAACAGATGCTTCTATAAAGGGAAAAACAGACTCCTTAGAGGGATTAAAAGAAAATGTAATTGTTGGAAGACTCGTTCCAGCTGGCACAGGATTAACTAAAATTGAATGGGACAAACAGGCTAGAGAACTTGATAAGGCAAGAATTGAGGAACTAAAAAAACAAGAGCTAGAATCCGCTACTGTAGCCCCAGAACAGAGTGCGTGAAATTTTAAAGGCATCCTTTAAATATTGACATTTGTAAATTCGATGCTAGTTTACGGCACATTTTGAATGTTAGAAGTAAGGTACATTATAGCCTTAAACACTAACAAATTAATCTCGGGTCTGCCCTACTTTTACTTCAAAATTTATTATGCCAACAATTAATCAGTTGATTAAAAAAAGTAGAGTTAAACCATTAGCAAGGAATAAAGTTCCTGCATTGGAAAAACAACCATTAAAAAGAGGAGTTTGTATAAAAGTTTATACAACAACTCCTAAAAAACCTAATTCTGCACTTAGGAAAGTTGCAAGGGTTCGTTTATCAAATGGATTTGAAGTTACAGCTTACATTCCAGGGGAAGGTCACAATTTACAAGAACACTCTGTTGTGCTTCTTCGTGGTGGAAGAGTAAAAGATCTTCCAGGAGTAAGATACCATATCTTAAGAGGTAATTTAGATACTCAAGGCGTAGCTAATAGAAAAAAAAGAAGATCTTTATACGGAACAAAAAAACCTAAGTAAATTATGTCACGAAAAAGAAAAGCACCTCAAAGAAAAATTTATCCTGATCCAAGATTTCATTCTGAGGTCGTGTCAAAATTTATTAATTCAATTATGTATGATGGAAAAAGATCGACTGCAGAAAAAATTCTCTATGATGCATTAGATAAAATTAAATCAAAAAATAACGAAGACCCTATTAAGATTTTTAATTCAGCAATAAGTAACGTTAAACCTAACCTAGAATGTAGATCTCGTAGGGTTGGCGGTGCTACTTACCAGGTTCCAGTTGAAGTTAAAACTAAAAGAGGCCAAGCGCTTGCACTTCGATGGATCATGGAAGCTACTAGAAAAAGAAAAAATAAAACTATGGCAGACAAACTTTACGCAGAAATAATAGACGCTTCACAAAATAAGGGATCAGCAATTAAAAAAAGGGAAGATACACATAAAATGGCAGAGTCAAATAAAGCTTTTGCTCATTTTAGATGGTAAAAAATTATGACTAAATATTCTTTAGATAAATATAGAAATATTGGTATCATGGCTCATATAGATGCAGGAAAAACAACTACTACAGAGAGAATTCTTTATTACACTGGAAAAAGTCATAAAATAGGTGAAGTACACGATGGTGCAGCTACAATGGATTGGATGGAACAAGAACAAGAAAGAGGAATTACCATTACCTCAGCAGCCACTACATGTTTTTGGAGAGACCATAGAATTAATATTATTGATACTCCAGGCCACGTGGATTTTACAATTGAAGTAGAGAGATCATTAAAAGTTTTAGACGGGGCAGTGGCAGTATTTGATGGTGTTGCAGGTGTTGAACCTCAGTCAGAAACGGTTTGGAGGCAAGCAGACAAATATAAAGTTCCAAGAATATGTTTTGTAAATAAATTGGATAGAACTGGGGCAGATTTTTATAGATGTGTTGATATGATAAAAGAAAGATTAGGCTGTAAGCCATTACCTTTGCAACTTCCTATAGGATCAGAGGCTGATTTAAAAGGAGTAATAGATTTAGTAAAAATGAAAGGAGTTGTTTGGCAGAATGAGGACCTTGGAGCAAAATTTGAATATGTTGAAATACCGGAAGATTTAAAAGAAAAAGCAAAAAAATACAGACAAAATTTAGTTGAAACTTCAGTGGAGGAAGATGAAAAATTAATGGAAGCTTATTTAGATGGAAAAGAGCCATCAGAAACAGATTTGATTAGATGCATCAGAAAAGGGACTTTAAATTTTAATTTCGTACCTATTTTAACTGGATCAGCTTTTAAAAATAAGGGTGTTCAGCCTTTGCTAGATGCAGTAATTGACTATCTTCCAAGTCCAAGCGACTTAAAATCAATAGAAGGTACTAAAGTTGGATCAGATGAAAAAGTGACAATGAAATTTGATGAAAAAGAAAAATTTTCAGCTTTAGCTTTTAAAGTAGCTAATGATCCTTTTGTAGGTTCACTTACTTTTATAAGGATTTATTCTGGAACCCTCAATGCGGGAACATCAATATTAAATTCTTCTAAAGATAAAAATGAAAGAATTGGAAGAATGCTTTTAATGCACGCAAATAGCAGAGAAGATATTAAAACCGCCTCGGCTGGAGATATCGTAGCGTTAGCAGGGCTTAAATATACCATAACTGGACATACATTATGTGATCCTCAAAACCCAATTTTACTAGAACCAATGGAATTCCCTGATCCTGTGATTGAAATTGCAGTTGAACCAAAAACAAAAGGAGATCAAGAAAAAATGGGTGAAGCGTTAGCCAGATTAGCTAAGGAAGACCCGTCTTTTAGAGTCTCCTCCGACGAAGAGTCTGGACAAACAATTATTAAAGGTATGGGTGAATTACATTTAGATATAATTGTCGATAGAATGAAAAGAGAATTTAAAGTTGAGGCAAATATTGGAGCACCACAGGTAGCATATAGAGAAACAATTTTGGGTACAGCTGAAATGGAATATATTCATAAAAAGCAAAGTGGTGGAGCTGGACAATTTGCAAAAGTAAAATTAAGTGTTGAGCCTTTAGAAGCAGGCAAAGGAAGAGAAATAGAAAATTTAATTAAAGGTGGTGCAATTCCAAAAGAGTTCATTCCAGGAGTTGAAAAAGGTGTAGAGAGTGTATCTGATAGCGGAATATTAGCAGGATTTCCAATCATAGATTATAAGGTTAAAATATTAGATGGTTTACATCACGATGTAGACTCTAGCGTTTTAGCTTTTGAAATTGCTAGTAGGTCTTGCTTTAGAGAGGCGTGTCAAAGAGCTACATTAAAACTTTTAGAACCCATGATGAAAGTAGAGGTAGTAACGCCAGAGGAATTTATGGGCGATGTAATAGGTGATTTAAATAGTAGACGAGGACAAGTAGGTTCTACTGAACCTAGAGGAAATGCAACGGCAATAAATGCTGTCGTTCCACTTGCAAATATGTTTGGATATATAAATAACCTTAGATCCTCTACTCAAGGAAGAGCACAATATACAATGCAATTTAGTCATTATGATAAAGTCCCACAAAATGTTCAGGATGAAGTAACCAAAAAACTAGCATAATTATGGAAAACCAAAATATAAGAATTCATTTAAAAGCATATGATAATAAAATCCTTGATTTATCTACTGAGGAAATAGTTAATACTGCAAAAAGAACTGGGGCACAAGTTAAAGGGCCAATACCTCTACCTACAAGAATAGAAAGATACACAGTTTTAAGGTCACCACATATCGATAAAAAAAGTAGAGAACAATTTGAGTCTAGAACACATAAAAGATTAATAGATATAATTGAGCCTACACCACAAACAGTTGAGGCTTTGATGAAATTAGATTTAGCCTCAGGTGTCGATATAGAAATAAAAATTTAATTATGAGTATTGGATTAATAGGAACAAAATTAGGTATGACTAGAGAATTTATGACATCAGGTCAGTCAGTTCCTGTTACTGTAATTAAAGTCGAAAAAGGCAGAGTGTTGGATCTAATTTTAAAAGAAAAAAGAGGTTATAATGCAATAAAAGTAGGTTTTTTTAAAATAAAAAATTCAAAATTAAAAAAACAAATGAAGGGTTATTTTACAAAAAAAAATACTGAACCAAAGAAAATTTTAAAAGAATTCAGAATTGATAATATTGAAAAATTTAAAGAAGGAAATGAACTTGGTTTAGAAATATTTAAAGACAAAAAATTTTTAGATGTTAGGTCAAAAACAATTGGAAAAGGTTTCGCAGGAGTTATGAAAAGGTGGAATTTTGGTGGTCTTCGTGCTTCACATGGTGTATCAGTCTCTCACAGATCACATGGTTCAACTGGTCAGAGACAAGATCCTGGAAAAGTTTTCAAAGGAAAAAAAATGGCTGGCCATATGGGTGATAAATTTAGAACGATGCTTAACCTAGAAGTAATAAAGTCAGATATGGAAAACGATCTTTTGTATATAAAAGGTTCAATACCTGGCGCAAAAAACTCAACAGTTTTTATTAGAGAGTCTGTAAAAAATGTGACTAGAAAAACTATAAAAGAAAAATATGATGCAAAAATTAAAGCTACGGAAGCTAAGAAAGGTAAAAAATAGATGAAATTACCTTTATTAAAAATTGATGGTACCAAAAATAGCTCAATTGAGATTTCAGATAAATTAGTTAAGCTAAAAATTAATTATAAGCTAATAAAGTTTGTAATAGACTGGCAGTTAAACCACTCAAAACCAAGAACTGCTAAAACAAAACAAAGAAATCAGATAAGAGGTTCTACAAAAAAAATTGTAGCTCAAAAAGGAAGCGGTGGCGCACGTCACGCGAGTAAAAAAGCTCCTATATTTGTTGGCGGAGGTATAGCTCATGGTCCCAAAGGCTCTGTCTACAAAGTAAAAAAAATTAATAAAAAAGTACGTAAGTTAGCTTTAGCTCAAACCTTATCAAAAAAAAATGTAGAAAAAAACTTGTTCATATTAGATGATGTAAAAAAAGAGGTTAAAAAAACAAAAGAATTCAATAAATTTTTACTAAACAATAAGCTTCAAAATACATTAATTATATCTGATAAAGACTCTTTTAAGAATATAAACAAATCAGCTAGAAATATTAAAGATGTAAAATTAATTAACGACGAAGGTGCAAATATTTATGATATTTTTAAATTTAAGAATGTTCTTATTACTAGTTCTTCAGCCAAAAAAATCCAAGAAAGAGTTTTGAATGAAAAAAATTAATTACATAGACTCAATTAGGAGTCCAATTATAACTGAGAAAGCTACAATTTTATCGGAGCAAAACAAAACAGTTTTTAAAGTGCATGAAAAAGCTAGTAAGAAGATTATTAAAAAAAATATAGAAAAGTTATTTAAAGTTAATGTTATAAAAGTAAATATAATAAATCAAAAAAGTAAAATGAAATTAAGACAAGGAAGAAAATCCTATAAATCAGGTTATAAAAAAGCAATTATAACTTTAAAAAAAGGTCAAAGTATCGATTTAACTACAGGAATTTAATTTATGACTTTAAAAACATTTAAACCTTATACAAAATCGACAAGAGGCACAGTTGTAATAGATAAGAGCGCTTTGTGGAAAGGAGCCCCTTATAAGCCTTTGACGAAAGGTCAAAATTTTACAGGCGGAAGAAATAATTTTGGAAGGATTACTTCTAGACATATAGGAGGTGGTTCAAAACACAAATACCGAATTATAGATTTTTATAGAAAAAAGAAAAATATACCAGGAACAGTAGAACGTATAGAGTACGATCCTAACAGGACAGCTTATATAGCTTTGGTGACTTATCAAGATAAGGAGAAAACATATATTATTTGCCCTCAGGGTTTAAAAAAAGGCGATGTAATTGAGTCAGGAAAAAATGTTGAAATAAAAATTGGAAACTCTTTAGAATTAAAGGATATACCGCCGGGAACATTATTACACAATGTTGAGCTGATCCCTGGAAATGGAGCTAAATTAGCTAGATCAGCAGGTTCTTCAGTAACACTTTCTGGTTATGATGGTGACTATGCAATATTAAAATTAGCTTCAGGAGAAACTAGAAAAGTTAGCAGTAAATGTATAGCGACTATTGGCACTGTATCTAACCCAGACCAAAAAAATATTAAAATTGGAAAGGCAGGTAGGAATAGGTGGAGAGGAAAGAGACCTCAAACTCGTGGAGTTGCAATGAACCCAGTAGATCACCCTCATGGAGGTGGAGAAGGAAAAACTTCAGGAGGAAGAAGTCCGGTTTCACCTTGGGGCCAATCAGCTAAGGGATTGAAAACAAGAAAGCCAAAACGAAGTGATAAATTTATAATTACAAGAAGAAAGAAGAGAAATAAATAATGACAAGATCAGTTTGGAAAGGACCTTTTGTACACCCAAGTTTATTAAAGAAAATCGATAAACTTAAGGGAGGAGCAAATAAAAAACCTATTAAAACATGGTCTAGAAACTCCACTATAATCCCTGATTTTGTGGGTCATAGCTTCATGATTCATAATGGAAAAACTTTTATACCAATTACTATTTCTGAAGAAATGGTGGGCCATAAATTAGGTGAATTTGCGCCAACTAGGACATTCAAAGGTCATACACCAGCTGACAAAAAGGCAGCTGCAGCAGAAAAACCCGCTGAAGGAGATAAAAAATAATGAGTAAAGAAACTACTTTAGTTAAAGCTATAAATAAAAACGTAAGAACTAGTCCAAGAAAACTTGCTTTAGTATGTAACTTTATTAAAGGAAAAAAAGCTGATGTAGCTTTAAGAGATTTAGAATTTACCAGAAAAAAAATTGCTCATGATGTAAGCAAAACAGTAAAGTCAGCTATTGCAAATGCAGAAAATAATAACCAGTTTGATATAGACAACTTGTTTATAAAAGAAGCCTATGTAGGAAAATCATTAGTTATGAAAAGATATAGGCCAAGAGCAAAAGGAAGGGCAAGTCCAATCAAGAAACCTTTTAGCAGAATAACAATAGTTCTTGAGGAAAAAAAAGAAAAGAAAGTGAGTAAATAATGGGACAAAAAATTAACCCAATTGGATTAAGATTAGGAATAAATAGAGGTTGGGATTCAACCTGGTTTGCTAAGAAAAAAGATTTTGGAAAATATTTGATTGAGGATTTTCAAATAAGAAAATATATAAAAAAAAATATTTTAAATTCTGGAGTATCGGAGATAATTATTGAAAGATCTTCTAAACAGTGCACAGTATCTATCCACACTTCAAGACCAGGGTTCGTTATTGGAAAAAAAGGAGCTGATATTGAAAAAATTAAAAAAAATATAATGAAAATAACTAATGGTAATGTAAATGTTAATATTAAAGAAATTAAAAAACCAGAATTAAATTCAAATTTGGTCGCAGAAAATATTGCTCAACAACTTGTCAAGAGAGTAGCATATAGAAGAGCTATGAAGAGAGCAATGCAATCTGCAATGCGATTAAATGCAAAAGGCATAAAAGTAATGTTAAGTGGTAGATTAGCTGGAAATGAAATTGCAAGAACAGAATGGTTAAGAGAAGGAAGTATACCTTCTCATACTTTAAGAGCAGATATAGATTATGGATTTGCAGAGGCTTTAACAACCTATGGAATTATTGGTGTTAAGGTTTGGATTTATAAAGGTGAACTAATGGCAAAAGATGTTGAGAAAGAAAAAAAGGAGAGAGTAAAAAATGCTTCAACCAGTAAGAACTAAATATAGAAAAGCATTCAAAGGGAGAATTCACGGCAAAGCTTCAAGGGCTGTGGAATTAAATTATGGCCAATTTGGCTTGAAAGCAATTGAGCCAGAGAGAATAATAGGGAAACAAATCGAAGCTGCTAGAGTTGCTTTGACTAGATACATGAAAAGAACAGGAAAAGTTTGGACAAGAATTTTTCCAAATATTCCAGTATCTAAAAAGCCCACCGAAGTAAGGATGGGTAAAGGAAAAGGGTCACCAGAATATTATGCATGTAGAGTTAAACCAGGTAGAATAATCTTTGAAATTGATGGTGTAAGCGAAGAAGTAGCACGCGAGGCTTTATACAAGGCATCAGCTAAACTACCAATAAAAACTAAATTTATAAAAAGATAATTATGAATAAGAAAAAAGAAGATAAAAAGTTAACTAAAGATCAAGCAGAGAAAAAAATTTTAACTCTTAAAAAAGATTTATTTAACATCAGATTTAAAAAGATTAATAATCAAGTTTCTAATCAAGCTCAATATGGGCAAATAAAAAAAAATATTGCAAGATTATATACAACATTAAAAAATACAAAATGACAAAAAAAATATTAAAGGGAATAGTGAAAAGTGCTAAAAGTGATAAGACGGTTGTTGTAGAAGTAACAAGGAAATTTAAACATCCTTTTTATGAAAAGATTATTAAAAGATCAAAAAAATACCATGCTCATGATGAAAAAAATAAATTTAAAGAAGGTGAAGAAGTTTCAATTATTGAAAGCAAACCCTATTCAAAAAAGAAAACTTGGCAGGTAATGGACAAATGATTCAGATTCAGACAGAATTAACAGTTGCAGATAATACAGGTGCTAAAAGAGTTGAATGTATAAAAGTTCTCGGAGGATCAAAAAGAAGGTATGCTGCTGTAGGAGACTTAATAGTTATCAGTGTCAAAGATGCTATTCCAAAAGGAAAGGTCAAAAAAGGAGCAGTGCATAAAGCAGTAGTTGTTCGAACTAAGAAAGAAATTTATAGAAATGATGGTTCAAAAGTTCAGTTTGATTCTAATGCAGTTGTACTAACAGATGATAAAGGAGAGCCAATAGGAACAAGAATTTTTGGTCCAGTAACAAGAGAGCTTAGATCAAGAGGGCATACTAAAATAATTTCATTAGCTCCAGAGGTATTATAAATGATTATAAAAAAAGGAACACAAGTAAAGATTATTGCAGGTAAAGATAGAGGTAAAACTGGAGATATACTAGAAATTAATAGGAAACAAAAAAAGGTAAAAGTTAAGTCTATAAACATGATTAAAAAGCATCTAAAACCCACGAAGGAAAACAAAGGTGGAATTATTTCTAAGGAAAATTTTATTCATCTTTCAAATATTAAGAATATTGATTTAAAAAAAAAAGAAAAGAAAGTGACCGGTAATAAATGATACCAAGATTAAAAATTTCTTATGAAAAAGAGATAGTTACTAAACTAATGAATATACTTTCAGTGAAAAATAAACATGAGGTACCTAAAATTGAAAAAATTATATTAAACATGGGCTTGGGTGAAGATGCATCAGATAGCAAGAAACTAAAGGCTTGTGTAGATGATATGTCATTAATTGCTGGACAAAAACCAGTGATAACGAAATTTAAAAAATCTATCTCAAATTTTAAAACAAGAAAAGGATCAAACGCCGGTGTAAAAGTAACTTTAAGATCTTTTAAAATGTATGAATTTATTGATAGATTAGTAAATATTGCTTTACCACGAATTAAAGATTTTAGAGGACTTTCATCAAAAGGAGTTGACAGTTCTAATAACTACTCTTTTGGGATAAAAGAACACATTGTTTTTCCAGAGGTAAATTTTGATAAAGTAGACAAGATAAGAGGTATCGATATTACAATTGTAACAATTAGTAAAAGTAGGGAAGGAACGATAGCACTTCTTAAAGAGTTAAACTTTCCAATTAACCAAAAACAAAACTGAGGTATATATGGCAAAAAAAAGTGCGATAGAAAAAAACTTAAAAAGGATAAAACTTGTTAAAAGGTTTGCAAAAAAAAGAGCTGAATTAAAAAAAATTATCAATAATAAAAAATTAGAATTATCTGAAAGATTTGAGGCTCAATTAAAATTGAATAAATTACCAAAAAATTCTTCAAAAATAAGAGTAAGAAATCGATGTGAGATTTCAGGAAGACCTCACGGAGTTTATAGAAAATTAAAAATATCAAGAATTGCACTCAGAGATATGGCATCATCGGGTAAAATTCCTGGTATTACAAAATCAAGTTGGTAGGAGAGATATATGACATTTACAGATCCCATAGGTGATATGTTCTCAAGGATTAGAAACGGACAAATGAGAGCATTGAGTTCAATAGAGATACCTTCATCTAAATTTAGAAAGAATATTTTAACGATTTTGAAAAATGAAGGTTATATTAAAGATTTTTTTATAAATAAATCCGAAAAAAACAAAGTTAGTTTAAGGATTTCATTAAAATATTATGAAGGAGATCCAGTAATTAAAGAAATTAAAAGAATATCTAAGCCTGGCCGTAGAGTTTATTCAAGAGCCACAAGTATACCAAGAGTTATGAATGGACTTGGTCTAGCAATCTTATCTACACCAAAAGGAGTGATGAGCGACTCCGATGCAAGAAAAAATAATCTTGGTGGAGAAATAATTTGTAGAGTGTTTTAATGTCTAAAATAGGAAAAAAAAATATAATTGTGCCTAAAGACTCCTCAATAAAAATTGAAGGTTCAAGTTTAACTATCACAGGGCCAAAAGGATCAACAAAATTAACAATAAATGATAAAATTTTTTCGTCTAAGATAAATGAGAGTGAATTTCAAATAAAACCTTTAAATAATAAAATCGATAAAAAAACCTCCATCTTATGGGGAACCTATAGGAGTATCATAAATAATGCTGTTTTAGGCGTATCAAAAGGGCATGAAAAAATTTTAGAATTATCTGGCGTTGGCTTTAGAGCTAACTTGAAAGGTGAAACATTAAATCTTCAACTAGGTTTTAGTCATGATATAAATTTTAAAATTCCAAAAGAAATAAAAATTACAGTTGAAAAACAAACTATAATCAAAATTAACGGGGTTGACAAAGAACTTGTTTCAAAAATCGCTGCAGATATTAAAAGCCTTAAACCTGTGGAGCCTTATAAAGCAAAAGGCATAAAAGAGAGAGGACAGTTTGTGCTAAGAAAAGAAGGAAAGAAAAAATAATGAAAAAAATTTCAAGTAAACTTAAAAGAAAACTTAGAAATAGAAAAAAACTTAAATCTGTTTGCAATGAAAGATATAGAATATCTATTACAAAGTCTTTAAATAATTTATCGGCACAAATAATCGATGATAAGCATAAAAAAACTTTAGTTGCAGCTTCTTCTATGGAAAAAGAAATTAAAAATAAAAAGATGAAAAAAATGGAGAAATCAACTTTCATCGGGGAAATATTGGCAAAAAGAGCAAAAGAGAAAAATATAAACCAAGTATATTTCGATAGAGGACAGCATAAGTATCATGGTAGAGTAAAAACATTCGCAGATACATTAAGAAAAAATGGATTAAAATTTTAATTATGAGTGAAAACAAAAAGATTGAAAGCGACATAAAAGAAAAATTAGTAGCGATCAATAGAATCACAAAAGTTGTAAAAGGTGGTAGAAGGTTTGGGTTTGCAGCTCTAGTTGTTGTTGGAAATCAAAAAGGTTCAATTGGAATAGGACAAGGAAAATCAAAACAAGTACCTGATGCAATTAAGAAAGCAACTGAAGTTGCAAAAAGAAATTTAATAAAAATTCCATTAAAAGAAGGTAGAACTTTGCATCATGATGTGAAAGGAAAAAACGGATCAGGTAAAGTTTTTCTTAGAGCTGCCCCTGCCGGAACAGGAATAATTGCTGGTGGAGCAATCAGGTCAGTTTGTGAAGTAATTGGAATACAAGATGTTGTTGCCAAATCATTGGGATCTGCAAACCCTCATAACGTATTAAAAGCTTGTCTTAATGGTCTTAAGTCACAAATTTCGCCAAAAATTCTGTCCAATATAAGAGGAAAAAAGATTTCTGACATAGTTTTAAAAAGAGAGGCAAAATAATGAATTTAAATTCTTTATTAAAAATTAATAAAAAAAAAATTAGAGTTGGTAGAGGCATAGGATCTGGAAAGGGCAAAACATCTTCAAGAGGTCACAAAGGTCAAAAATCTAGATCCGGTGTTGCAATAAAAAGTTTCGAAGGTGGCCAGATGCCTCTTTACAGAAGGTTGCCAAAAAGAGGATTTAAAAATTTTACTAAAAAAAATATGGCAGTTCTAAATTTATCAAAAATCCAAAGTATGATTAGCAAAACCAAAAATAATTTAAAAGATAGTTTAGATCTAAAAATTTTAAAAGAGAAAAAGTTAGTAAGCAAAAAATTTAAAAAATTAAAAATATTAGGTACAGGAGAATTAAAAAATACAATCAGTATTACCGCTGATTTTGCTTCGAAGCAAGCATTGGAAAAAATACAAAAAGCAGGCGCTAAAATTAACATAATTAAAAAATAATATATATGTCTAGCGAAACTCTAAATACTGCAGGTGCATTTTCCCAAGCAAAAGATTTAAAAAATCGAATTTTTTTCACAATCATCATACTTGTAATTTATCGATTAGGAACTTACGTTCCTTTGGCTGGTATTGATCCTTTAGCATTAAAAGAAATAATGTCATCAAGTCAAAAGGGTCTTTTGGGTATGTTTAATATGTTTTCTGGAGGTGCGGTTACAAGAATGGCGATTTTTGCTCTAGGAATAATGCCCTACATATCATCTGCTATTATCGTGCAATTATTAACTGGTGTTTCAGATTATTTTAAAAATTTGAAGGAACAAGGCGAAATAGGGAGAAAAAAAATAACTCAAATAACAAGATATGGAACAGTCTTAATTGCTTGTTTACAAGGATACGGTGTTTCAGTCGGTCTTGAAAATGCAGGCAATTTAGTTATAGAACCTGGTTTAACTTTTAGAATTATAACGACTATTTCTTTAGTTGCCGGCACAACTTTCTTAATGTGGTTAGGTGAGCAAATTACACTTAGAGGAGTTGGAAACGGAATATCATTAATAATTTTTTCAGGTATTGTAGCAGAAATTCCAAGAGCTTTAGCCTCTACTTTTGAATTAGGAAGAACAGGCGCGTTATCTGCACTAATGATTGTTGGAATTTTTATTTTAGTAATTTTAACAGTACTATTCATTGTTTTTTTTGAGAGAGCAATGAGAAAAATCCTAATTAATTATCCTAAAAGACAAGTAGGAAATAAGATGTATGGAGGAGAGTCTTCACACCTCCCTCTCAAAATAAACACAGCCGGTGTTATCCCAGCTATTTTTGCATCAGCTTTATTATTATTGCCTATTACAATTTCAAATTTTGGATTTGCGGAGTCAGATACTTTTCTCAAAATTTCTTCAATGTTTACCCAGGGTCAACCTCTATACATGCTGCTGTACGCATCTGGAATAATATTTTTTTCTTTCTTCTACACCTCCATAGTTTTTAATCCAAAAGAAACAGCAGAAAATTTAAGAAAATACGGTGGTTATATTCCTGGGATTAGACCAGGCGAAAGAACAGCGGAATATATTGAGATGATTTTGATAAGACTAACTACTGTTGGATCACTTTATTTAACTTTTGTATGTTTAATGCCTGAGTTTCTAATAGCAAAATATCCAATTCCTTTTTATTTAGGCGGAACATCTATTTTAATTGTTGTTGTAGTAGCAATGGATACTGTCACTCAAGTTCAGACTAGATTAATGAGTTCACAATATGAATCTTTAATCAAAAAAACTAAATTTGGTAAATAAGAATTAAATGAACATAGTCATATTTGGCCCTCCAGGCGCAGGTAAAGGAACTCAATCTAAATTTATAGTTAAAAAATATAATATTCATCAATTATCTACTGGGGATCTTTTGCGAAATGAAATTAAAAATGGCACTGAACTAGGAAGTAAAATTTCTTCGATTATGAATTCTGGTGAGCTAGTATCGGATGAAATTGTTGGAGACTTAATAGAAAAATTTATTTCAAATGAAAACTACAAAAATAAAATTATTTTTGATGGATATCCCAGAACACTACAGCAAGCAAAAAATTTAGACATTTTATTAAAGAACTATAATCAAAAAATAGATATTGTATTAAAATTGAATGTAAGTTTAGAAACAATTAAAAAAAGAATCTCAGAGAGGAAATCTATTGAAAAAAGGGCAGATGATAAGGAGGAAATTGCAATAAAACGGTTTCAAACCTATGAAAAGTCATCCGAACCTGTTTTGAATTATTATAAGCAAACTAAATTGCTTCAAGTTGTAAATGGAGAAAACAGTATATCTCAAATTAACAATGAAATTAGCGGCTTAATTGATAGTATCTAGGGTTGACTTTAAATGATTACACAATATAAATACGCAGTAAACTTAAATCATATATTTTATGGCTCGAATAGCAGGAATTAACATTCCACAAAATAAAGTTGTCAGTATAGCACTTACCTACATACATGGAATTGGCAACCATTCTTCAAAGTTAATTTGTAAAAAATTGAATATACCAGTTTCAAAGCGAGTAAATGATTTATCAGAGGAAGAGGTATTAAAAATAAGAGAATTCATTGATGCAAATCATAAAGTTGAAGGTGATTTAAGAAGAGAGGTTTCAGTTAATATAAAGAGGTTAGTAGATTTAGCTTGTTATAGAGGAACAAGGCATAAGAAAAAGCTACCTGTGAGAGGTCAAAGAACTCAATGTAATGCGAGGACACGTAAGGGTAAAGCAATTGCTATTGCTGGAAAAAAATTAACACCTCTCAAGAAATAGAAAAAACTAAAATGAATAAAAAAGACGAAAAAAAAGAAAAAAAAATTGAAAAAAAAGTCGAAGTTAAAAAAGTATCATCATTTAAAAAAAAGAAAAAAATTAAAAAAAATATTACAACTGGAATAGCTTATGTTTATTCAACCTTTAATAATACCATTATTTCAATCGCCGATGAAAGCGGAAATGTTATATCCTGGTCATCAGCTGGAGCTAAAGGTTTTAAAGGTTCAAGAAAATCAACTCCTTATGCAGCACAAATAGCAGCAGATGATGCAGGTGCAAAGGCTTATGAACAAGGTCTCAGAACTCTGACCGTCCAGGTTAAAGGCCCTGGATCGGGTAGAGAGACCGCCTTAAGATCTTTACAGTCAAAAGGATTTAAAATTTTATCAATAAAAGACACAACACCTATGCCTCATAACGGAGCAAGACCACCAAAAAGAAGGAGAGTATAAATGCAAACAACGAGTAACGTTATAGACAAGAACTGGAAAGCATTAATTAAACCAAATAAATTAGACATTACAAGCAATGATGATAAGACAATTGCAAAAGTAGTTGCCGAACCCTTAGAGAAAGGATTTGGACAAACAATTGGTAATTCTCTAAGAAGGATATTATTATCTTCTATACAAGGCGCAGCTGTTACAGCTATTCAAATTGATGGAGTTTTGCACGAGTTTTCATCAATCAAAGGTGTTAGAGAAGATGTTACTGACATTGTCTTAAATGTTAAAAACTTAGCCATTAAATCTTCATCATCAAGTTCAAAAAAAATAATATTAGACATTAAAGGCCCAAAAGAAGTTAAAGCTAAAGATATCACGTTAGTTCCTGAGATAGAAATTCTTAATCCTGATCAAACTATTTGCAATCTAGATGAGAAAACTAATTTTCATATGGAATTGATGGTAAGTACAGGCAAAGGATACGTACAAGCCCCCAAAAATAAAACTGACGATAGTCCTTTAGGCCTGATTTCAATAGATTCTCTTTTTAGCCCAGTAAAAAAAGTATCTTTTTCAGTTGAAAATACCAGAGCAGGTAGCGCATTAGATTATGATAAATTAATAATGACTGTTGAAACAAATGGTACTGTAGATGCAGAAGATGCTATTGCCTATTCTGCAAGAATTTTCCAAGATCAATTGTCAATGTTTGTAAATTTTGAAGATCCACAAGAAGTTGTCAAAGAGGTAAAATCTTCTGAACCTGAATTTAATAGAAATCTTTTGAAGAGAGTAGAAGAGTTGGAATTATCGGTAAGATCAATGAATTGTTTAAAGAACGATAATATAATTTACATTGGTGATTTAGTTCAAAAAACCGAGCCAGAAATGCTGAGAACACCAAACTTTGGTAGAAAATCTTTAAACGAAATTAAAGAAGTTTTAAATACAATGTCTTTATATTTAGGCATGGAAATACCAAATTGGCCACCAGACAATATTGCAGAACTATCCAAGAAATTAGAGGAAAACAATTATTAATGAGACACGGTATTGGTTATAGAAAATTAAACAAAACAAGTGAGCATAGAAAAGCATTATTTAAAAATATGCTTAATTCATTAATTAAATATGAGCAAATAGTTACCACTCTTCCAAAAGCCAAAGAGCTAAAACCTCAAATAGATAAAGTAATAACAATTGGTAAAAAAAATGATTTAAGTAACAAAAAAAGGCTTTTTTCAAAACTTCAAGATAAAAAATCTGTCACAAAAGTTTTCAATGAACTATCTAAAAGATACAGTTCAAGAAAAGGTGGCTATTCGAGAGTATTAAAAGCTGGTTTTAGAACTGGAGATGACGCACCTATGGCTGTTATTGAACTAGTTGATAGAAATCCAGAGGCGAAAAAAATTGATAAACCTAAAAAAATTGAAACAAAAGAAAAATCTAAAGAACCTCAAGATAAACAAAAAGTAGCAAGCAAATAATTTAGCTTTCATGCGCAAATCTTTTATTGTTGACGAAGACTTTAATGGGTCTCGTCTAGACAGGTGGTTTAAACAAAAAGTAATAAATTTACCACACTCTTTAATAGAAAAAAATATTAGACAAAATAAAATTAAAGTTAATAAAAAAAAAATTAAATCTTCTCATAGACTAAGAACCGGAGACATAGTCGAGGTTTTTGATATAAATAAATTTAAACCTATAGATAATAATAAAAAGATTAAGTATTTACCCAAAAAAAAAGAGATAGGTTCTTATGATAAACATGTTTTAGAGGATAATGAAAATTTTATAGTAATAAACAAACCAACAGGACTGCCAGTTCAATCAGGTACTAAATCACTAAAAAATATAATTGATATTCTTAAAAATACAAAATATTTCGAAAACTCAAAGCCGTTTATTGTTCATAGACTTGATAAAGAAACTTCAGGAATTCTTATAATTGCTAAAAATAGAAAATTTGCCCAACTTTTTACATCATTGTTTAGATTAAGAAAAATTCATAAAACCTATTTAGCTATTGTGTATGGAAAAGTTAATAAATCAATTAGGATTATGAGAGATAATCTTATTTATATTGAGAAAAATAAGAAAATTACTCAAAAAGCTATTTCAAATTTAAAAATAATTAAAACGGGTGAAGATTATACATTTTTAGAGCTAAATCCAATTACAGGTAGAAAACATCAACTACGTAAGCAATTATTAAATATAGGAAATCCCATAGTCGGAGATGACAAATATTTTCTTAATAATATAAAACGAATTAAAATTCGAAATCTAATGCTGCATGCTCATAAGATTAAGTTCATGATAAATAATGTTCAATATAATTTTAAAGCAAATTACGATAGTATTTTTGAAGATTTTTTTAAAAAAAATTTCTAAATGTTTTCGATATTTTTTGAAAAAATTTCAGCCAACTTATTTTCATAATTATTTATTTTAATTTTTCTTTCTTGAAATACCGAAGTGACGTTTTTGTTACTTAAGCCACAAGGAATAATTTTCAAATATTGATTTAGATTATTTGAAATATTTATTGAGCATCCATGATATGCAATCCATCTTGATATTCTTATACCAATTGCAGCAATTTTTTTTGAATTTACCCAAATACCAATATTTTTTTTATCTTTTTTAGCATTAATTTTATAAATTCTTAAAAATTGAATTATGCTGTTTTCAATCACACTTATAAATTTTCTTATATCTTTTTTTCTATTATTAAGATTGATTACAAAGTAAACAATTTTTTGACCGGGGTTGTGAAGAGTTATTTTACCTCCTCTATTTGTTTGAACTATTTTAATTTTTTTGTCTAATATTTCTTTTTTATTAAATCTTACTCCAGCTGTATAAGTTATTGGATGTTCTAAAATCCATATTAATTCTCTTTTTTTACCATTTTTTACTTGCTCTACTCTTTTATTGAGAAAAAGCATCGCCATTTTATAGGATATACGTTTTTTACTGATTTTAATTTCTACACTCATTTAAATTGAATTTTACCATTTTATAGACTAATAGTCTCAAAAAAACTTTAAGAGGTATTTATGGCTTTACCAAAATCAACTGAAACTAAAAAAGTCAACTTGGATTTTAATAAGGAGTTTATTAACACTTTCACTCAAAATATTGAGAGAGGAAACGTTGAGTTTATTAATCAAACACTTAAAAATCTTCATGAAGCCGATGTAGCTAATTTAATTGAAAACTTAACTTCGGATACAAGAACAAAACTCATTGAGATTGAGTCATTTAATATTGACCCAGAGATATTCATTGAATTAAACGAGTCTATTCAAAGTGAGGTTTTGCAATTACTTTCTATCGAGTCTCTAATTAAGATAATAAAGCGTTTAGAGTCTGATAATGCAATAAAAATTCTCGAAAATTTATCTAAGGAGACAAAAGAAAAAGTTTTAGAAAAACTTCCTCCCAAAGATAAGTTTCTTTTGCAAGAAGGACTTAGTTATCCAGAAGACTCCGCAGCTAGAATAATGCAAAGAGAATTTACAGCAGTCCCTAGTAATTGGACTGTAGGTCAGACTATAGATTATTTAAGAGAAGACAAAGATCTACCAGAAGAATTTTTAGAAATATTTATAGTAGATAATGACTTTAAACCCATCGGAACCGTTCCTTCTTCAAGAGTTTTAAGAACATCTAGGGATTTGAAAATGAGTTCTATAATGAGGGAAATGCCAGTTTTAATTTCAGTAAATATGGACAAAGAAGAAGTTGGTCTTACTTTTGAAAACTACAACTTAGTTTCTGCAGGAGTAGTGAATAAAGAAAATAAACTAGTTGGAATGATTACAGCAGATGATGTTGTTACTGTTGTTCAAGAAGAAGCCGAGGAAGATGCATTGCGTTTAGCCGGGGTAGGCGACGAGGAAATTACTGATAGTGTAATGCTTAAAACTAAAAGAAGATTTAATTGGTTATTACTAAATTTGTTTACTGCTTTACTTGCCACTTGGGTAATAAGTTTCTTTGGAGCATCAATAGAGCAGATGGTTGCTTTAGCTTTTTTAATGCCAATAGTAGCATCAATGGGAGGGAATGCCGGCATGCAAACGTTAGCAGTTACAATACGTGCTATAGCTACAAAAGAATTATCAAAAAGTAATTTTAACCGAGTTGTTGGAAAAGAATTTCTTATAGGTATTTTAAACGGTATTATTTTTGCAATAATCACTGCAATAATAGTTCAATTATGGTTTAAAGAATTAAATCTTTCTCTATTAATAGGAATTTCAATGATATTAAATATGATCGTTGCAGGTTTATTTGGAATTTTAGTTCCAGTTTCGTTAAAAAAATTAAATATTGATCCCGCTTTAGCTTCAAGTGTTTTTGTAACAACTATTACAGATGTAATTGGCTTTCTTTCTTTTCTAGGTTTAGGATCTTTTTATTTTCTTAATTAGATATTATCGATTAATCTTATATTTTTGATATAATATGCAAAAAATAAATTGAAATTTTTATTCGATTTTAAAATTCTTTTAAAACTTTTAATATTATAATTTTCTACATAATCTATTTTGTTTGCACCTAAATTTATTAAATCTTTTCTTATTTTATTTATGTTAAATAAATTATAATTTTTTCTTATTTTTTTCTTTAAGTTTCTTAAATAATTATGAATATTAGATGCAATTTTAATTTGATTTTTATTTAGTTTAGAATTTCTTGATGAACAGGCTACTCCATTATTTTCTCTAATAGTTTCACATTCGATTATTCGAGATTTAATCTTTCTTTTTTCAATGTGCTTTTTAATTAGAAAAAGTTGCTGATAGTCCTTTTTTCCTAAATATATATATTTAGGTTTAATTATTTCTATAAACCTGTTTACTACATTTAATACACCTTCAAAATGACCTTTTCTAAATTTACCACATAATTTTTTTGATGATTTATCTAAGAAAATTTTGTTTTTAGGTTTAAATCCGTATATGTCTTTTGATGTTGGAATATATAAGTAATCGATTCTCAATTTTTTTAACAATTTAATATCTTGTGCTTTTTTTCTTGGATAGGTTCTAAAATCTCTTTTTTTGTGAAATTGTTTCGGATTCACAAAAATAGATACTAAAGTTTTTAGCCTAGATTTTTTTGATTTTTTGATTAATGAAATGTGCCCTTTATGCAATGCACCCATTGTTGGCACAAATGAAATCCCTTTAGTTTTTAAAATCTCTCTTTGAAGGGTATGTTTATCTTTAAATATTTTCATTTCTATAAAGCAATGATAATAACTATTATAAGAATCATATGATAAAACAAGCCATTATTCCATTAGCAGGTTTAGGGACTAGATTGCTTCCTTTGACAAGTGTAATGCCAAAAGAGTTGATGCCCATCAATGGTAAACCGAATTTACAATATATATTAGATGAATGCATTGAAGCAGGTGTAAAGGAATTTATATTTATAATTTCAAAAAAAAAACTATCGATTAAAAAATATTTTTTTAATGACAGTTTTTATAAAAAGATAATAAAAAAAAAGAAAAATAAAAGACTACTTGAAGAATATAAAAAAATAAAAAGATATCAGAAAATGATAAAATTTGTTTATCAAAACAAGCCAAAAGGTACAGGTGATGCAGTTCTAAAATGCCAAAAATTTATAAAAAGTAAATATTTTTTAATGCTCTTACCCGATGACTTAATAATAAAAAATAATTGTTCAAAAGAAATGATACGACTACATAAAAAAACTAAAGGTTCTATAATTGCTACAAAAAGAGTAGAGAGAAAAACAGTATCAAGATGGGGAATTTTATCGATCCAAAATAAAAAAAAAAGCTATTTTCGAATTAAAGACGTTGTAGAGAAACCTAGCATCAAAAAAGCGCCATCAAATTTTGCAATTATTGGAAGATATATATTGCCAAAAAAAGTTTTTAGTGAAATCAAAAAATTAAAACCTGGTCAGGGAGGAGAAATACATATTACTGACGCAATTAGAAGTTTAATTAAAAAAGAGTATAAATTTTACGGAAATATTTTTAAGGGGAAATATTTAGATTGTGGAACTTTAAGTGGATATATAAATTCAGGAATTCAAATATCTAAGGGAAATTAAATGAAACTATGTATGATTGGAACTGGTTACGTTGGATTAGTTAGCGGAGTCTGCTTTGCTGACATAGGTAACCAGGTTGTTTGTGTTGATAAAGATAAAAATAAAATAGAAAAACTCAACTCTGGAATTTCTCCAATTTATGAACCAGGATTAGATGAATTAATTCAAAAAAATTTTACAGCTAAACGTCTTTCATTTACTTCAAATATTGATAGAGCCATAAACTCATCAGATATAATTTTTATATGCGTGGGGACTCCTACAAAAAAAGGATCAATTAAAGTTGATTTATCTTTCGTTTATAAATGCACGAAAGAGATATTAAAATATTCAAAAAGAAAAAAAATTATCATTACCAAGTCTACTGTGCCTGTAGGAACAGGTGATGAGATTGAAAAAATTTTAAAAAAAAAGAAAAAACTTTTTACAGTAATCTCTAATCCTGAATTCTTAAGAGAGGGTGAAGCAATTCGAGATTTTAGATATCCGGATAGAATTGTAATAGGATCTAACGAAAAAAGAACCTTCAATATTATGAGAAAACTTTATGCACCATTAATTAATAAAGGGTCAAAATTTTTTACTACCTCAAGAAGAGGAGCTGAATTAATAAAATACGCATCAAATGCTTTTCTCGCAACTAAGATTACTTTCATTAATGAACTTGCAAACTTATGTGAAAAATCTGGAGTTAATATAGAAGATATTTCATTAGGGATGGGCTCTGATAGTAGAATAGGCGGTAGGTTTTTACGTGCTGGCCCAGCATATGGAGGCTCATGCTTTCCAAAAGATACAAAAGGTCTCGTATCTGCTGCAGAGAAATATAAGATAAATCTATCAGTTGTGAAATCAGTTATTAAATCTAATAAAGAAAGAGTTAATTTACTTACTCAAAGAATTCATAAAATCTTGGGTGCAAATATAAAAAATAAAAGAATTTCTTTCTTAGGAGTTACATTTAAACCAAACACTGATGATATGCGAGATTCTACTAGCCTTAGCATGATACCTTATCTATGCAAAAAAGGAGCAAAAGTTAATTACTATGATCCTTCGGGTGAAAAAAAAGAATTTATGAAAATTAAAAACTGCAATTACAAAAATAATATCAAATCTAATTGCAATGGTGCAGATTTATTAATTCTACTAACTGAATGGGATGAATTCAAATCGATTGATTTTAAAAAAATCGTTAAAAAAAGGAATTTTAAAGTGTATGATTTAAGAAATCTTTATTCCTCAGAAGAAATGAAAAAAAATAAAATTAGCTACTTCTCTATTGGAAGGCCTAACTCTATTTAAGTGAATAATTTGAAAAAAATATTTTTTCTTTTTGTAATAATTTTGTCTACCAATGCTTATGCAAATAAAAATGAAATTGTCATTCCAAAATATTTCTTTGCAAACGAACTTTCTAAAAAAACATGTTCTCTTAAAGGTGTGCATGGTTATGGCAGTTGGGGTAAAGCAGGCTGGGACTTGGATCTTGCAATAACACACGTAAGCAAGTCAAAAAATCCTGAATTACAAGGAAACAACTATGATCATTTAATGAAACTTACTAAGTATGATTGGAACAAAGATCACGAACAAAGATCAAACAGCATATATGTTAATCATGAAAAACACTCTAATAGGTTAGCATTATTGCATGGAACCATTATTTCGGCAATTGTAGATAGCAAAATGGACGAGCATGGACCACTAATTGCAGAAGTTATGGTAGCTTGGGCACAAGCAGGTGTGATGTTAAGTACTTTAACTTCTAAGGAAATTAGTAAACTGAAAGACGAAGGTAAAGTTGATAAATTATGTTATGGCGGTGCGAAAGCCAAAGGTGACAAACCTTGTATTTCTCACAGGCCGCACGAAGCTCAAATATATGGAGCTACCTATATTCAACAAGCATACTTAATGAGAGATCAATTTACTAAAGAACAATTTAAAATTATTGATGAGTATATTGATATTTTGTACAAAAAATATATCAAGCCGTGGGCTGAAAAAGAATTAACAACAAAGAAACATGCAAGAGGTTTTATACAAATGGCTGATGGAACTATCTCTGTGCTATCGTATTTGGCCTGGAAAGATGAACCAGGTGCCGCAGCAGAATGGATTAAAAAGGGAATTAGTAAAGCCGATAAAGTCGTATATCAAGATGGATATATTCATAATAACAGTTTCAGAGGTGTTAGAGATGTCTGGTATCATTCACAGGGTGTAAATAATTTATTAGGACTTTATGCAATAGCTGAACTCTGGGGTTACAAGAATTTTCCAAAAAAATTAAAACAAAAAATAGATAAAACTGTCGATGTGCTGAACTTGGGACTTACTGATCTTAAAAAATACAGAGAACGTAAAGATCCATCTGGGTTGCAGAACTTTACAAAAGATCAAGCGCACGCAAATTATCACACACACCAGATGGCTATATCTCTAGACTGGTTAATTGAAAAGTACACAGATAGAGATCATACTATAGTTGCAAATGATAGGATGTGGAAATCAAAAAAATCAGTTTATTTTGTAGATAGAAACTTTGGATTTGAGCCAAAGTGTATGAATTAATATTGAAAATTAATTGAGTTCAAAGATAGCATCGACTTCAACTGCAACACCTAAAGGTAAACTGTTCACACTCACAGCTGCACGTGTATGTTCACCTTTTTTTTCAAAGATTTTAGCTATTATATCTGATGCACCATTAATAATTTTAGGCTGATCTTTAAAATCATTAGTTGAATTAACATAACCTGTTAATTTGACACAAGATTTAACTTTATCTAAATCTCCTTCGCAGGCGTTTTTAACATGTGCAACTATACTCAATCCACACCTTTCGGCGGCTTTATAACCTTTTTCCAAATCTAAATCTTTTCCAATTTTTCCTGTAATAAGTTTTGCATTTTCATCGATTGAAACTTGACCAGATACATACAATAAATTTCCAATTATTTTTGTAGCAACATAGGCACCTACTGGAGGTTTAGGTTCTGGTAATTTAATTTTTAACGTATTTATTCTGTCAATTACTTTTCCCATTAAATTTACTCTCAGCCATTTTTATTGCTAATTTGAATGATTGGATAGTTGGTTCTAAATTAGCAATATTCTTTCCTGTAATATCAAATGCAGTACCGTGCGCTGGTGTTGTAATTGGAATATCTAAACCACCTGAAACGGTCACGCCTCTATCAAAACCAAATGCTTTTAAACCACACTGAAGTGCATCATGATACATTCCCACAATACAATCATGATTTTTATTTTTAAAAGCTGTGATAAATGAAGTATCGCATGGTAGAGGGCCGTCAGCTTTTATACCCATCTTTTTTGCTTCTTCAATAGCTGGGATTATTTCATCTTTTTCCTCCGTACCGAATTCAGCATGAGGGTTTAAAGCTTGCACTGCTATTCTCGGATTTGCAATACCGCTCATTTTAAGTGTCTTATTTAAAAGTTTTATTGGTTTTAAAATATTTTCTTTTGTTATGTTTTGAGCAACTTCTTTTATTGGTATATGTGAAGTCACTCTTGCAGTCCAAAAATTATCTACAACATTGAATTCACAACAAAAATCTTTAACATTAAGCCTATTTTGAAATAGTTCATGTTCATCATTAAATTCACAACCTCCTTGAATCAGGCTGGCTTTATTCATAGGAGCAAAATTAATTGCATGAATTTTATTTTTTTTTGCTAAACTAAGGGCTATTTCAGTAGCCTCTAAAACACTTTTACCTGACTCGGCACAAACCTGTTTCTTCACGTATGATCTGTTTGTTCCTTTAGAAATGTCTAAAAAAAATTTTGTTTTCCCATCAAAATTAACATCATCAAATTTGTCCACAAATTTTAGATTTATTTTTTTTCCAACAACTTCCTGACCGTCTTCTAAGACTTTTTTTTCACCAATTATTAGAATGTTAGCTTTTTCGCTCACATTACTATCTAGTAATTTTACTGTTAACTCTGGTCCAATACCTGAAGGATCACCTAGTAATAATCCTATATTTGTTTTGTTAAGATTCATCTTTTTTTCTTTTTCTTAGACTTATCGTATTCCTTTCTTTTTTCAATTAAAATCAAAGCTTCTTCCATATTTAATTCATTAGGATCTTTTTCCTCAGGAATTGTAGCATTTAGAGACTTATACTTAATATAAGGTCCATACTGTCCCTTCATAATCCTAACTGGTTTTTTATCTTCTGGATGTTCCCCTAAATCTTTTATTAGTGATGAGGATATCCTTCCAGGCTTGGCTTCAGCAATCATTGTAATAGCTCTATTTAAACCAATAGAAAAAAGATCCTCTACATTTTCGAGTCTTGCAGATTTATTTTCACATTTTAAGTACGGGCCAAATCTTCCTGAATTTAATGTAATGTCATGGCCGTTTTCCGGATGTTGACCCAAAACTTTTGGTAATGAACATAAATATTTTGCTTTATCTAAATCCACACTATCAATGTCAATACCCTTTGGAATTGAAACATTTTTCAAATGGTCGTTTTCGTTTTTCTTTTTTCTTCCTTTTTTCTTTTTTAATTCAAGTTCATCTTTTTCTTTTTCATATTGAAGATATGGTCCAAATCTTCCATTTTTCAAATATATATCTTTACCATTATTATTTTGACCTAATAGTTTAGGTTCAGCTAAATTATATTGTGCAGCAGCTTTAGCTTTGGATAGGGGTCTAGTAAATTTACATTCTGGATAATTTGAACAACCAATAAAGGCTCCACCTCTAAAACTATTTTTAAGACTTAGTTCTCCGTTAGCGCAAAGCTTACACTTTCTATCTATGGCATCTTTTTCATCCCTTTCAAAAATTAATGCACCTAAACTTTCATTTAATAAATCAAGCACTTCTCTTGTTCTTTTTTCTTTTACTTTTCCTACGTTTTCGTAAAAATCTTTCCAAAAATTATCTAAAACTTTTACCCATTCAATTTTACCGCTTGTTATTTCATCAAGCTGATTTTCAAGATCTGCTGTAAAATTATAATCAACATATTTAGAGAATAGCTTTTCTAAAAAGGCTGAAATTAGCTTACCTCTATCTGTAGGATGAAACCTTTTATTCATCAATTCAACATAATTTCTAGTTGATAATACAGATATGATGCTTGCGTAAGTAGAAGGTCTTCCAATACCCAATTCTTCCATCTTTTTAACTAGACTAGCCTCAGAATACCTTGGTGGAGGATCTGTGAAATGCTGTTCGTCATTAAGCTTTAAAATACTTATTTCTTCACCTACTTTTACTTCAGGGAGTATGTTTTTTGCGTCTTCATCAGTTTCTTGTACTTGATAAACTTTTAAGAATCCATCAAACTTTATAACAGAACCACTTGCTCGAAAATTAATATTCTTATTTTCTGATGAGATTATAATTGTGTTTCTATCAAACTCAGCTGGCGTCATTTGAGAGGATAGGGCTCTACTCCATATTAATTCATAGAGCTTAAACTGATCTGCATTTACATATTTTTTAATATCTTCAGGTTTTCTTTTAATATTAGTTGGCCTTATGGCTTCATGAGCTTCTTGAGCATTTTTAGCTTTTTTTCCAGTATAGTTATTAGGCGCACTGGGTAAATATTTATCGCCAAAGTCATCAGTAATATGTTTTCTAAAATCTTCTATAGCTTCTTTTGAAATGTTCGTACCATCAGTTCTCATATAAGTAATTAAACCTGTCGTTTCTCCTTCTATGTCTATTCCTTGATAAAGCCGTTGAGCAATTTGCATAGTTCTTGAGGCACCAAAACCAAATCGCCCAGAGGCAGTTTGTTGCAGTGTAGAAGTTGTAAAAGGCGCAAGAGGATTTCTTCGAAATAATTTAGTATTTACGTCAGCAATCTTAAATTTTGTTTTATTAATAACATCAACTGCTTTTTGAATTTCCTCTTTATTCTTGAAAGAAAATCTCTCAATTTTTTCTCCATTAAATAAACTTAATTTGGAAAAAATTTTTTTATTATCCTTATTTGAGAAATCGGAAGTAAGTGTCCAATATTCCTTAGGTTTAAAAAGTTCTATTTCTTTTTCTCTTTCTGTGATTAGTTTAAGTGCTACTGACTGTACTCTGCCTGCAGATTTAGACCCAGGAAGTTTAGTCCATAAAATTGGGGAAATATTAAAACCGACTAGGTAATCAAGTGCTCTTCTTGCTAGATAAGCTTCTACCAATGGTAAATGTATTTGTCTTGGATTTTTTATTGCATCAAGGATTGCTTTTTTTGTAATTTCATTAAATACAACTCTTTCCAAATTTTTATCTTTAAGCAACTTCTTCTTTTCTAAAACTTCTTTAACATGCCATGCTATAGCTTCACCTTCACGATCAGGATCAGTTGCTAAAATAATTTTGTCAGAATCTTCGGCTGCATTTGTAATTTCTTTTAAGTATTTTTTTGAAAAAGAGTCGATTTCCCACTCCATTTGAAATTTATTTTCAGGATCTACTGAACCATTTTTAGATGGTAAATCTCTAATGTGTCCGTAACTAGCTAAAACCAAATAATCTTTTCCTAAATATTTATTGATTGTTTTCGCTTTAGCTGGACTTTCAACAATTACTAAATTCATAAATAAGATGTTAACGTAATTATTAATTTTTATCTTTTTAATTTTTGATAAATATTAAAAATATTTTCAAATTCTTCTTCTTCGTACAAGATCTTTGTTTTTTTAACATTTTTTGAGTATCTTTCAATTACTTTTGGATTTTCTAATATATTTTCAACTGTTTTAATTAAATTTTCCTTAAAAGATCTATTAATGACTATTCCATTGATCTCATTTGTGATTATTTCTGAGCCAAAGAAATTTGTTGAAATTGGTATAACTCCTGATTCTAAATATTCATACAAAATTTTACAATAAGTTTCAAAATACGATGTTGTAAGTCCGAAATCAGCCCATGCTAAAGTATTATATAGATCCGGAGAATCAAAGCTGTCATAAAATTCAACGGCTTTATACTTTGCTAATTTTGATTTAGATGTTTTCTTTTTAAAACCATAAATTCTTAGATTTATTTTATTTTTATATTTTTTTAAAATTTTGTCGAAAGAATCTTCTACTAATTTCCATCCTTTTCGTTCACTCCCACCTCCGACAAAAATAAAATTTATTTTTTTATTAGGATTGGATATTTTATTACTTTTATCTAAATTTTTTTTTACACCAAAACCTATTATATCAAAATTTTTATTTAGATTTAAATGAGAAAAGTAAAAATCTGCAAAATTCTTTGTAGGAAATATCAAATGATCAAAATATTTTTCAGTAATATCAATTACTTCTAGTCTTCTTTTTTCCAACTTATCAGAATAATTTTTAATATCTAAATTGAATTTAAACCATAAAAATTTTGCGATATGACCAGTTACTTTTTTTTCATTATGATAATGATTGTTAAGGCATGTAAGGCAGGTATTTAAACTTCCTTTTTTGTCTAATTTATTATTTTTGTGCTCATACTTTAATTCTCCATCAAAAAAAGATAAATCTTCAAAGTTTATTACGTGTTTAACAATTGGAACTTTTAGACTCTTACAAAAATCAAGAATATCAGGTCTAAAATTAACCAAATCAATTATATGGATGATGTCGGGTTTAAAATCAATTTTAATTTTCTTCAAAAAACTTTTATGTTCAATCATTTCAGGTTTAGTAAGATTCCAATCTTTTGACTTAGGCCAATTAAAAAAATTAATACCGTCAATTATTTTTTGGTTTAAGTAAGGATTTATCTCGTTTTCAGAAGGAGTTATGATTGCAACATTGTTTTTTTTATTTATAGCCTTTTCAGCATAGTGTTTTGTTATTAGAGGTGCCCCTGATAACTCATTATAATGATTTTCGTGAACAATATAAACAATATTCATTTATGTTTGAGCGTAAAATAAATCCAATAAATCTTATTAATTATTTTTTGAGCCATCTAAAAAACTTTTGTTTCGTTTTTATTTATTAATTTAAGGATATTAGATCTATGAGCATATAAGATAATTATAAAAGAAATAAATAAGAATGACAAAATATTATTTTCTAAAAAAAAATATTCATAAATAAAAATACCCAAAGTTGCGAGAATTGAAGATAAAGATGAGTATCTAAAAATTAATAATATTGAAACCCAAACTATAATAAAAATTAAAAAATAGTTGACTGATAATGCCAGTAATATTCCTAAATATGTAGCCACTCCTTTTCCTCCTTTAAATTTTAACCAAATTGAAAATATATGACCCAACAAACAAATTAAAGCTGATAACAAAATTAAATCATTAAAATATTTTAGAGTAACAATAATTGTCATATAGCCTTTTAAAAAATCTAAAACTAAAGTTAAAATTGCAAGAAACTTGTTACCAGTCCTTAAAACATTTGTTGCACCTATATTTCCTGAACCTGTTTCTCTAATATCTTGCTTCAGAAATATTTTAGTTAAAATAAATCCAAATGGAATTGAACCTAAAAAATACGAATATAGAGTTACAATTATTAAATTTATGTCCATTAGCTAGAGTAAAGAGGTTCACCATTTAAAAATGTCATCACCACTTTTCCTTGAAGCTTTCTATTTTCAATTGCAGTATTTTTAGATTTTGATTTTAAATTTTCTGCTTTGACAACCCAGGGCTTCTCTAAATCAAAAATACAAATATCTGCATCAGCGCCTTGTTTTAAAGTTCCTTTGTTTATCTTTAAAATTTTTGCCGGATTTATAGTTAAACACTTAATAATTTTTTCTAAAGGCAATGATTTATTATGATAAAGTTCTATTGCCAAAGATAATAATGTTTCTATACCTATTGATCCAGTTGCAGCTTGAGCAAAAGGAAGTCTCTTGCTTTCCTCATCTTCAGGTATATGATCAGAGACGATTACATCAATAAGATCATTTTTAATACCCTCTATAAGCGAAATCCTATCTTTTTCTTCTCTAAGTGGGGGAGACATTTTTAAAAATGTTCTGAACTCTCCTATATCATTTTGATTAAGTGATAAATTGTTTATAGAAACTCCTGTAGTAAATTTAATACCATTAGATTTATTTTTTTTAATAACATTCAATGAGTTTTCCGACGAAATTTGGTTTATATGATACCTACAAGGAAATTTACTTAATAAAGAAAGATCTCTCTCAATTATAATTTTCTCAGCTATATCTGAAACTCCTTGCAAGCCTAATCTTGTAGCTATTTCTCCTTCATTAATTGAGGCATTTTTTGATAACTCATAATCTTCTGCATGCTGCATAATAAGTACATCTAAATCAGACGCATAATTCATCACTCTCGACATTAACTCTGCATTCTGAATTGTTTTTGTAACATCACTAAAACCTATTATGCCCCTAGCTTTTAACAAGCCAAACTCTGTCATTTGATTTCCCTCTATTTTTCTTGTTATTGATGCACAAGGAAATAAATTTACTTTAGCTTTATCTCTTCCTCTTCTGATTATAAAGTCAACCATAGAAACATTATCGATTATAGGTTTTGTATTAGGCATTGTAACAATTGATGTAACCCCACCAGCTAGTGCGGCTTGACTTAATGTTCTGAAATTTTCTTTATATTCAAATCCTGGTTCTCCAACAAAAGCTTTCATATCAACTATCCCAGGAATAGCTATGAATCCTTTTAAATCAATTTTTTCAGAATCTTTACTTACATCAGAAATTTTTGCACCTTTTCCAATTTTTTTTATTTTTCCATTTTTATCAATAATAATATTTCCATCTTCATCCATTTGTTGTGATGGATCGATAATTCTTACATTTGTTAAAATTTTTTCTTTCATTTATTTACAATACAATTTTAAACATGCCATTCTTACTGCTACACCTAATTCAACTTGTTCTTTTACAAGACTAACATTAATGTCATCTGCTAATTTTGTATCAATTTCAACACCTCTATTCATCGGACCGGGATGCATTAGCAAGGCATTTTTTTTTGCAAATTTTAATTTTTCTGGAGTGAGCCCAAAAAATTCATAGTACTCTCTTTTTGAGGGTAGAAATGATCCTTGCATTCTCTCGTTTTGCAATCTCAACATCATAACAATATCGCATCCGTCTAGACCTTTTTTCATATCAGTGAACGCTTTAACTCCTAACTTTTCAATTTCTGTAGGCATTAATGTTTTCGGAGCAATCACATTTACTTCTGCTCCTAACATATTCATTAAATAGATATTTGACCTAGCAACTCTGGAATGAAGTATGTCCCCACAAATAGCTATTTTTAATCCTTCAATATTTCCTTTTCTATTGATAATTGTCAAAGCATCAAGAAGAGCTTGGGTTGGATGTTCTCTTCTTCCATCTCCTGCATTAATTACAGAACAATTTACTTTTTGAGAAAGAAGATTTGGTGCACCAGAATCTTGATGCCTTATTATAATGATATCTGGATGCATTGCATTTAATGTCATCGCAGTGTCTATTAATGTTTCACCCTTTTTAAGAGCAGAGTTACCAACATTCATTGTCATGACATCAGCACCTAATCTTTTTCCAGCTAAATCAAAAGAACTCTGCGTTCTAGTTGAGGGCTCAAAAAATAAATTAATCTGAGTCTTTCCTCTTAAAACATCGAGTTTTTTCGAGCTGCTTCTATTTAATTTAATAAAAGATTTAGCTTCATTCAGAATATTTTTAGCCTCAAGTACTGATAAATTTTGGATACCTAATAGATGTTGTGGAGCGTTTTTAATAGCTGAAACTTTTTTTACAGTTGCCATTAAAATCAACTCTATAGGCCTTTTACTGTATTATATCAAGTATTTTTATTATGAAAATAATCAAGCACCCCTTGAAGTATAAATTGAGCAGAATTCTCGTCTAATTTCCTCACTTTTTTTGACGAATTAATTGGTAAATCATTAGATAGATTAAAGGCTCCCTGGCTAGATAGCCTCTCATCCCATAAAGTGATATTTTCAGTAATATCTTTTGAAAGATTTTTAGCCAGGTCTTTAGCTGACTGTGAAGAAGACCCTTCTGTTCCATCCATGTTAATTGGATTACCTATGACTATTCCGCCAATGTCATGCTCCTTAGCGATTTTCTTAATTTGATCAACTAAGTCTCTATAATTTTCTTTAATAATTGTGGTGTATGGCGTAGCTACAATTTTATTTTCATCTGATAGAGCTATTCCAATTCTCTTCCCGCCAGGATCAATACCTATTAATCTTGATTTTTTCCTAGTTTTTTTAATAAATACGTCAATATCGAGCATGAAATTTACCTAATTTGTGATAAAACACATTTAAATTAACTTATTGCACAAATGTCCTTAGATAAAGAGAAAATTAAACATGTAGCTAAATTAGCTAGAATTTCAGTTGATGAAGCTAAAGTTGATAGCTTAACCAAAGATTTAAACTCAATCTTTAAGTTTATTGAACAATTAAATGAACTAAATACTGATAAAGTTGAACCATTAACATCGATTTTAAACCAGTCTCTGAGATCAAGGAAAGATGAAATCAGTGATGGGAAGATAAGAGAAAAAATTCTTAAAAACTCTCCAAAGAAAAACGAGGAGTTTTTTGTAGTTCCGAAAGTGGTTGAGTAATGAGCAATATAACAAATCAAAGTTTGAGTGAAATTTTAGAAAGTATAAAGCTTAAGAAGATATCTTCGTTAGAACTTACCCAAGCTTATATAAAGAATATCGAAAATGCAAAAAAACTCAACTCTTTTGTAACAACAACATTTGATCAAGCTTTAGAAAATGCAAAAAAATTTGACAATAAACCAAATAACGAACAACTTCTTAGTGGGATACCATTAGCAGTAAAAGATTTATTTTGTACTGAAAATGTAAAAACTACAGCTGGAAGTAATATTTTAAATAATTTTATTCCCTCATATGAATCTACTGTAACAAAAAATTTATGGAATAATGGAGCTTTTTTACTTGGAAAATTAAATTGTGATGAATTTGCAATGGGTTCTTCGAATGAGACAAGTTTTTTTGGAAACGTTATTAATCCTATCGGAGATCAGTTAGTTCCAGGTGGTTCTTCAGGGGGATCCTCTTCTGCTTTGGCGGCTGATCTTACTCCTGCAACAATTGGAACAGACACAGGTGGGTCTATAAGACAACCTGCATCATTTACTGGCACTGTAGGTCTTAAGCCAACTTACGGTCTTTGTTCGAGGTGGGGTATCGTTGCTTTTGCTTCTTCGTTAGATCAAGCAGGACCAATGACTAAAACAGTAAATGATTGTTCAATTATGCTTGAAGCAATGTCTGGTTTTGATGAAAAAGACTCAACCTCAATTAATAAAAAAAAAGAAATATACTCAAAAAATTTAAAAGATAATATCAAAGGATTGAAAATTGGTATCCCTAAAGAGTATCGAGTAGATAATATGCCGAAGGAAATTGATGAACTTTGGGAAAAAGGAAAAAAAATATTAAAAGATTTAGGTGCTCAGTTAATTGATATTTCATTACCTCACACCAAGTATGCTTTGCCTACTTACTATATTGTTGCTCCTGCAGAAGCTTCATCAAACTTAGCAAGGTATGACGGTGTAAGATATGGCTATAGATCAGAAAAAGGGAAAGATTTAATTGAAATGTATGAAAACACTAGATCAGAAGGATTTGGTGATGAAGTAAAGAGAAGAATATTAATAGGCACTTATGTTTTATCTTCTGGTTATTATGATGCCTATTATTTAAAAGCACAAAAAGTAAGACAATTAATAAAAAAAGATTTTGATGATAGTTTTACAAAAGTTGATGCTATTTTAACACCTTCCACACCAAGCTCAGCATTTAAGATAGGAGAAAAAACTAATGATCCTGTATCAATGTATTTAAATGATATTTTTACGGTGCCTGTAAATTTAGCTGGATTACCAGCATTATCTCTACCTGCTGGATTAGATAAGAAAGGTTATCCACTTGGGTTACAACTGATTGGTAAAGCTTTAGATGAACAAAAAATTCTTAATATTGGTTATGCTTTCGAAAAAAATTGTGGTTATAAAAATGAAATTAAAAAGTGGTGGTCATGAGCAAAGAAAAATTTGATTATTTTATTAATGGTGAGAAAGGGAAGTACGAAGTAGTTATAGGCTTAGAAGTTCATGCTCAAGTCCTTTCTAATTCAAAACTTTTTTCAGGATCCTCAACAAAATTTGGAGCTGATCCTAATAAACAAGTAAGTTTAATTGACTCTGCTTTTCCCGGAATGCTACCAGTTATCAATGAGGAGTGTGTGAAACAAGCTGTGAAAACAGGCTTAGGTTTAAATGCAAAAATAAATAATTATTCAGTTTTTGATAGAAAAAATTATTTTTATGCAGATCTTCCGCAGGGCTACCAGATCTCCCAATATAAGAATCCTATTGTAGGTGAAGGAAAAGTTTTATTGGATATGCCTTATGGCTCAAAAGAAATTGGCATTGAAAGGCTTCATTTAGAACAGGATGCAGGCAAAAGTATCCATGATATGGATCCTTCAAGTACATATGTTGATTTGAATCGTTCAGGCATTGCTCTAATGGAAATTGTTAGCAAACCAGACCTTCGTTCACCCGATGAAGTAAATGCTTATATAAAAAAACTTAGAACTATTATGAGATATTTAGGTACTTGCGATGGAAATATGCAAGAAGGCTCATTAAGAGCAGATGTTAATGTATCTGTAAGAAAAGTAGGTGATAAAAAATTTGGTACAAGATGTGAAATTAAAAATGTTAATTCGATTAAGTTTATGCAAATGGCGATTGAATATGAAGCAAATAGACAAGTTGAATTTTTAGAGGAAGGAAAAGAGATAGATCAAGAAACAAGATTATTTGATACTAAAAAAAATGAAACAAGGTCAATGAGGTCAAAAGAAGATGCTCACGATTATAGATATTTTCCTGATCCTGATCTCTTGCCATTACAACTTGAACAAACATTAATTGATAATATAAAAAAATCTTTACCTGAGCTGCCAGATAATAAAAAGGATAGATTTATCAAAGAATATGGACTGAGCTCGTATGAAGCTAATGTATTAGTTTCTGAAAAAGAAATCTCTGATTTTTACGAAGAAGTTGCAAAATTATCTGATAAAAAACTTGCTGCTACATGGATGATGGGTGATTTATTTGCAATGCTTAACGATAAAGGACTAAATATTTCTAAGTCACCAATATCTGCTAAAAATTTTGCTGAGTTAGTTCGGTCAATTAAATCTGGAGAAATTTCTGGAAGAATAGCAAAAGAAGTTTTCGAAATTATGGTTGAAAGCGGTGACAATCCAAACAAAATTATAGAGTCAAAAGGGATGAAACAACAAAGCGATCCTAAAGAATTAGAAAAAATGATTAATGAAATACTATCAAAAAATAAAGATAAAGTTGATCAATATAAAGCTGGAAAAGAAAAATTATTTGGTTTTTTTGTTGGACAAGTTATGAAATTATCTGGCGGGAAAGCAAACCCTCAATTGACAAATGAAATTCTAAAAAAGCTTTTAAAAGGCTAATTATGCCTAAAAAATTAGATTTAACTGAAAATCTTGAAAAATACATTATTGATCATTCAGAGCCTTTGACTGATGTTCAGAAAGAAATAATTCAATACAATACAAGTCTTGGTGATCAACAGAGATTGCAGATTTCAGTTTCTCAAGCACAATTTCTACAAACATTAATTAAAATCTCTAATATTAAAAAGATTTTAGAAATAGGAAGTTTTACAGGTTTTAGCGCTTTATCTATGGCCATAGCCCTTCCTTCTGATGGTCTTCTAATCAGCTTAGATAAAAGTTCTGAATTCAGTATGAAAGCACAATCATTTTATCAAAAAGCAAATGAAAAAAGAATAAAGCAAATTATAAAACCTGCTATTGAAAGTCTAAATGAATTGAAAGACTCAAGTCAAAGATTTGATTTAATTTTTATAGATGCTGATAAAGAAAATTATCTTAATTATTATGAAACATGTTTAGAACTTATTAATAAAAAAGGCCTTATTGTCATTGATAATGTTTTATGGCACGGAGAAGTAATAGACGACACGAAAAATGATAAATTTACAAATATTATAAGGGAATTCAATTTACACATTAAGAAAGATAGCAGAATTGTAAAAAATATTATTCCAATTGGAGATGGACTTACAATTTGTATTAAAAAATAATGTATAAAATTTTTGGTTTTTATAAATTTAAAAAGATTAAATTTTTGAAAAAATATAAATCTTTATTTCAAAAAGAAATACTTAAAAATAATGTGAGGGGCACAATAATTTTATCAGCAGAGGGTATTAATGGAACAATTGCAGGAAAAAAACATGATATAAACAAAATAATAAAGATTATAAAAAGACAATTTCGTTTGAAGAATTTTGATAGTAAAAATATTTCTAAGAGTCTTTTTCAACCGTTCCACAAAGGTAAAATTAAAATCAAAAATGAAGTTGTTCCATTGGGTTTGAAAATAAACCCAAAGAATAAAAAACTAAATAGATATGTTTCTGGAAAGACATGGAATAAACTTATTTCTAATAAAGAAACTCTAGTTATAGATGCTAGAAAACCATTTGAATATGATGTTGGCACCTTTAAAAATTCTATAAATCCAAATATTCAAAATTTTAAAGATTTTCCAAAATATTTAAAAAAAGTCGATAAAGCTAAACCTGTAGCAATGTTCTGTACTGGAGGAATTAGGTGTGAAAAGGCCTCCGTATTTTTAAAAAGAAAAGGCTTTAAAAATGTTTTTCAATTAAAAGGTGGGATACTTAATTATTTGAAAAAAACTGAAAGGAAAGACAGTTTATGGAAAGGAGAATGTTTTGTTTTTGATAATAGAGTATCTCTTAAACACAAATTAAAACAGGGGACCTACTCTGTATGCAGTGGATGTCGAATGACTTTTTCAATGAAAGATAAAAAATCTTACAAATATGAAGAGGGTGTTTCGTGCCCAAGGTGTTATGACACACTCTCAAATTCACAAAAAGCAAGATTTCGCATGAGGCAAAATCAAATTAATCTTGCTAAAAAAGCTGGAAGAAAGCATAAATTTCAAAAGGAATTTTAATTATGGATTTGACTAAAGGTTCAATTTGGCAACTCTTAAGAAAAGTGACCATACCTGCAAGCACAGGATCATTATTTCAAACTTTTTATAATTTAGTCGATACTTATTTTGCAGGTAGAATTTCACCAGAAGCGTTAGCTGCAATTGCAAAATCTTGGCCAATATACTTTATAGCTATAGCTGTTGCGGTCGGTATTGGAGCCGGAACTACAGCTCTAATCAGTAATTCAATAGGAGCTAAAGAAGACAGGAAAGCATCAATGTACGTTGCTCAGTCAATAATTTTAGCAATAGTAGTTTCAATTTTTGTAACTTTATTTGGCTTAAATTTTTCTGATGAACTTTTGAGAATTATGGGTTCTTCTGAAGAAAGTATAATTTTAACACGTGAATATTTAGATATTATTTTTTTTGGAGCCATCATTATATTAGTTCAATTATCTTTGAATGGAACTTTAAATGCTCAAGGTGATACAAAAAGTTATAGAAATGTTTTAATTTTTACCTTTTTCTTAAATATTTTTTTAAATCCATTATTTATATTTGGTTATGGATTTATACCAGCATTTGGAATTGCTGGCTTAGCTATTGCTACAATAGTTTCTCAGTGTATTGGCTTAATATATTTAGCTAATAAAGTTTATTGCTGTAAATTGAAAAAATTCCTTTATCTAGAATGCTTTAAACCAAAAATTGATTACTTAAGCTCGCTTTTTAAACAATCAGTGCCAATAATGTTTACTATGTTGATGATAATGTTTGGGGTATTCAATATTTTCTATTTTGTTGGTCAGTTTGGAGAATTAGCTACAGCGGGTTATGGTACAGCTGTAAGAATTGAACAAGTTTTATTGTTACCGGTCATAGGATTAAATACTGCTGTATTATCAATAGCAGGTCAAAATTTTGGGGCAAAAATGTATTTCAGAGTAAAAGAAGTATATGGAAAAGCTCTGTTGTTCGGTTCAGGATTTATGGTATTAGCAGGTATATTTGTTTATCTAACTTCAGAAATTATAATATCTTTTTTTACTAATGATTTAGAAGTAATCCGAAGAGGTGCACTTTACTTACAGGTAGCAGCTTTAATTGGGCCAGTGTATCCAGTTTTTTTTATTACCTCTGCTTTATTCCAGGCATTGAAAAGACCAATTTTTAGTTTGTACATGACAATCCTAAGACTAACGTTAATACCATTTATGTCGTTATGGTATGTAATAAATATTAGAAATGGCGAGTATCAAGATATTTTTTATACGATTTTAGTAACAAATTGGATGATGGGATTAGTTGTATTAACTTTCGTACCATTTTTTTTAAAGAGAGTATTTAGGATTTCTTTAAAAAAATTACTTGTATTCTAGTTTATTCTCTAATTTTCTTACTAAAAAGGATACTACTAGGATTAGCACCAAGTATTCTAGAATTAAAAAAGTATAAATTTCCAAGGGCCTGTAAGTGGTGGTGACCAGCTCATTAGCCTTTCTTGTTAAATCTCCTATACCTATAATTGATACTAGAGAGGACATTTTTAAAACATAAACAAATTGATTTCCCATGGCTGGTAATACAACTTTAATCGCTTGCGGAAGAATTACTAATCTCATCTTTCTCCAGAAATCCATTCCTAAAGATTCTGATACTTCATGTTGACCTTTTGAAATTGAATTAATTCCTGCTCTAAAAATTTCTGCTTGAAACGCACTCTCACTAATGGTCAAAGCTATTATTCCAGATACGAATGGCGAGAAACTCACTCCAATCATGATTGGAAGGCCATAATAAATCCAAAGAATTAAAACTAATAAAGGGATCGCTCTAACAATTTCTACGTATGTTATATTAAAATAAGTTAAGAATTTATTATTTGACAATGAAGGTAGAGCAACTATCAAACCGATAATCATAGCTAGAATTATTGAAACTACTGAAATATAAATCGTAGTTGTAATACCACTAATTAAAAATTTAAGATTAGTTAAACCATCTATATTATCTGGACTTAGAATATACCAACCCCATTCATAGTTAGAACTACATCCTTGAAGCAAAAATAGAATAGAAATTATTTTTAAAAATTTCACTTACTGACTATATTTGTAAATGGGAGGTATTGAAACTTAAATTATAAGCTTTTTAGATCGTACTTTGCCAGTAAAGTTTTAAAAAATCCAGATGATTTCTTTTTCTTAATCCAATTGCTGACGTAATCATTCCACACTTTGTCACCTTTTGGAACCATCATAGCTAAAAATGCTGGATTTTTTCCTCCATCAGGAACTATAGCTAATTGAGGATATTTTATAACCAGTTTGTTTGCTTCTGTTGAACTTGTTATATTTCCATCAGCTCTTCCTGCTAAAACTTCTTGAAAGTCTCTTGCAGGAGCTTCAACGGATTGAAGTTTTGATTTTGGAAAAAATTCTTTTGCTTTTTCTTCCTGTGATGTTCCTAATGTTGTAGCTATTGTAACACTACTATTATTTAAAGACTCCCAAGTTGAAAACTTTTTTAAATTCTTTTTTAAAACAAGTGGGACTGTTGCATATTTATAATATGTATCGGTAAACCCAGCTACTTCTGCTCGTTTTGGTGTTTTGGTTACACTTGTTGATATATCGTACCTATCGGCTGTTATTCCTGCAACAATAGTTTTCCACTCTGCAGGCACAAATTTCACTTTCACGCCTAAATCTTTAGCTAGCTCATTCATCACATCAATATCAAATCCTTTGTACTTGTTTGTTTTTGGATCTTTCATTGACATTGGATCCCAGTCTCCTGTCGTACCAACTCTTAACTCTCCACTTTTTTTGATAGAGTCTAGTTTAGATGCTGCTTGAGCACTTGTTGTCACAAGTAATACTAATAATATTGAAAAAATTTTTTTAATCACACTACGTTATTAGCTAATCTCTCTCTTTTTTTCGATTTGCAATTTGACCCACTTTAACAACCTTTTGAAAAGGGGTTGACTGAAAGGTAGTTTATCAGCTATAAAGAACAAAACAAGAACATTTATGAAGCTAATGATACCTTATTATTTACATAAAGTGGGAGCCGGTTTTCCTTCTCCGGCAACAGATTATATCGAGGACGATATAGATCTAAACTCTCATCTCATAACAAATGCACCAGCCACTTTCATCATTAGAGTACAGGGTAAATCTATGACTAATGTGGGCATACATGATGGAGATCTATTAATAGTAGATAAAAGTTTAAACCCAAAAAATTTTTCCACTGTTATAGCAAATATCAATGAAGAACTTGTAGTTAAAACTCTGGTTAAAAGTAAGGGTAACAACTACTTAACATCAGGTTCAAGAAATACATCAGATCGAATTAATTTAACAGAAAATCCAGAAATAATAATTTGGGGAGTAGTAACATATGTCATACACAAACAGCAGTAGAAAAAAAGTTGCATTAATTGACTGTAATTCATTTTATGTTTCTTGTGAAAGATTATTTAATCCTAAAATACAAAATGTACCAGTCGTAGTGTTATCTAATAATGATGGATGTGTAATATCAAGATCTACTGAAGCAAAAAAACTTGGAATAAGAATGGGAGAACCATATTTTAAAGTTAAAGATTTGGTTAAAAAAAACAACGTTCAGATATTTTCTTCAAACTATGCATTATATGGAGACCTTTCTAGACGAGTGATGAAAGTATTAAAAGGTTTCACTGATAAAATTGAAATCTATTCTATAGACGAAGCATTTTTAGATTTATCACATATCAAAGATGAACAAGTTGAAGAATACGGAAAACAAATAAGAGAAAGAGTTTTAAAATGGACAGGAATACCAACGAGTGTAGGAATTTCAAATACAAAAACTTTAAGTAAAGTTGCCAATCATATAGCTAAAAAAAATAAAGCAGGAGTAATATTTTTAAAAGAAAATATTGATAATATATTAAAAGATTTTGATATTGCAGATGTATGGGGAGTAGGAAAACAGTTATCAAAACTGTATATTAAAAATGGTATAGACAACGCTTATAAACTAAAAAATATTTCAAATACATGGGTTAAGAAAAGCACAAATGTTTTAGGTGCGAAAACAGTAATGGAGTTAAGAGGAATTTCTTGTATAGATTTAGAAACCGAGGAAACAAGAAGAAAAAGTTGTTGTGTATCAAGATCGTTCGGAAAAAAAGTTGAGAGTTTAGATAAATTAAAAGAGTCTATAACTACTCATTGTTTGAATGCGTCAGAAAAAATAAGAACAGATAAACAAACTGCAAGAGCTGTTACAATATTTATCAGAACAAGCCCATTTGATAAAAATAGAAAATACTATTCAAATTCTATTACTATTGAATTGCCGGTAGCAACTAATAACAGCATCGAACTTGTAAAAACTGCGATTACTGGACTGGGAAAAATTTATAAATATGGTTATTTCTACCAAAAAGCTGGAGTCATTTTATCGAAGCTTAGAGACGCTTCTGAAAAAGAGCTAAATTTATTAGCACCAATTTTAGAGAATAAATCTCAACCATTAATGAGGGCAATCGATTTTACGAATGCAAAATACGGACGAAACGCAATCAGTATAGCCCAAGCTGGTATAAGCAATGATTGGAAAATGAGAAGAGAGCATTCATCTAGAATAGATACAGCTTCATTTGACTTCTTACCTAAAATAAATATATAATTTGTATAAGGGGTGTCATAAAGACTGAGATCATACCCAAAGAACCTGACCGGTAATTCAGTGAGGGACAAATGAAAGATATATACCTATCGACACAAACAACGCTAATAATTACCTTAGGGGTAGGAGCTTTTTTTATCGCTTTAGGTTATGTAAATTTAAAAAAAGCGTCAGATAACAAGAGCTACATAATCGGTGACAGAAATGAAAGTATTTTTTCATTAACAACGAGTTTATCAGCATCTGCTTTGGGAGCTTGGATATTATTTGGACCAGCTTCAGCAGCGACCTGGGGAGGAATAGGCGCAGTAATTGGATATGCGTTAGGTACGGCTGCACCTATGTTATTTTTATTAAATTTTGGTCCAAAAATAAGGAGAGAATTTCCTAATGGAATGTCTTTAACTGAGTTTGTGAAAAGAAAATTTGGGACTGGAATTTTAAAGATAATACTAATTTTAATTTTATTTTATTTGACAATTTTCTTGATAGCCGAAGTGACAGCAATTGCTTTTTTATTGAATTTAATCTCAAAAACACCTTTATGGATAACATCTGGACTAACTTTAATCATATGTCTTTTATATATACTAAGAGGTGGATTTAAGCTTTCAATTATTACAGATAAATATCAATTTCTAATAGTCCTGGGTATAATATTATTTTCAATATTTTTAATTTTAGGAAACTTAGAAATAAATAGTTATGAATTAATCAAAAAAAATTCTACAAAACTTGTAAGTAAAAATTATATCCCAAATTACACTGCTGGATTGACATTTTTTATTGCTGTAGCTGCAACAAATTTATTTCATCAGGGTAATTGGCAACGTGTATTCGCCGCAAGAAACAACCTTATTTTAAAAAAAAGTTTAATTTATTCATCAATTATTTCTTTTTTGGTTGTTTTATGGATGGGCTACACAGGTCTTATATCTTTTTCTATCGACCCTAAAATAATAGCTGATTTAGCTTTTTTTAAATTGATGCTATTAAATGATAATATTTTTATAATTGTTTCTATTTTAGTTTTAGCCTTAGCTTTAACATTAAGCACGATCGATACATTAATTAATGCTATTTCAAGTCTTATAATTATTGATGGAAAAGTAATTAATAAATTTTTAAGTGGCAGAGAAATAAAAAATAAAAGCAATAAATTAATTTTATTACTCTGTATGATTGTTTTTGTTTTTGCTTCTAAAGGTTATAGTATCTTATATTTATTTTTGTTCGCTGATTTCCTTTGTTGTGCGGCTGTCGTTACCGTATTCTATGGTTTTTTTAAGAAAAAAATTAATACAAGATTATCTTTAATATCAATAATTTTAGGATTAAGCTCAGGACTATTATTTTTTCCAAGTCAGAATTTCCAATCAAGTTTACTAGTGGGAAATATTATGTCTGTAGAAAATTTTAGTCCGATTATCTTATCAAACCTACTATTTATCTCATTTATTTTAGCTTTAATTGTACCATTTGTAATAATTACGACTTACTCTTTACGTAATTCATTAAGATAAATAGATACAGCTATCCAAATTATTACGAAACCGAAAAACTTTTCCAAAGTTAGAATCTCATCAAAATAAGTTATTCCCAAAAGAAATTGAGATGTTGGAGTTAAAAATAAAATCATGCTTGCTGGACCGATACCGATTATTTTAAATCCTAAGGTATACAAAAAAAGAGGGACTAAAGTCATAAAGCCAGACCAAAACAAATAAAAAGATAAAAGAGGTTCTTTATATGAAAAAACATTTAGGTTTAAATTTATTAGATAAATAAATAATCCAATTGCAATTGGAGAAATTAACAAAGTTTCAATTAACAGTCCTATATCTGATGATACTTTAATTTTTTTTCTTATTAATCCATAAATACTAAAAGTTATTGCAACTGTTAAACCAATCCAAGGTAATTCACCTAACTTTAGTAAAAAGTAAAATAAGGAAATTACAACTAGCATCACAGCAATAAATTGATTTCTATTAAGTTTTTCTTTCAAAAAAACTCTTCCTAAAAAGACACTTATTATTGGATAGATATAATATCCTAAACTTGAGTCTAATAATCTATTAACACTGACGGCATAAAGCCAGGTACCCCAATTTATACTTACCAACAAACCCGACAAAAAAAGCAATAATTGATTTTTTCTCTTTTTGAAAATTTTATTAAATTCTGGCCATTTTTTATAAAAACTCGTTGTTAGAATTAATAGAACTGCTGTCCAAATAGTTCTGTGAACAGTTAGTTCAATAAATGATGCAAAAGATACAAATTTGAAAAAAATCGTCCCTACAACACCCCACCAAAGAGATGCAAAAGCTGCATAAAAAATTCCTGATAATTGTTTTTGTTGCATTACAAATTTGGTGCAATATAAGTTAATTTTCTTTATAAAGATACGTAAAGCTTGTGGTGAGATGGGTGAGTTGGTTTAAACCAGGAGTTTGCTAAACTTCCGTAGTATTTAACTATGCTACCGAGGGTTCGAATCCCTCTCTCACCGCCATTTAGTTAAAATAGCTGTCTATTTGAACCGGCTCTTTTCTTAAAATAAATTTGTAAACATTAATGTTTTCTAGAACTCGTTGAACATAATTTCTAGTTTCTTCAAATCTAATTTGTTCAATCCAGTTAATATAAGAAATTTGACCTTTAGATGGGTCTCCGTTCACTCTTCTCCAAGTTTTAACTCTATTTGGCCCCGCATTGTACGCAGCAATAGCAAATGGGAAAACACCATTATAATCATTAAGCAATCCATTAAAATAATAAGAACCAAGTTTAATGTTGTATTCTGGATCTGCAGTTAATCTACTTATACTGTAGGGTAGTTTTGCTTGTTTGGCTACAATCTTAGCAGTATACTTCATTAATTGCATCATTCCTCTAGCTCCAGCCCAACTATTCGCTTTTCTATCAAATTCACTTTCTTGTCTAATTATTGCAAGAATAATTTCTTGTTTAGGCATCTGTTTATTATTTACAATTTTTGGAGTAGCAATCACTGGATAATTATATTTATTCAAAAATCTTTTTTCATAGGATGCTTTCTTTGATATTTGAATTGCAAAATCATATCTTTCAACAGATGTAGATAACTCTGCCGCTAAAACTTCACTACCTTTTTCAATATTAAGTTCAGCCAAATGTTTAAGTATATCTTTAGCATATTGGCTTGCATCAAGTTCATGTAACAGAATTACATGTTTAATAAGTTTATTTTTTTTAAACTCTTTTTCATAATCCTTATCAAAATTACTTTCGTCTCTTAATTCAAAATTCCCACCAGGATTAACCTTATTGAAAGCGAGTTGTCCATAATAAGTCATTGGAAATTTTGCTGCTTCTGAAAAAAATTTTTTAGCAGTTTCCTTTTCATTTAATTTTTCATATGATTCTCCTAACCAATATGCTCCTCTAGCTAAGCTTATCGGATATCCAACATTGTTATAAAAGTTTTGAAAATGACTAATTGCATACTCAGGTGATTTTAAAAATGTTAGAGCTATCCACCCAGATAACCATTCAGCTTCAGCAAAAGATGGACCAGATGACAACGAATGTTCGCTTGCAACCTTATATGCTGTCTTATATCTTTTTTTGTAAATTAAACTTCTAGTCACACTTTCTCTCTGTTCCCACCATTTATCTGGCCTTACCATTTGGGACTCAGTTTTATTAGCGTTTTGATATAAAATTTCCAAGGAACCTTCTAATCGTCCTCTTCGGTTTCTCCATCTTAATCTATCAAACTCTAGACCAGGATCTTTTTTTAAATATTGAGGCACCTTTGCTATTGCATTGTCTACACCGTAAGAGTTGCTCATTAAAATTTGTCTTGCATTATAAAGAGCCCTTTGATCTGTAGGCAAATACTTAAGCATTCTTTTTAGATCCCAGTATTTCTTTTCCCATGCTAAATAATCAGCTCTTTTTACATGATCATCTGACGAGATAAATTTTTTAAATTTGGCTCTGTAATAACCCAAATCATTTTTTCTTATCTCTGCAGTGGTCCATCCTTCTTTAACTAGTTCTTTAACTTTTTCAAACTTCCCTTGTTCTAGATAGGCCTCAGCTAATTTAATTTTACCTAAACCACCTAAGGGAGGATATTTTTCAAACCAATTAATTATCGATGTAGGTGAATTATTTCTTAAATATATTTTCTCTTCTGCTAAATACCTTATTCTGTTAATTCTCGGATAATAATCATTTTGTTCTATAAATTTTTTATATTCACTAAATGATGCTCCATTTCTAGTAGTTTTAAGATGCATCCAAGTAATTAATTTTCTGAACTCACTATCTTTAACCTTTTGGGCACTTTTTAAAGCACTATTCCATTTTTTTTGTTTAATAAAATCTATTGTTTCTTTTGCTCTTTCAAAATCTTTTTTATTAAGAACTTTTGAACTTTTTATTTCTTTTGATGAAACTTTATATGTAATTGGTTTTTTTCTAGGGTAAACAAATGTAGATGATAATTGTGTTTTTACTTCTTCTTTAAGCTCTGTTTTTATTTCTTTTTTTTTAGAAGGCTCTTTTTTTTGTTCAACTACGGCTCTTTTAGGCTCATCTTTTTTTTCTAATAATGGCTTTGGCGCAGGTAGATTTTTATTTATACTTTCTTGAATCTGTTTTTCGGATTTTTTAAAAATTGATGGTTTTTTTTGCGGTAATAGGAAATCTGTCTCAGAATAAACGATACTAATTTTCAAAAATGATAATAAAAATACTAGACTAATTAATCTATTAAGCATAAGTTTAAGGATATCTACCTTATATTATTTTATGCTTAAAGGATCAATTGTTGCATTAATAACTCCATTTAAAGATGATAATCTTGATGAAAATACATATAGAAGATTAATCGATTATCACTTAAAAAATGACACTAATGGAATAGTCCCTGGAGGCACTACTGGAGAATCTCCCACTTTATCTCATAGTGAACACAAAAAAATTATTGAGATAGCGGTCAAAGAGTGTAACGGAAAAATACCAGTTATAGCAGGCACAGGATCAAATTCGACGGATGAGGCTGTTGAACTATCCCAATACGCAGAGAAAGCTGGTTCAGATGCATTATTAGTTGTTACACCATATTACAACAAACCAACACAAGAGGGATTGTACCAACATTATAAAAAGATAAACGATAGTGTTGGAATACCAATTATAATTTATAACATACCATCAAGATCAGTAATAGATATGTCAGTTGAAACCATGAGCAAACTATATGAACTAAAAAATATAGCTGGTGTAAAAGATGCAACTGGTGACTTAAATAGAGTAGATCAGCAATTAAAAGCAATGGGAAAAGATTTTATTCAGCTTACTGGAAATGATGATAATGCTCTTGAGTTTAACAAAAGAGGCGGAGTGGGGGCTATCGGAGTCACAGCAAATATAGCTGCAAAAATTTCTTCTGATTTTCAAAAAGCTTGTGAGCAAAAAAATGAAGCAGCAGAGTCGTTAGATAAGGTCTTACAGCCTTTACATTCAGCGTTATTTATTGAGAGTAATCCTTCACCTGTGAAATATGCAGCATCATTATTAGGTATGTGCAATCCATCAGTAAGATTACCATTAGTTGAAATTAGACAAGAAACAAAAAAGAAAGTTTCAGAAGCACTTAAAGTAGCTAAATTACTTTAATGAAACAAAATATAGCGTCTGGAAAAAAAATAATTTGTTTGAATAGAAAAGCTAGTTTTAATTATTTTTTTTTAGAGACTTTAGAGGCAGGTATTGCTTTAAAAGGATCAGAAGTCAAATCGCTAAGAGAGGGCAAGGGAAGCATTGCAGACTCATACGCTATAGATAATAACGGTGAATTATTTTTAATCAATTCTCATATCCCGCTTTACAGACAATCGTCCTATAACAACCATAATCCTAAAGGTGAAAGAAAACTTCTTTTAAAAAGGCGAGAAATTAATAAATTGATTGGAAGAATAAATCAGGAAGGTTTAACTATTATTCCCACTAAAATGTATTTCTTAAAAGGGAAAGTAAAAATAGAGATAGCAGTAGCAAAAGGAAAAAAGCTCTATGATAAAAGACAGGTTAAAAAAACAAGAGATTGGAATCGTGAGAAAGCAAGATTATTAAGCAAAAATAATAAATGATACACCTTAATATTGGTTCTAACCTAAGTTCATTTTTTGGATCAAGATATGACAATATTGCCATAGCAATAAACCTTTTGGTTGAGTCAAAATTAAAGATTTCTAAAATTTCTAACTTTTATGAAACGCCTTCTTATCCAAATAGAAAATTACCTAAATTTTTAAACATCGGGATATTAGCAAATTATAGCGAAAATCATTTCGATCTTTTAAAAAAAATTAATTTAATTGAAAAAAAAATTGGAAGAAAAAAAACTAAAAAAAATGAACCAAGAGTTATTGATATAGATATAATTGATTTTAATGGAAAAATAAGAAATAAAAACTCAAAGAATCTAATTTTACCTCACCCAAGATCCCATTTAAGAAATTTTGTTTTATACCCCATTCTACAAATTGATCCTAATTGGTCACATCCAATTCTTAAGAAAAATGCCCAATTTCTAATAAATAATCTCAGTCAAAAATCTAGGATTGAGATTACAAGGTTGCAGAAAAATGTTAATATTAAATTATGATTAATAACAATGAATTAATTGATCAAATAAAATCCTATAATAGATTTTTAAATTCCAAGTCTTTAAATAAAGCATATAATTTTGCCTTAGAAGCTCATCACAATCAAAAAAGAGAAGAAGGGGTTCCCTATATAATTCATCCTGTAGCTGTTGCTAAAATATTAACTGAATTGAAATTAGATAGCGCTACCATTACAACTGGATTATTGCATGACACGATTGAGGACACAAACGTAACATATGAAACTGTAAAAAAAGAATTTGGCGAAGAAGTTGCAAATTTAGTAGAGGGTGTAACAAAAATATCCGCACTAGAAGATAAAGCCTCAAGTGTCTCAAAGGCAGAAAATTTTAGGAAGTTAATCCTAGCCACATCTAAAGATATTAGAGTTTTATTGGTTAAACTTGCAGACAGATTACATAATATGAGGACAATTCAATTCGTTAAAGATGAAGAAAAAATCATAAGAAAAGCTAAAGAAACGATGGAAATATATGCACCACTAGCCGACAGAATGGGAATGAATAGGATAAGAGACGAATTGGAAGATTTATCATTCTCTGTATTAAATAAACCAGCAAGAGATTTAATTTTAGAAAGATTGAATTTTATTAAAAACAATAAAGAAGATTCTTTCAAATCAATTTCTCAGGAATTAATTAGTCTTTTGAAAGATAATGGAATAACCGCAAGTATAGTCGGCAGAGAAAAAACTCCTTTTTCTATCTGGCGAAAAATGCAAAATAAAAAAGTCTCTTTAGAACAACTCTCTGATATAATTGGATTTAGAGTGATAGTAAAGAATATTGAAGATTGTTATAAGACTCTAGGAATTTTCCATAGTAAATTTTCTACTATACCCGGAAAGTTTAAAGATTATATTTCAACACCAAAAATTAATAATTATAAATCAATTCATACTGCTGTAATAGGTCCAAGAAAAAATCGAATTGAAATACAAATAAGAACTAATGAAATGAATGAATTTGCTCAAAGAGGCATCGCTTCACACTGGAAATATAAATCTTCTGAAAAATTTTCAGAATTATCCTGGAAAGAATATGATTGGTTAAGAGATTTAGTTGAAATTATTGAAGCTGGAACTAGCCCAGAGCATTACTATGAATTTACAAAACTTCAAATGTTCCAAGAAAATGTTTTTTGTTTTACACCAAAAGGAGCAGTTATAAAATTACCTCGGCAAGCATCACCAGTTGATTTTGCATATGCAGTTCATACCAAAATAGGAAATAGTGCAGTCGGGTGTAATATTAATGGTACCCCAGCTACGTTGCAATCACTTTTAAAAAATGGAGATATGGTGGAAATTGTAACATCAAAAAATGCATCTCCTTCTTTACATTGGCTTACATCTTCAAAAACAGGAAAAGCTCGATCTGCTATAAGAAAATATTGGCAAGACAAGTCTACTGAAAATTCAAATGAAACAGAAAAAAATTATTCTAGCACTATAGAAGTTGATTTACCACATAAACCAGGTGCACTAGGTCATATCAGTTCATTAATTGGACTTAATAAAGGTAATATTATAAATATTGAGATGTTGAAAAGAAAGAGCGATTATTTAACTTTTTCATTTGATTTACAGATTAAAGATTTGAAAAATTTTACAAACTTGATAAGTCAAATAAAACAAAGTGATTTAAAATTTAAAATAATTCGACACAAACAGAGAAAAAATGCTTTCATTAGAAGAATCTTTGAAAATTTTAAGAGAAACTAATGCTCTTTTAGAAGGTCATTTTATCTTATCCTCAGGATTACATAGCCCTAAATATATACAATGTGCTCAATTAATGAGTAAACCTGAATTGGCTAGCAAAATTTGCTCATCATTATCAGAAAAAATTCAAGACGAATTTGCTGAATTTGATTTAATACTTTCTCCAGCAATGGGTGGTATTTTAGTGGGTTTTGAAATAGGGAGATTGTTAAAAAAAGAGACAATTTTTGCAGAGAGAGTTAATGGGGAATTTAAACTTAGAAGAGATTTTTCTATTAAAAATAAACAAAGAGTTCTTATTATTGAAGACGTTATAACTACAGGTAAATCAAGTTTAGAATGTGAAAAATTAGTTGTAGATAATAAAGGCATTATAGTTGGTTATGCATGTATAATAGATAGATCAAACGGTAAATCTTTGATTAAAAATAAAATCGTTTCTCAAATCAAACTGGACATACCAACATATTCAGAAAAAAATATACCAGACGATTTATCAGCAATTAAAGCTGTAAAACCTGGAAGTAGAAATCTTTAATGAATAAAACTAGACTTGGAGTAAATATTGATCATGTAGCTACAGTAAGAAATGCACGTGGGGAAAAATATCCAAGCCCACTACGAGCTGCTTTATTTGCTCAAAAAAGTGGTGCAGACTCCATTACAATTCATTTGAGAGAAGATAGACGTCATATTAATGATAACGATTTAAAAATAATAAAATCTAAATTAAAAATACCATTAAATTTAGAAATAGCATCTACAAAAGAAATGTTGTCAATCGCTATAAAGAGAAAACCCCAATTTATTTGTATTGTACCTGAAAAAAGAAAAGAAATAACAACAGAGGGGGGTCTAAACCTAAAACACAAAAAAAGTTTTTTAAAAAAAATGATACATAAATTAAAAAAAAACAAATCTAGGGTAAGTCTGTTTATAGAACCAAGCTTGAAAGATATTAAGGAAGCAAAAAATTTAGATGCTGATTGTGTAGAAATACATACGGGCAAGTTTTGTAATTTGATTAATGAAAATAAGCAATATAATGCTGAAATTAATAGAATTAAAAAAGCTGTAGACTTAGGAAATAAACTAGGTTTAGAAGTTCACGCTGGCCATGGCTTAACTTTTAAGTCTGCTAAAATTTTATCAAAAGTTTCTGGTATCAAAGAATTTAATATTGGTCACTTTTTAATTGGTGAGTCAATTTACATTGGTTTAAAAAAAACTATAAGGCAATTCAAAAAAATAATTAAATGAAATTACATGGCATAGGTACAGACATCATTAAAATTAACAGGATCTCAAAATCAATCAAAAAAAAATCATTTTTAAAAAGATTATTTAATAAAGATGAAATTTTAAAGTGTAATAAAACTAAAAACTCAGCTAATTGTTTTGCAAAACGGTTTGCAGCAAAAGAAGCTTTCTCAAAAGCTCTTGGTACTGGTGTTGCAAAAGGAATTAATTTTAAAGAAATAATAATTTTGAATGAAAAAAATGGTAAACCATACATAAAATTAATAGATGAAACTAAAAAAGTTGTTGATAAGAAGCTAAAAATAAAAAATTATAAAATATCTTTATCACTATCAGATGAGGATAAGTATGCTCTTGCTTTCGTGACAATATTTATATGACAAGAAAAAAAATTAAGAATATTATTTTGGAGAATATAAAAACTTTAATAGGCGCTTTATTAATTGCAATTTTGATAAGATCTTTACTTATTCAACCTTTTTATATTCCTTCCTCCTCAATGGAACCAACATTGCTAGTTGGTGATAGAATATTCGTCTCTAAGTACTCGTATGGATACAGCAAACATTCGTTTCCATTCAGTCCAAACATTTCAAACAATCGTTTTTTATTTAAAAGACCTGAGCAAGGAGATTTAATAGTTTTTAAAACACCTGCAGATAATAGAACTGATTACATTAAAAGATTGATAGGAAAGCCAGGTGATGAAATTCAATTCATTAATGGGGATTTATTTATTAATGGCTCAAAAGTTGTAAGAGAAGAAACTAAAATTTCAGAACCAATCAGATGTGGTAATTTTTTATTAGAAACAAATACTTTTGTCGAAACTTTACCAAACGGAGTAAAATATTTAGCAGTTTATAATAAACAGGGTACATTAAAAAATACAAAAAAATATATTGTTCCAAAAAATCACCTTTTTCTTATGGGTGATAATCGTGACTGTTCAAAAGATAGTAGATTTTTAGATGATGTTGGATATGTGAATGATTTAAACCTAGTAGGTAAAGCAAAAATAATTTTTTTTTCAAATGATACAAAAAAAGGAAGTCTATTAAAATTTTGGAATTTACAAAACTCTTTTAGATTTGAAAGAACTTTTAAAATATTAAAATGATAAAATCAGTTAAAGAACTTGAAAATATTTTACAATACAAATTCAAAAATAAAGATTTACTTAATAAAGCTCTTATCCATAAAAGCTATAGTGAAAACAACAATGAAAAATTAGAATTTCTTGGTGATAGGGTTCTAGGTTTAGTAATTTCAAAAAAACTCTTAGATAAATATCCTGGTGAAAGAGAGGGAATAATTGATAAGAAATTTGCAAATCTTGTAAATAAAAAAACCTGTGCAAATATTGCTAAAACATTGAATTTAAGGAAGTTTATTTATCTAGGAAGTTCATATAAAAATTTAGAAAGATCTGGAGATAAAATATTATCTGATTGTCTTGAGGCTATTGTAGGTGCGATTTATATAGACGGAGGCATTAAATCATCAGAAAAATTTATTTTAAATTTTTGGAATAGCTTTATTGACAAATCTGTTATAACTCTAATTGATCCAAAAACAAAATTACAAGAATTTAGTTTAAAAAAGTATAAAATCTTGCCCAAATATACTTTCTTTAAAAAGTCAGGACCTCAGCACAATCCCTCCTTTAAAACTGAAGTTCAAATTCCAGATTCAAAAAAAATTATCGGCAAAGGTTCATCAAAAAAAAAAGCACAACAAAACGCTGCTGAAAAACTTATTAAAATATTAAAAATATGAATTGGGAAGACGAATGTTATTTACTGTCAAAAAGAAAATTTAGAGAAAATGCAAATATTATAAATGTTTTTTCCCAATCTAAAGGTAAAGTAACTGGTGTTGTTTATGGTGGCAATTCAAGAAAAATCAGAAACTATTTACAGCTTTCAAACAAATTGTTTATTATACATCATTCCAAAAGTGAAAATAAATTAGGTTATTTTAAAACAGAATTATTAAAACCTATTTCCCCATTATATTTTAATGATAAAGAGAGAACCTCCGCACTTTTATCACTATGTTCAATATTAAATGTTTTGCTACCAGAGTCTCAACCAAATAAAAATATTTATAAATCCTTCGAGAATTTTATAAATTCAATTAACTTAGAAAATTGGATATTCTTGTATGTTTATTTTGAATTGAATCTTATAAAAGATTTAGGTTTTGATCCGAACTTAGATAAATTTAAAAATGAAATTAAAGGAGATCAAATAAAAAAAATAAAAATAGATAATTTTATATATGAAATTCCCGAATTTCTTATTTCTCGTACAGTTCCACAAAATATTTCTAATGATTTGATCAAAAAATCTTTATATTTTACAAGAAATATTATTTTAAATAAGTTTTTTATCCCAAACAGTTTAACATTTCCGAGATCAAGAATTTTACTAGAAAATTATTTTAATTAGATTTTTTAATATTTTTAGCGATATCAATAGCAAAATAAGTGACAATTGCGCAAGCGCCAGCTCTTTTAAAAGCCATAACACTTTCAATAATTGATTCTTCATTTAAAATCTTGTTTTTGATTGCAAATTTGATTGCACTATATTCACCTGATACTTGATAAGCCAAAACAGGTATTTTAAAGTTTTCTTTTATCTTATTTATAATATCGAGGTATATCATTCCTGGTTTTATCATAACCATATCTGCACCCTCTTTGACATCTAGTCCTACTTCTCTAAATATGTCAAAGGAGTTTCTAAAATCCATCTGGTAAGTTTTTTTATCTGTTTTCAATTTTGATTTACTACCAACTGCGTCTCTAAACGGACCATAAAAACTTGAGGCATATTTTACAGCGTATGATAAAATGCTTACATCTGTAAATTTTTTTTTATCTAAAGCTTTTCTAATTAAACCAACTCTTCCATCCATCATATCTGATGGTGCTAAAACATCGCAACCGAAACTTGCTTGTAGAATTGATTGTTTAATTAATATCTTAATTGTTTCATCATTATCAATTTTATTATTATTAATTATTCCGTCATGTCCGTGAGATGTATAAGGATCTAAAGCTACATCACACATTACTCCAATATCTGGAAATTTTTTTTTAATTAATCTTAAACTTTTACAAACTAAATTATTCGGGTTTAAAGCCTCCGAGCCTTGATCATCTTTTTTATTATCAGGCGTATAAGGAAATAAAGCCACCATGGGTATTTTTAAGTTTTTTACTTTTTTTAAAATTACTGGCAACTTATCAACTGAATACCGTTTAACATCAGGCATTGATTTAATAGATTGTATTTTATTTTTTCCGTCACAAACAAAGATAGGCAAAATCAGATCATTGTGAGAAATATTATTTTCAGAAACAAGATTTCTCATCCATTTATGCTTTCTCAATCTTCTAAGTCTTGTTTTGGGGAAAGAACCTATTATTTTCATCTAAATTCCTGATTATTTTTAGTTTAATGCGACAAATATATTATTATAATAATCCTAAGCGTAATTTAATAGGTATTATGACTGATAAAAAATTAAATTCAATATTTAAAACTGTATGCATTGCCTCAGATCACGCAGGATTTTATTTGAAGGAAGATATTAAGAATTTTCTAATAAATAAAAAAATTTCTATATTTGATATAGGTCCATATACAGCTAAGTCTGTAGATTACCCTGATTATGCAAAAAAATTAGGCAATAGAATAAAGTTAGGAAAAAGCGATGTTGGTATTCTTGTATGCGGATCAGGCGCTGGAATGGCTATAAGTGCTAACAAAATCAAATCAATTAGAGCAGCAGTATGCTATAATTTAAGCTCTACTAGATTGTCTAGACAGCATAATAATGCTAATATAATTGCCTTAGGTGCAAGATTAACAAAAAAAAAATTATCTTTAAAATTAGTTAAATTATTTTTAATGACTAAATTTGAAGGTGGCAGACACTTAAGAAGGGTTAAAAAGATATAGATATGTCCATAGCTGTAAAACTAAATAAATATTTAAACAGTTTTTTTAAATTAAATTTAAGAGAAGCTGATAAAGAACTTTATAAATCAATTGAGGATGAGTTTTCAAGACAGCAAAATCACATTGAATTAATAGCTTCGGAAAATATTGTTTCTAAAGCAGTTCTTGAAGCTCAAGGGTCAGTTTTAACAAATAAGTATGCAGAGGGTTATCCAGGAAAACGATATTATGGAGGTTGTGAACATGTTGATGTTTCTGAAAATTTAGCAATAGAAAGAGCAAAAAAATTATTTGATTGCAAATTTGCAAATGTCCAACCACATTCCGGAGCGCAAGCAAATGGGGCAGTATATTTAGCTTTGTTAAAACCAGGAGACACGACACTTGCTATGAGTTTGAATTCTGGCGGACACTTAACACATGGAGCTAAACCAGCACAATCCGGTAAATGGTTTAACGCTCTTCACTATGAAGTTGAAAAAGAAACAGGATTAATTGATTATGAAAGTGTTGAAAAAATTGCATTAGAAAAAAAACCAAAACTTATAATTGCTGGTGGTAGTGCATATTCCAGAATTATAGATTTTAAAAAATTTAGAGCTATTTGTGATAAAGTTGGTGCATATCTTTTAGTTGATATGGCGCATTTTTCAGGACTAGTAGCTGGGGGTGCATATCCAAATCCTACTAAATATGCTGATGTAGTTACCTCTACTACCCATAAAGTTTTAAGAGGACCTCGTGGAGGCATCATTTTAACTAACAGAGAAGATTTAATTAAAAAATTTAACAGCGCAATATTCCCTGGATTACAAGGAGGACCTTTGATGCATGTTATAGCAGCAAAAGCTGTATGTTTCAAAGAGGCACTGTCTAAGGATTTTAAAGAATATACAGATAATGTAATAAAAAATGCAAAAGTATTATCTGAAAGATTATCAGAAAAAGGCTTCAAAATCTTTTCAGGAGGTACAGATACTCATTTAATGTTAATTGATTTAAGATCTTTCGGTGTGACTGGAAAAGATGCACAAGCTTCATTAGGTAGAGCTAACATAACATGCAATAAAAACGGGATACCTTTTGATAGTGAAAGTCCAATGATTACGTCTGGAATTAGGTTAGGAACACCAGCATGCACTACACGAGGATTTGGAACTGAAGAATTTAAGTTAGTCGGTGATTTGATTTTTAAGGTAATAGACGGACTAAGTAAGAATAAAGAAGATAATACAAAAATTGAAAAGGAAGTTCAAAAAGAAATAATTAAACTTTGTGCTTCTTTCCCTATATATAGAAGTTAAAATATTTATGCTTTGCCCTTTTTGTAGAGAAAAAGATACTTCTGTAGTGGACTCCAGACCAACGGAAGACGGTACAGCAATAAGAAGAAGAAGGTTATGTGGATGTGAGAGAAAAGAAAGATTTACGACTTTTGAACGAGTTCAATTTCAAGAATTAACAGTAATTAAAGGTAATGGAAAAAGAGAGCCTTTTGATAGAGACAAAATCTCAAAGTCTATTAGAATAGCAACTCGTAAAAGACCGATAGACTCAGAAACTATTGAAAAATTTATTTCAAAAATAGTAAGAAATCTTGAAGGATTAGGAGAAAGCGAAATACCTACACCAACCATTGGTAAGTTTATTATGGAAGGTCTTTCTTCACTAGATAAAGTTGCCTATGTACGTTTTGCCTCTGTTTATAAAAATTTTAAAGAAGCAAAAGATTTTGAAGATTTTGTAGGTAATATTAATGAGAACAAGTCATAATTTTTTTTCAAATCTAGCATTTAACTTAGCTGAAAGTCATATAGGAAAAACGAATCTTAATCCATCTGTAGGATGCGTAATAGTAAAGAATAACTCTGTTATAAGCACAGGTGTTACATCTATTAATGGTAGACCACACGCTGAATTTAATGCTTTAAAAAAAAATATTAATTTTAAAAATTCGAAAATGTATTTGACTTTGGAACCATGCACACATTATGGAAAAACACCACCGTGTACTGATTTAATTAAAAGAAAAAAAATCAAAATTGTATATTATTGTTACGATGATCCAGATTTAAGAACTTATAAAAAAGCAAAGAAAATTCTTAAGGAAAAAATTAAGAAAATAAATATTTCACATAAATATTTAAATTTTTATGAAGGATATTATTTAAATAAATATAAAAATATACCATTAGTCGACGCCAAAATTGCATTTTCAAAGGATAATTTTTCTATCAATAGAAAATCAAAATGGATTACTAATTTAAGATCTCAAAAAATTGCACATTTAATAAGATCAAAATATGATTGCATTATCTCTACTTCAAAATCCATAAATAAAGATAATTCTTTACTTAATTGTAGAGTAAATGGATTAGATAATAATAAACCTGATCTAATTATTATTGATAGAAATTTAAAACTTAAAAAAAAACTTAAACTTTTTCTAATTTCAAAAAAAAGAAAAACTTACTTAGTCACTACATCAAAAAATAAAAAAAAAATTGAATTTTTAAAAGAAAAAAATTTAAAAATAATCCACCTTTCTAGTTTACAAAATAAAAAAGATTTTGATCATCTTTTTAAAATACTGTTTCAAATTGGAAAAAGAAGAATTTTAATAGAAACAGGTTTAATTTTTTTGAATAAAATTATAAATTTAAAATTACTTAATAATCTTTATATTTTTAAATCAAATAATAAATTGAAAAAGGACGGTTTTAATAATACTGAATTTAGCCAATACAAAAAAGTATCAAATAAAAATGTGTTAAATGTAAATTTAAATAATGATAAACTTTTTAAAATAAAGATAAAATAATGTTTAATGGAATAATTTTTTATACTGGAGAAATAAAATTTATAAAAAAAGAAAAAAAAAGTCTACTTATAGGCGTTAAGTCAAAATTAAAAGTTTCTAAAAAAGACATTGGTTCGTCAATATGTTGTGATGGTGTGTGTCTTACGTTAAGTAAAATAAAATCTGGTTTAATTTTTTTCTATATTTCAAGTGAGACTTTAAAAAGATCAAATTTTAAAAAACTCAGAAAAGGAAAAATTCTTAATTTGGAAAAATCTTTAATTTTTGGGCAGAAAATATCAGGTCATTTTTCACAAGGACATGTTGATACAACCGCGCAAATCAAAAAAATTAGTTTTATAGATCAGTCTTGGTTTATAAGGCTTAAACTACAAAAAAAAAGATTAAATAAATTCTTAGTGGAAAAAGCATCTATTTCTATAAATGGAGTCTCACTGACAATTTCAAATGTATCAAGTGATTATTTTGATTTAAATATAATTCCTCATACTCTTCAGTTAACCAATTTAAAAAATTTGAAAATTAATGAATTTGTTAATGTAGAATTAGATATTTTTGGAAAATATATATATAAATATAATCATTAAATGTCCAAAAATAAATTCTCACCAATCAGCTCTATAATAAAGGACGCAAAAAAAGGTAAAATGTTTATTTTAGTTGATGATAAAAATCGTGAAAACGAAGGTGATTTAGTCGTTGCTGGATCTAAATGTAATTCAAAAATAATAAACTTTATGGCAAAACATGGCAGAGGTTTAATCTGCTTAGCATTATCAAAAAAACAAATTGATAAATTAAAATTACCTTTGATGTCTCAAATTAATAAATCAAGAATGCAAACAGCATTCACTGTTTCAATCGAAGCAAAAAAAGGAATTTCTACAGGAATCTCTGCTTTTGACAGAGCAAAGACTATTAAAGTTGCAATAAACCCTAAATCAAAAAAAAAAGATATTGTTTCTCCAGGACATGTTTTTCCTTTAGTTTCAAGAACTGGTGGAGTTTTGGAAAGGGCAGGTCATACAGAGGCTTCAATTGATATATCAAAATTATCTAAACTAAACCCAAGTTCAGTTATTTGTGAGGTAATGAATGAAGATGGAAGAATGGCAAGACTTGATGATTTAATAAAGTTTTCAAACAAACATAAAATAAAAATTGCATCAATCGCAGATATAATTGCATACAGACTAAAGAATGAAAAACTAGTTTTTAAATATAACTCAAAAAATCTTATTCTGAATCAAAATCAAAAAATTCAGTTTCATGTTTATAAAAACAAACTAAATAAATTGGAAAGCTTTGTATTTTTAAAAGGAAACCCCTCTAAAAATAAATCTATACATGTTAGAGTGTTATCAAAAAAGGTAAATAGATCAAATTTATTAAAAAATAAAGAAATTAATAAAAATATTAAAATTCTCTCAAAATATAAGTCTTTTATTTTAGTTATAATAAATAATGAAACGACTAAAACTGAAAAAAAAAGTGAAACTAATTTAACTTTAAGATATTATGGTTTGGGTGCTCAAATAATTAAAGATTTAAGTATCAAAAATATGATTTTAATTTCACGAACTAGAAAAAAGATTATTGGCCTTGAAGGATTTGGATTAAAAATTAAAAAACAGGTAATTATAAAATGAAAAAAATATTAATTGTAAAAGCAAACTATTACAATAAAATTTCTCAAAAACTTTCAATAACATCGATTAAATTTCTAAAAAAAAATAAATTTAAAATTAGTGAGATAGAAGTTCCAGGTATTTTTGAAATACCAATAGTTATCCGTAATAATATAAATAAATTTGATGGTTTTGTTTCTCTTGGGTGTGTAATTAAAGGTCAAACTCCACATTTTGAATTAATATGCAAATCGACTTTTAACGCTATAATGTCCTTAACTGTGTCTTACAATAAGCCAATAGGAAATGGTATAATTACCGCATTTAATATAAAACAAGCTTACCAAAGATGCGGGATTATAAAATCTAACAAGCCAAATAAAGGATTAGAGGCTGCAAATGCAGTTTTGTCCATTTTAAAAAATGGACCAAAAAAAATTTAAAAACCCATCCCCAAGAATTAAAATAATTCAAAAAATTTATAATTCCTTAATGAATCCAAGCGCAGAAATTGAATTTCCAAAAAATCAGTATAAAAAATTTATAAAAGATGTTGTTACAGGGACCTTAGAAAGATCAGAATTCATTGAAGAAACTGTAAATAAATTTTTAGCAAATGATATTGAGTTAAAAAAAACAGATAAATTGTTAAAAATAATTTTATTTGCAGCTGTTTTTGAGCTTTTATTTAAACATAATAATCCTAAAAAGGTCATTATAAGCGAGTATTTATTAGCTTCTGAATATTTTCTAGAAAAAGTTCAAATTGGTTATTTAAATGCTGTTTTAGATAAATTGGCTAAAGAAATTAGAAAAGATGAGAAAATTTAAGGAAATAATATTAAGTTTAGCTTGCGTTTTTAATACTTTTTTGGCATTTATCCGATTAAAATAATGACTAATTTTTTAGAACTCCTTTATTTGATATCGTTTACCGGTATATTAGCCGTAGCATATAGTTATCTTTTATCAGGACAAATAATGTCTTCTAGCCCTGGTAACTCTAAAATGCAAGAAATTGCTGAAGCTATACAAATTGGAGCCAAGGCATATTTAAATAGACAATATAAAACCATAGCAGTTGTAGGTGTCATAGTTTTAGCTATTGTGACATACTTTTTTAGTTATTTGGTTGGTCTAGGATATTTTATAGGAGCATTTTTATCAGGTGTTGCAGGGTATGTTGGAATGCTTATCTCTGTTCAAGCAAATGTTAGAACAGCGGAAGCTTCAAGAAAAAGTTTGCAATCTGGTTTAACAATTGCTTTTAAGTCTGGCGCAATTACTGGACTACTAGTTGCTGGTCTTGCCCTTTTAGCTATTACAATATATTATATTATTTTAATAAATCTTAATGTTGATAACAGAGAAATCATAAATGCGTTGGTAGCTCTTGGCTTCGGAGCATCTTTAATTTCAATCTTTGCAAGATTGGGAGGTGGAATTTTTACAAAGGGTGCTGATGTAGGAGCTGATTTAGTTGGTAAGGTTGAGGCTGGTATTCCTGAAGATGACCCAAGAAATCCAGCTGTAATAGCAGACAACGTTGGAGACAATGTCGGAGATTGTGCAGGAATGGCTGCGGATTTATTTGAAACATATGCCGTAACAATAGTTGCGACAATGGTTCTTGCATCTATATTTTCACCACAAGATTACAATTTAATGATTTATCCATTAGCAATAGGTGGCGCTTGTATTATCACATCAATAATAGGTACCTGGTTTGTAAAATTAGGAAAAAGCAAAAATATAATGGGCGCTCTTTACAAGGGTTTTATTGTTACAGCAGTTACTTCCTTATTAATAATGTATCCAGTTACAGATACATTAATTGGTTTGTCAAAAGAGTATAGTAACAATTCAGGTGCAAATTTTTCTGGATTAGATTTATATATTTGTGGTGTTGTAGGGTTTATTATAACTGGTTTGTTAATTTGGGTTACTGAGTATTACACTGGAACAAACTATAGACCTGTAAAAACTGTGGCAAAGTCGTCTACTACAGGCCACGGAACTAATGTGATCCAAGGTTTAGCTATTTCAATGGAGGCTACTGCCATTCCAGCTTTAATAATAGTCTCTGGTATTTTATACACAAATAGTTTGGCTGGTCTATATGGTATCGCTATTGCAGTTACGGCAATGCTTGCTTTAACTGGAATGGTTGTCGCTCTAGATGCATATGGTCCAGTTACGGATAACGCTGGAGGTATTGCTGAAATGTCAAAATTACCAAAAAATGTAAGAAAAACTACCGACGCACTTGATGCAGTTGGTAATACTACTAAGGCAGTAACAAAAGGATATGCTATAGGATCAGCAGGACTTGGAGCGTTAGTTCTGTTTGCGGCTTACACTGAGGATATAAAATATTTTTCTAATGTAAAAGACTCAGCATTAGCTGGTGTAAACGTGACTTTCGATTTATCTAATCCATTTGTTGTAGCTGGCCTTTTAATTGGAGGAATGTTACCATACTTATTTGGATCTATGGGAATGCAAGCAGTAGGTAGAGCTGGTGGTGCAGTAGTTATTGAAGTAAGACGTCAGTTTAAAAAGATTCCAGGGATCATGAAAGGAAAAAGAAAACCTGACTATGGTAAGCTAGTCGATTTATTGACAAAGGCAGCTATCAAGGAAATGATTATTCCTTCGTTGCTTCCCGTATTATCACCAATAGTATTATATTTCATCATTTTACAGATTGGTGGCATGGAAGCAGCTTTATCTTCATTGGGTGCGATGTTGTTGGGTGTAATTATAACAGGTTTGTTTGTAGCAGTTTCGATGACAGCTGGTGGTGGAGCTTGGGACAATGCTAAGAAATATATTGAGGATGGTAATTTTGGAGGTAAAGGTTCAGAAGCACATAAGTCTGCAGTTACAGGGGATACGGTAGGTGATCCATATAAAGATACGGCTGGCCCAGCTGTAAACCCAATGATAAAAATTACTAACATTGTTGCTTTACTACTTTTGGCGGTAATAGCTCATTAATTAAACTATTTTTTCTTATACATTTTATCTCTCAAACTCGTTAAAAATTTTTGAACAAAACTTTTTTGGGACAATTCATTTGATGTTTCTTTATCTGAAAAAGCTAATTTATTAATATCGTCCTTTGTTAAAAATAATTTTTCTTTTAAAATTCCATACTTATTAAATTTGAGAACCAAAATGTTGCTTTCTTTAATAATATTTCTTCCCAACTTATGAAACTCACCTTTAGTGAGAGTTCTCTCTATAAAAATCCACTCATTTTCGTCACTAATTGATTTTGAATGTGGATGCCCAATATTTTTAATAACGTCATTTTTATTTGATATATCTATCTTAAGTTTCGCAGATCGATTTTCTAGAAATAGAATTCCATGATTTTGATACGGTTCTTGTAATTGACACCCAGTAAAAAAAATGAAAAAACCTAAAATATAAACAAATTTACTTAATTTTATTTTAAAATGCATAAAAATGAACTGTATAATACTCTGCTTACATTATCTAGAAATCTTTTTTTTTACAATAAAATAAGCTTGAATGACACTTTTGAAACTAGGATTTATCTTATGTTTATTCATTTTTCAATCATGATGATAATTTTTAAAAAGAAAGGAAAAAAATTTAATCAAAAATCTTACGACTCTTTATTTTTTAATATTGAAAATAATTTAAGAGAACTTGGATACGGAGATGTTGCTGTAAACAAAAAAATGAAGGATCTTAATAAAATTTTATATGATATATTGCTTAAAATTGATAATGAAGTAAGTGATTCCTTTAAAGTGAATGAAAACTTAATTTTTAAGTATTTCAATCAATTAAAAGATAAAGATTATGAAAAATACATGGATTTTGAAAGATATTTAAATGATTTTTATAAATTTTGTTTTGAATTATCTCTTGAAAATATGATAAGAGAAGCGATAAATTTTAAAGATTATGGCTGTACCTAAAAGAAAGACCTCAATTTCAAAAAAAAGAATGAGAAGATCTCATCACAAGCTTTCTTCAATTAATATTGTAGAAGATAAAAAAAGCGGTGAATATAGACTTTCTCATCATGTAGACCTTAAGTCTGGCTATTATAACGGAAAGAAAATCTTAGATATTTAGCAAGTATTTATGAAAAAAAAAATTACCATTGCAATTGATGCAATGGGCGGAGACAATTCACCGAATAAGACTATAGAAGGTCTATCTTTGTTTTTAAAAGAAAAAACTAAAAACGATGATTTTTTTATAAATCTATATGGTGATAAAGATAAAATTAATCTTGAACTGGATAAATTTTCATTATCAAAAGAATTTTTAAAAATAATCCATTCAAGTTCAGTAGTTTCAGATGACGAAACACCATTAACAGCTGTTAAAAATTCAAAAAATACAAGTATGTGGAACTGTATCAAATCACAAATTGATGGTGATGCTGATATTAGTTTATCAGCAGGTAACACAGGAGTTTTGTTGGTAATTTCAAGAATGATTTTGAAAATGATGAGTCAATTAAGTAAACCTGCACTGGCTGGACTTTGGCCAAATAAAAATGGAATGAATGTTGTGCTTGATCTTGGAGCCAATATTGAATGTACAGAAGATAATCTTGTTGACTTCGCGGAACTGGGCTCCGCGTTATATAAATCATTATATCCTAATGATAAACCGTTAGTATCTCTTCTAAATGTTGGTTCAGAGGAAATAAAAGGAACTGAAATTTTAAAAAAAGCCTACAAAAAATTAAACACCTTAAGTAATGATAATAATTTTATATTTAAGGGATATTTAGAGGGCAATAAAATCATGGAAGGTAGTTCTAATGTAATTGTTACTGACGGTTTTACTGGAAATATAGCTTTAAAGACAGCAGAAGGTACAGCTAAGTTTATTACTGATAATTTGAAGAAATCGCTTACTGAAAATATTTTAACTAAAATTTCATTAATCTTTTCATACTTTGCACTTAAAAAATTTAAAGATAGATTGGACCCAAGAAAATATAATGGTGCAATTTTTTTAGGATTAAATGGACCTGTTGTAAAAAGCCATGGAGGAACAGATGCAATCGGTTTTTATCATTCAATTGATTTATGTTATAAAATAGTTAAAGGTAATTTATTAGATCAAATAAAAAATAATCTTAATCATTTAAATCATGATAAATAACAATCTTACGAAAATTAATTTTGCAAAAGATTTAAAAGATAAAATGGGTTTTCCAATGTCGTTATCAAGCAGTATAGTCAATGATTTGATTATAATTTTTACTGAAATGATTAAGAAGAATTCCTTTACTTTAAAAAATATTGGAACATTTAAATTAATTGAAAAAAAAGAGAGATTAGGAAGAAATCCTAAAACTAAAGAAAAATTTATAATAAGTAGAAGAAAATCTATTCGATTTGTTGTATCTAGAAATTTGTCAAAAGCTCTTAATGAATTTAATGGATAAATTAATTACAATTAGTGAACTATCAAATAAATTGGGCTTAATAAAATCAAAAAAAGGTACATCAAATCATACAATTAGATATTGGGAAAAAATGTTTAAGCAGATTAGACCAAAGTTAATAAATAACCGAAGATATTATTCCTCTGAACAGGTAAAGATAATACAATTTATTAAAACACTTCTTAAGGATTATGGCATGACTATCGAAGGTGCTAAAAAGGTTTTAAGTTCTAATAAAAAACTTGACTACAACGAATTACATGGTTTAAGTGAAGAATATCATAAAAAGTATATAAAAGATAAAAGTAAGATTATTTTTGATAAAGTTAAAAAAATAAAAAAAATATATGGCAAAAAAAACACATATTAAAGTTAGATTAGTTCCCGAAAGCAATCCTGATAGTAAATTTATTTATTATGCAAAAAAACCTACAAAGGGTGAAAAAGCTAAGGATAAGCTTAAATTAAAAAAATATAATCCAAATACAAGAAAACACGAAATATTTGTAGAGAAAAAACTTCCACCTCACAGCAAGTAATTATTTTTTTCTAAAATTTCTTCGCTCATAGTCAATAAAAGCTTTTATCATAGAGGACCAAATCCTTTTAGTGACTTTAGGATCTATTTTTTTTATGACTGATTTTTTTCTTATACTTTTAATTATTACTAAAATTCGCTTTTTATCTATAATATCTTTTTTATATTTTTTATTCTTTAATACCTGATCTACTAAATTTTGTCTTTTTTTAATTAATTTTAAAAAATGATTATCAAGTTTATCTAATTTTTTTCTAATTTTTAAAATATTTTTGTTAATCATAGCGACATTATTCAATTTTAGATTTGTAAAAATATATATATATTAAATTTTATGTACTCTCACGACAAAAAAAATAATAATTTAGTTGAATATTGGTTAACAGGAACATTATTTCTTGTCTTTACAACTATAATTGTAGGAGGCCTAACAAGACTTACTGACTCTGGTTTATCAATTACTGAGTGGGAACTATTTAAAGGCATTTTACCGCCATTAAATAACGATACCTGGAATAATTATTTTAATTTATATAAAGAAATTCCTCAATATAAAATCTTAAATTCAGATATGACTCTTCAAGAATTTAAAGTTATTTTTTTTTGGGAATATTTTCACCGTATATTAGGTAGAGTAATTGGAGTTTTTTATCTTTTACCATTAATATATTTTCATTTTAGAAAGAAAATTGAAAAGAATTTTTTAATACCATGTTACACAATTTTATTATTAATACTAATTCAAGGCGTGGTAGGTTGGTATATGGTCAAGAGTGGTTTAGTAAACGATGTAACAGTAAGTCATTATAGGCTGTCCTTACATTTAACTATTGCAATTATTATTATATCAATCATTTTTTGGTTATTATTGAATTTAAAAAATAAAACAAATTTAAAATTTTTTTCTATTTCAAAATCTACCATTCCTTTTCTTTTTTTAATTCTATTTGTATTTTTACAAATAATAATTGGAGCATTTGTTTCTGGACTTGATGCTGGTAGAATTTATCAAACCTGGCCTTTAATGGGTTATACTTACTTGCCAAATGATTTGATTTTCACAAATTTTAAAAATTTGATAAACTTTGAAAATCATTCTTTAATACAATTTTATCATAGAAATTTAGCATATTTTATCACATTATATATTTTGATTTTTTCTTTTTTTATTTTTAAATTTAGTATTGTAAAGTTATACAAATCGATTTTGCTAATTTTAATTTTTTTAATTATTCAAATTATATTAGGTATACTTACTTTAACTAGTGGATTAAATATTTATTTAGCTTCATCTCATCAAATAACTAGTGTGCTTTTAGTTTTTACCGCTATAAATCTTTATTATTCTTATATAAAATAAATTGACTTTATTTACTATTCTTTGTATCTATCGCCCATATTTATGACGCCGTTTATTAAAAAGAAAGAATTGAAAAAAAATTGGTATCTAATTAATGCTGAAAATGCTGTAGTTGGTAGACTAGCTGCATTTATATCAAAAGTTTTAAGAGGAAAAAACAAATCAACTTATAATCCTCATATGGATAACGGAGATTTCGTTGTTGTTACTAATATTGAGAAAATACGTTTTACTGGTAAAAAATTTAAAGAAAAGAAATATTATAGACACACTGGTCACCCTGGAGGAATAAAAACTTCTACACCTGAAACATTAAAAGAAAAAAATAAAACTAGTGAGATATTAAAACTAGCGGTTAAAAGAATGATGCCGAGCGGTCCATTAGCAAAAAAACAACTAACTAAACTAAAAATTTATAACGGTGAAAAACATCCTCATGATATACAAAATCCTAAGACTATAAATTTTGAAAGTTTTAATAAAGGAAATATCATTAAATAATGGAAAATATTAGTAATAACAGTGAAAAAGCAAAAAAAATAAAACTCGATTTTAAAGATAGTAAATACGCTACAGGTAGAAGAAAACAATCTATAGCCAAAGTATGGGTAAAAAAGGGCTCAGGCAATATTCATGTGAATGGTTTAAAAATGAGCGAGTATTTTAAGCGCCCAGTTCATCAAATAATTGTAACGAGGCCATTGGAAATCACTGAAGCCGCAGCGAATTATGATATTAAATGCTCCGTGAAAGGCGGGGGTCTTTCTGGACAAGCAGGAGCAATAATCTTAGGTATTTCCAAAGCCTTAATCGCTCATGATGAAACTTTGAAGAAAAACTTAAAAAAAGACAAATTAACCACTAGAGACTCGAGAGTTGTTGAAAGAAAAAAATACGGTCATAGAAAGGCAAGAAGAAGCTTCCAATTTTCTAAAAGATAATCATTTAAATTTTATTATTTTTCAGACAATGATATAAGTCATTATGTTTAGAAAAAATAAAACAAATATTGCAGTTATTGGGGCAACAGGATTTACCGGTTTAGATTTGATATATTTATTATCAAAACATTCTAAAATACAAATAGTAAATTTATGTGCAACAAAAAATTTAGGTAAAAAAATTTCTTTTTTTGATAAGAGAATTAAAAAAAAATTACCTAGGATATCATCGATAAATAAGATTGATTGGAGTAATATAGATCTTGTTTTTTTATCATTACCTAGTGGAGGGGCACAAAAGATAATAAAGAAATATTTTTATAAATTTGACCATTTAAAATTCATTGATTTATCTGCAGATTTCAGAATAACTAATCATAAAAAGTATATTGAAACATATAAAATAAATCATAAAGCAAAAGACTTAATAAAATATTCGATTTATTCTATAAGTGAATTCAACAAAAATAATATTAAGAATTATAGAATTATTTCAAATCCGGGATGTTATCCAACATCGATTCAGCTTCCACTAATACCGTTAATCAAAAAGAACTTAATAAAATTTAATAATATTACAATAGACTCAAAATCCGGTTATTCAGGTGCAGGTAAAAATTTAGAGAAAAAATTTAAACATAAGAATTTATATAACTCAACTTATGCTTATAGTACTAAAAATCATAGACATATTGTTGAAATTGATCAAGAATTTTTAAAATTGGCAAAGAAAAAAGTATTATTCACTTTTAATCCACATTTAATTCCAACATTTAGGGGTATTTTAACAACTATTTATTTAGATATTAATAAAAAAACATCTTTAAAAAAAATTAGAGATGAATTGATAAAATATTATAAAGACTCGCCTTTTATAAAAATTCACAAGTTAAATACTGAAATAGGATCAGGAAATGTAATAAACACTAACAATTGTGAAATATCAGTATGCCAAACAAGAATTAAAAATAAGATAATCATATTTTCTGCTATTGATAACTTAATTAAAGGAGCTTCTGGTCAGGCGATACAAAATATGAACTTATTGTATAATTTTTCAGAAACAGATGGATTAAAATGAAAAAAATAATATTATTATTTGTTTTTTTTCTTTCCGTATCATGTACAAAACCAAAAACTGTATTCATCTGCGGAGATCACGTTTGCGTGAACAAAACCGAAGCTCGACAATACTTTGAGGAAAATCTAACTCTTGAAGTAAAGGTTGTAAAAAAAGGAGATACAAACGAACCAAGTTTGATTGAGTTGAATCTAAGAGAACCAAGTCAAGAAAATAAACAAATTCTTGTTAGAAAGAAAGAAAAAACTAATAAAGAAATAAAAAAACTTTCAGATAATGAAAGAAAAAAGATAATATCTACTGTTAAAAAAAAAAAAGATAATAAAAAAATTGCCCAAAAAAAGGTAATTAAAGAAAATAAAAAAAACTCTAAAAAGAATTATAAAAATAAAAAAATTTTAAACAAATTAAACAGTAAAAAAAAAGAGAGATTAGATATTTGTAAAATTTTGAACGAATGTACTATTGATGAGATATCAAAATATCTCATTAAAGATGGAAAAAAAAGAAGTTTTCCAGATATAACAATAAGGCAATAACGTAATGAGAAAATTGAATATAGCTATAATTGGTCTAGGAAATATTGGAAGTTATTTATTCAAATATTTAAAAAAAAATAAGAAAATAATTTCAAAGAAAAATAATTGTATTCCTAACGTCATTTACGTTTCTGCAAAAAATAGAAATCGAAATAGGGGTTTTAAAATTAGCAACAAAATTTGGTTAAAAAATTATTTAGATGCAACAAAAAATAAAAATGTTGATCTAATAATTGAGCTAATCGGTGGAGCAGAAGGGCCAGCCAAAAAGCTGGTATTTAAAGCCTTAAAAAATGGAAAACATGTCGTTACTGCTAATAAAGCTTTAATTGCAAAATATGGCGACCAACTGGCTAAAATTGCAGAAAATAATAAAGTAAATTTAGAATTTGAAGCATCTGTTTGCGGTGGAGTTCCCATTATTAGATCTTTAAAAGAAGGATTAATAGCTAATAAGATAAATAAAGTTTATGGAATTTTTAATGGCACATCAAATTATATACTTTCCTCTATGGATAAGGAAAATAAATCTTTTGATGATGTTTTGTTTAATGCGAAAAAATTAGGATATGCAGAGTCAAACCCTTCATCTGACTTAAATGGGGACGATGTTTCGGCTAAATTAAAAATTTTATCCTCTTTATGTTTCAATTCATTTTTAAATAATAATATTCATGTCGAGGGGATTAAGAATATAGATAAAGACGATATAAGTTACGCAAAAAAACTTGGTTATAAAATTAAACTTTTAGGTTATGCAGAGTTAATAGGTAAGCATATTTTTCAAAGAGTTCATCCAACTTTAATTAAAGAGAGCTCTTACGTTGCAAGCATAGATGGTGTACTAAATGCAGTAATTATAGACGGAGCTCCAGTTGGCCAGAGCATAATTCAAGGGGAGGGTGCTGGACCAGCAGCTACAACTTCTGCATTAATCTCTGATATTTCATCTATTTTAAGAGGAAATGTTAAATTTCCTTTTTCGATTTCAAATAAGGAAAGAAAAAATTTAAATTTTAAACAAATATCAGAACGTGATTTTTCAGCGTATTTTAGATTTAATGTTATAGATAAGCCTGGAGTTTTATCTAATATTACTCATATTTTTTCAAAAAATAATGTTTCTATAAAAAGATTAGTACAAGATCCAAATAAGAATAAAGGCTCTTCATCAATTATAATAATAACACACCCCTCAAAAGATAAATATTTAAATAAGATAATAGGCACAATTAATAGGAGATCTTATGTTAAAAAAAAATCTAAATTAATAAGAATTGATGATGAATAAATGTCAATTGATCGAAAATTTTTAAATCTATTTATTAAAGCAACAGAAAAAGCAGCTATCGGTGCATCTAAATTTATTGGAAAAAAAGATAAAATTGCAGCTGACAAAGGTGCTGTAGATTCTATGAGAAGAGAGTTGAACAAAATAAATATGGACGGGACTATAGTTATAGGCGAAGGGGAAATGGATGATGCGCCTATGCTATATATTGGAGAAAAACTTGGAACTTTAAATGGGCCCAAATTTGATATTGCTGTTGATCCTTTGGAAGGAACTAAATTTACTGCTAATAATCAACCTAATGCATTTTCAGTAATTGCGGTAGCTAATAAGGGTGATTTATTATCAGCACCAGATACTTACATGGAAAAAATAGCAATTGGGGGAAATCTTCCAAAAAACTTATTAGATATTGATAACGGAGTTGAAAAAAATATTGAATTACTCGCAGACGCAAAAAATAAAAAAATTTCAGAATTAAATGCTTGTGTGCTTAAAAGACCAAGACACGATCATATTGTACAAACTCTTAGAAAGATGAAAGTAAACATAAATTTTATTTCAGATGGTGATATAGCGGGAGTATTGAGCGTTATAGGCACTAAACCTAAAAATGATATTTATTATAGTACAGGAGGTGGTCCGGAGGGTGTTTTAGCGGCTTCCGCGTTATCTTGTTTGGGAGGTCAAATACAAGGCAAACTTGTTTTAACTGAGGAAGAAAAAATCAGAGCAAAAAAGTTAGGGATAAAAGATTTTAATAAAAAATATAATATTGAAGATATGATAAAAGGAGATGTTATTTTTTGTGCTACAGGTGTAACAGATGGAGATTTAGCAATAGGTGTAAAAGATTTAGGTAATGAATATAAAGTCTCAACTTTTGCTCTACATAAAAGTAAAAAAATTAACAAAATTATAACTAATATTTACAACAAATGATTTCAAACTCAGTAAGTAATAAAAGTTGGATATTTAAAAAATATAATGATCAAGAGGTTTTATTTTTTAAGGATAATTATTCACTTGATGAAATAACTTCAAGATTACTGTCTATAAGAAAAATTAAAAAAGAAGACGTCCAGGCTTTCTTAAACCCTTCAATAAAAAACTTTTTACCCAATCCTAAGATCATAAGTGATATGGAAAAATCTGCAAAAAGAACCATTCAAGCAATTACCAATAAACATAAAATTGGAATTTTCGGAGATTACGATGTTGATGGAGCCTCTGCCACCGCTTTACTTGCAAATTTTTTTAATAAAATAAACATATCTCATGAAATATATATACCTGATAGAAAAACTGAAGGGTACGGCCCGTCCCCAGAGTCTATTAAAAAACTAATTGATAATGGAGTAAATCTTATATTTACAGTTGACTGTGGAACACTTTCTTTTGATGCAATAAACTTTGCATTTAAAAATAAAATCGATGTAATAATTCTTGACCACCATCAATCAGAAGTAAAATTACCAAGAGCACATTCAGTAGTAAACCCAAACAGACTAGATGATAAATCTGACTTAAAATATTTATGTGCTGCTGGGGTTACATTTATGTTTTTAGTATCTTTAAATAAAGAATTAAGATCAATTAATTGGTTTATTGAAAATGAAATAAGTGAACCGAATTTAATTAATTTTTTAGATTTAGTAGCCTTAGGAACTGTGTGCGATGTAGTACCTCTCATTGGATTGAATAGAGCAATTGTTTCTCAAGGATTAAAAATTTTAAAATCTAAAAAAAATTTAGGTCTAAAAACTTTGCTTGATATTTGTGGTATACAGAGCAAACCTAACGTATATCACATTGGATATTTATTAGGACCAAGAATTAATGCCGGTGGAAGAGTCGGAAAGTCTTCTCATGGAGCTAATTTGCTTATTAACAAAAACCCAAAAGATGTTTTTAAATTAGCTTCAGAATTAGATATTTTTAACAAAGAAAGACAGCTTTTAGAAAAAGCGGTACTTGATAAAATTTTATTGAAGATAGGAAATAAAATTCATGACCCTGTAATAGTTATTGATGGTAATGGTTGGCATGAGGGAGTAATTGGAATAGTTGCATCAAGAATTAAAGATAAATTCAATAAACCAGTAATTATAATAACAGTTAGTGATGACGGCATCGGTAAAGCATCTGCAAGATCTGTAGTTGGTTTTGATATTGGGTCTGCAATTATTTCAGCTGCTCATGAAAAAATTCTTATTAAGGGCGGGGGTCATAAAATGGCAGGAGGTTTTACAATACCAATTGAAAATATTGAAAGATTTAAAAAATTTATTTTTAAAAGATATGAGAAAGAGAATATAAAATCATCAAAGTTTAAACCTTTGTATTTAGATTGTGTTATATCACCAACAGCTTTAAATATAGAATTTTACAATAAGGTTAACACGCTAGCACCCTTTGGTTCAGGCAATCCAGAGCCAAAATTTGTTTTAGAGAACATGAAATCAGTCAACAATAAAGTCATAAAAGATAAACATATAAAATCTGTATTAGTTGGGATGGACGGATCAACTGTAAAATCGATAGCATTTAACTGTATCGAAAATGAAATCGGAGCATATTTACTAAAAAAGGATAAAAAATTATTTAATATTGCAGGAAAATTATCCCTAAACGAGTGGCAAGGGCAATCAAATGTGGAGTTTATTATCGATGATATTTCTGTTAATAAGACAATCAAAAATACGGTCCCATCGTCTATCGGTTAGGACAGTTGGTTTTCATCCAACAAAGAGGGGTTCGATTCCCCTTGGGACCGCCAAAAAAAATGCATAAAGTAGCAATTATAGAAAAAATTCACCAAGACGGTATAAATTTATTAAAATATAATCCAGCGTTTGAATTAGAAATAATCGAAGATACTTCTGAAGAAAATTTAATAAAAGTACTACCCAATTTTGATGCTTGTACACTTAGAGTTTCAAAATTAAATGAGAAAATTCTATCTAAATGTAAAAATTTAAAGGTTATATCTAGACATGGTGTTGGATATGATAATGTCGATTTGAATTATATTAAAAAAAATAAAATAACTTTATTAATAACTGCTACCGCAAATGCAGTAGCTGTAGCAGAGCATGTAATTTATATGATGCTATCTATATCAAAAAGTATTAATCAATACGACCAAGAAGTTAGAATTGGAAATTTTAAAAAAAATGCATCTACAATTACTACTTTAGAACTTTATAAAAAAGAGATTCTAATAGTTGGATTTGGAAGGATAGGTCAAAGTTTAATCAAAAGATGTAAAGGTTTCGAGATGAAAGTAAAAGTATTTGACCCTTTTGTTAATAAAGAAACTATTGAAAGATTTGGAGGACAAAAAATCGAAAATCTTGAGGATGGATTAAGAATTTGTGATTATATTTCTTTACATGTTCCGTTAAATGAAAAAACTAGAAATTTAATTGATTATTCCAAACTTAAGAATATGAAAAGAGAAGCAATTTTAATCAATACTGCAAGAGGTGGAATTATCAACGAAAACGATTTAGATAAGGCTTTGAGAGAGAATATAATTTTTGGAGCAGGATTAGATGTTTTTGAAAATGAACCTATAGATAAAACTAATCCTCTGATATCCAATAAAAAAGTTTTATTAAGTCCACATTCAGCAACCTTTACGAATGAGTGTAAATCTAGAATGTCTTTAGAAACAACCAAAAATATTATTGATTTCTTTGAAAATAAGATTGATAAATCTATGATTGTAAATTTATGATAGATATAAATAGGAAATTAAAAAATTTCGGTCCATTAGAAGTTTTAGTTTTAAGTTCTATAACATATGTGGTTGCAATGTTATTATGGACAGCTTCAACTAGATCTGAAGTGTTACAAAAAGCAAACGATATAAAATCAAATCATAAGTCTGTTGTTGATTTTATTAATGACGAGGTAAATAGTTGCAGCTCAAATGAAGAAAGCACAACGTCTTGGGGTGAGAAATGCAATTCTGCTTGGAGTTCAGATAAAATCGTAAATTACGTGTTAAATAATATTGATCTAAAAAACCCATATTCAATTAATAAACCGTTAATACAAACCTCTCAAGATCCCAGAATTCAGGCTGAAGGTAAGGCAGGTCAATCTACAGATAAAGGTATAATTTTTGTTTCTTCAAATAACTTTGAGTCAGAGCCAGGGTCAGAATGGGTAGTTGGTACTTGCATAAAGTCACCTTGTGTAGCAGCGGGTAATAATGAATTAGTCTCTGTATACCGTTAATTAATAATTTCAAAACCACATTGTTTTGCAGTTTTACTTAAATAATTAAAACCAATTTTTGCATATTCAAATGGATTTGCTTTAGCAGGGTCTTGTTCTGCTTCTACCACAAGCCATCCTGAATAATCTTTTTTCTTCAAAGTATTTAAGAAAGGAATGTAGTCAATACATCCGTCACCTGGCACAGTAAATGCCCCATCTAAAAATGCTTGTCTAAATGTTGCATCATTTCTCAGTGATTTCTCTAGAACATCTTTTCTAATGTCTTTACAATGAACATGAATTATTCGTTCGTAAAAATTTTCAACTAATCTAATAGAGTCACCTTGAGCAAACAACATATGACCAGTATCTACTAATAATTTAACTGTATCCTTTGTATTTTCTATAAGTCTAGAAGTATCTTCCTCAGTTTCTATTATAGTTCCCATGTGATGATGGTAAGCTAATGGCATATTTTCATCTATCATCATTTTACTAATTTCATTTATTGAATTAATAAATCTATTCCAATCATCTTTATTTAATTTAGGTCTTTTTGATAACGGTGTTATAGGATCTCCTTGGACGGAGTCTGTTACCTCAGCAAAAACCATGCAAGGTGCTTTACAATCTTTGAATAATTTAAGTTGTTTTTGCATAAGTTTAAATTCTTCTTTTGGTGATCTTTTTAATAGTTGAGCCCCATACCAACCTGAACATAATTTAAGGTTCTCTTTTTCAAGTTTTGGAATAAGTTCTTTTGAATTCATTGGAAATTTTCCGCCAGACTCAATTCCAGTAAAACCTGCCATACTTGCTTCTTTTAAACATTGTTCTAAAGGAGTTTTACCACCTAATTCAGGCATATCATCGTTACTCCATGCTATGGGTGCTATTCCTAATCTTATCGACATAGTTTTCAGAAAGTAATAATATTTTATATTATAAATAATTAAGTTACAAAAGAATTTATGATCAATGTAGCACTTTTGGGTTTTGGTAGAATCGGGCAAATGCATGCTCAAAACATATATCACAATAAAACACTTAATCTTCTATATGTGTACGAAAAGATTGATAAACTTAGAAAAAAAGCTAAAAATCTTTATAATTGTAAAATTGAAAAAAATTATAAAAAAATTTTTTCAGACAAAAGAGTAGACATAATTTTTATTTCTAGCCCTACAAATACTCATATTAAATTTATCGAAGAGGGTATTAAATACAATAAAACTATTTTTTGTGAAAAACCTTTAGACTTAAATATAAATAAAATTGTCAAAACTTTCAAAAAAGTAAAAAAAAATAATTCAAAGATACAGATGGGGTTTAATCGAAGATTTGACCCTGGCCATTATTCAATAAAAAAAGATTTAGAAAAAGGTAAAATAGGAAGATTGGAAAAAATAATAATCACAAGTAGAGATCCAGCGCCTCCATCAAAAGCTTATCTTAAATCTTCTGGAGGTATTTTCAGAGACATGATGATTCATGATTTCGATTTATGTAGGTATTATTTAAATAAAGATGAAATTTCTGAAATAAGTTCAACTGTAAGCTCATTTGAGAATTTTTATAAAAAAATTAAAGATCATGAATTAGCTTCGGTTACTATGAAATCAAAAAAAGGTGTTATATGTGTAATCACAAATTCTAGACATTGTTCTTTTGGATACGATCAAAGAGTTGAATTATTTGGAAAAAAAGGAATGCTTTTATCAGGCAATCAAAAAAGCTCGGCTACAGAGATATTTAATTCAAATCAATCCCATTCACAAAAACCCTTTTTAAATTTTTTTATTGAGCGATATAAAGAAGCTTATAATTTGCAATTGAATGAATTGATTTCTCTGCATAAAAATAGAAAAAAACCTAGATCAACTTTCAAAGATGGTTATTTAGCTTTAAAAATTGCTAATGCTGCATATCAATCTATAAAGCAAAAAAAGGTGGTAAAATTAAAGTAATTTTCAACTACCTCTAGTTGTATATATTTTTTTCCTTTTGTGTTTTGACAAATTTTTTGTTTTAATTGCGCAAATTTAACAAACAAATGAGGGAAATAATCATGAAAAAAATATACTTAACAGTTGCTGCTCTAATGAGCTGGGCAATGATGTCAGTAGCTGCTTTAGCAGTAGATATTATTGTTGTGTCTCATGGACAAGCAAATGACCCTTTCTGGTCTGTTGCAAAAAATGGAGTTGATAAAGCTTGTAAAGATATGAAAGTATCTTGCAAATACACTGCTCCAGCAACATTTGACATGGTAGAGATGGCAAAACTTATTGATAATGCTGTTTCTCAAAAGCCAAAAGGTATTGTAATAACTCTTCCAGATGCTGCTGCTTTAGGTAAATCTGTTAAAGCTGCAATATCTGCGGGTATCCCAGTAATCTCTATGAATTCAGGTTCAGACGACTACATGAAACTAGGTATTAGTGCTCACGTAGGTCAAACAGAGTTTGAAGCTGGCGTAGGTGGCGGACAAAAAATGAAAGCTGCTGGTGGTAAAAAAGCGCTATGTGTTAACCACGAAGTAGGTAACGTGGCTTTAGATAGAAGATGTGCTGGTTTCAAAAAAGGCTTTGGTGGATCTGTAGACATATTAGGTACATCAAATGACCCAACTGAAATTCAAAAAGCTGTGGCTGCTAAATTAGGTGGTGGATATGACACTATTCTTACTTTAGGAGCTGGTCTTGCGGGTGAAGCTGCTCTAAAAGCATTGGAGTCTGCTGGTAAAGTTGGAAGCGTTAAACTTGGTACATTTGATATGTCGCCAGGTATGCTAAAAGCTGCTGCTGCTGGAAAAGTTGAGTTCTTGATTGACCAACAACAATATCTACAAGGTTATTTACCTATAGCTATCTTTTCTCAATATATGAGATATGGAACAATGCCAGCCGGTGTTGTTATGACAGGACCTGGTTTTGTTACTCCTAACAATGCGAAGGACGTAATAAAATGGGCTGCTCAAGGTTATAGATAAGAAAAATATTTAAAAGGCCTAGTGAATAACCACTAGGCCTTTTTTTTTAAGTTTTTTTTATATGTCTACAAAGTCTAAAAGTATTGAAACAAAAACTGA
>CACICB010000001.1 GCA_902585045.1 uncultured Pelagibacteraceae bacterium | reverse complement strand
AAAACTAATTCCAACAGAAGAGACTATTGTAAAAAATAGATTCATAAATAATTTATCTTTAAATAATGGTTATATCTTTTTTTTAAATACTTATGGATCTTTATATGGTGTAGATAAAAAAAATATGCAAATAAAGTGGTTCGTAAATTTAAATCAATCTTTAGATATAAACCCTAGTAATCTTTTTTTTGGAAATCAAATAGTCAATAACAATAAAAAGATTGTAATTAGCTCAAATCAATTTACTTTTATTATAGATGCCAAGACAGGTAGGATAGTTTTTAAAAAAAATTTCAGCTCGATTGTAAAACCAATAATTATTGACCAATATTTTTTCACAATAAGTAAAAATAATTTTTTGATTGCAACAAATATGGATGATGGAGAAATATTATATTCTTTAGACATAAATCAAGAAATAGCTAATTATTTAAATAGTAAAAAAAAAGAGGTTCAAATTAAAAATATGATGCTAGTTAACAATAAAATTTTTATATTTTTAAAAAACTCTTTCTTACTCAAGTTTGATCTAAATGGTAATCTAATTAATATTACTAAACTTCCGAATAAACTTAATACTTCTCCAATTTTCATTGATGGATCGATGGTGTATTTTGATTTTAAGAATAGATTGACGGTTATAAATTAACTACTAGACTTTCCACTTAATAGTGATAACTGTTTAATTTTTAATCCTTTTAGTTTATCTGCTGGTTTAATTGGATAATCTCCAGTAAAGTAATGATCGCTAAATTGCGGATAATTATCGTTTCTTTTTGCTCCTGCTAAAGCCTTGTAAAGACCATCTATACTTAAAAACTTCAAAGTTTTGGCATTTATATATTCAGTCATTTCGTTTATGTTTTTTTTGTGAGCAAGTAATTCGTTCTCAGTCGGCATATCTACTCCGTAAAAGTCAGGATACTTTATTTCTGGACATGCTATTCTTACGTGAACTTCACTAGCGCCATTCTCATAAAGCATTTTAACAATTTTATGACATGTAGTTCCTCTAACTAGAGAGTCGTCAATTAAAATTATTGATTTACCCTTTACTATTGTTTTGGTGGAGCTAAGCTTTAATTTTACACCTAAACTTCTTATATTTTGTGTTGGCTCGATGAATGTTCTACCAACGTAATGGTTCCTTATTAGACCTAACTCAAATACTTTTTTCGATTGTTCAGCATAACCGAGTGCAGCTGGTACGCCAGAGTCTGGTACTGGAACAACAAAATCCGAATTTATATCTGTTTCTTTAGCAAGCTCGACTCCCAAGTTTTTTCTATACTCATAAGCACATTTTCCATTAATTAAACTGTCTGGTCTTGCAAAATAAATATATTCAAATACACATGGTCTAGATTTTTGTATTGGGAATGGCTTTATGCTTTCGAGTTTCTCATTTTCAACAAATACTATTTCCCCATTTTCTACCTCCCTTATAAATTTTGCTCCAACAATATCTAAAGCGCAAGTTTCTGAAGCAAAAATATAAGAATTGTTTAGTTTTCCAATAACCAGTGGCCTTATTCCAAATGGATCTCTTACACCCACTAATTTTTTATTCGTCATGAGAATTAATGAGTATCCTCCTTGAATTTGAAAAAGTGTATCAATTAATTTGTCCAAAAATTTAACCCTTTTAGATTTTGCAATAAGCTGGACAATTGTTTCTGTATCACTTGTGGTTCTAAATATTGCTCCATCTTTTACAAGATTTTCCCTTAAAAGAAGCGCGTTTGTCAAATTTCCATTGTGGGCCACGCTTAGACCTCCTATATGCAAATCAGCAAAAAATGGTTGAATATTTCTTAAAGATGTTTCACCAGTAGTGGAATATCTATTATGACCGATTGCGAATTTTCCAGGTAATTTTTTTATAGTTTCTGAATTAGTAAAATGATCTCCGACTAATCCCTGTCTTTTTTCAGAGTGATAATTTTTTCCATCAAATGATACTATACCACATCCTTCTTGCCCTCTATGTTGCAAAGCATGTAACCCTAATGCTACTAGTGCTGAGGCGTCAATATGATTAGAGATTCCAAAAACTCCACATTCCTCTCTTAATTTATCTTGATTAAATTTTTTCAATTTTCTCTTTCGTATCAATAAAATCTTTAGTTGAAGGAAATTCTTCAATTAATAATTCACTTCCTTTGTAAATTATATTAAATGATTTTGCTTTATCTGCAGATATACCCCAATTATTATAAGGATAAAACCAATTTAATATCGTAAATATGCACACACAAACTATATAACCCTTAAAAATACCAAATAAAAAGCCAAAAGTTTTATCAATTGAGCCAACTCCGGTCCATGTGACTGCTCTATTTATAGCTTTACCAATTACTATAAGTATAAATAATGTAAAAATAAAAATTGCTATACCTAATCCAATATTGTTAATAAATTCAGATTCAATATAATCGCTTACATATGGTTGAAGTTTTGGTACTGAAATTATTGTAATGATTGTAGAAAGCACCCATTTCATAAAAGAAATCAAGCTTAGTGAAAAACCCTTTAAAAAACATTGAATTATGCTGTAGGCCATAACACTTGCAGCAATTATGTCGAATAAATTAATAAAATTTAAAATATTATTAATATTTTCCAACATTACAAAGGCTTTGTCCCATAACCAAAAGGCTTATAAACCAAAAGTAATTTTGGAAGTAATGTTAATACTGAAATCATTGCTAATAGCATAGCTATTCCTGTGAAGAGACCAAAATAAATTGTTGGGATAAAATTCGACAAAACAAGAATAGAAAATCCAAATACAATTGTTATTGAGGTATTTAAAATTGCAATTCCTACAGTTTGATGGCATCTATCTAAAGTTTGATTATAGTCTTTGATTTTTTCAAATTCCTCCTTGAATCTATAAATATAATGTATGCTATTATCTACTGCTATTCCAATAGTTATTGCGGCAATCGTGATTGTCATCATATCAAGTGGAATGTTCATAAAACCAATTATTCCAAGTATAAAAAAAGCAGCAATAAAATTGGGTACTATACCGATGAAAGATAAAGCAATATTTCTAAATAAGATAAAAAACATTAAAAATATACCTAGCATAACTATTCCTAATGTAAGAATTTGAGACTTGAATAAACTTTGTAGCAAATTGTTGAACAGAATTAATACACCTGCTAATTTATACTCTTCTTTATCTAACTTCAATTTTATGTTTAGATCATTGTCAATTTTTTTTATAAGATCATCTCTTCTTAAATTATCCAGAGAATCTTTTACTCTTACAGAAACTCTAGCCTCATCATTCTCAACAGAGATATAAGGTGATATAATTTCTCTTTTTATCTCCTCTGGAATTTTGCTATATAAAACTGCTATTTCTAAACTTTGTAACTCTTTTTTATTCAAATCTTCTGCAACTCTTAAAATAGATCCAAATGATAAAACTTTTCCTATTTCAGGCAAGGATTCCAAATAATCATGGACTTCGAGGATTTTATCCATTTTATCTCTAGTAAACCAATATTTCGCTCTGTCCTTATCTTTCTCATTATCCTCATCCCATTCGGAAAATTCATCATCATCTATCTTTTTGTTTTTTTTTGATGGAAATTTAAGTATTACGTTCAAAGGAGTAGTACCTCCAAGTTCATCATCAATTTTTTTCATACCTTTATAAATTTCAGTTTCTTTATCAAAATAATTTATAAAACTATTTTCTACCTCTAGTTTTGATATTCCGAATATACTTAAAAAGATTATAATTATTGTAGGAATAAATATTAAAATTTTGTTCTTTTTAGCAATAGATGCAAGTAAAGATGTTATAAGAGACTTTTCTTTATCCTTTATTTTTAATTCACTTTCTTTTGCAAAAATATTTAACAGAGAAGGTAATAGCATAAAAGTTACTATTATTGAAACCAGTAACCCTAAAGTCATCATCCATCCAAAATCAATAATAGGTTTTATTCCACTAAAAATTAATGACAAAAAAGCACAAATAGTTGTTAAAACTGTATAGCTTATAGGAGGCAACATTTTTTTACTTGCTAAAATTATCGTCTCTTCTTTAGATAAAAGTGGAAATTCTTTCCTTAATTGTAAAAATCTTACAGTAAGATGAATATTCATTGCCATGTTTAGTATGAGCATTAAAGCGATAAAATTCGAGGAAATTACAGTCACTTTCCAACCAACCAAACCAAGAAGGCCAATCATTATTATAACTGAAGTAGCACAACCTAATAAGGGCATAACTACCCATTTGATTTTTTTAAAAATAAACCACAGAGTAAAAATTATAAAAAAAAATACTCCAACTCCAAAAACAATTATATCATTTTTTATAAAACTCATCATATCGTCAGCAATCATTGGAATGCCACCTAAATGAATTTTTGCATTTTCTCCATATTTATTTATGATATCTCTTATTTCCTTTATATTCTGATGATTTCGAGTGTTATAAAGATTTTTATATTCCTCATATTCTTTTAATAATTTTTTATAGTTTTTTTTCTCCTCATTTTTTAAACCACTTTCAATTGACTGATTATAATATTTATCTTTTATTTTAATGTATTCAGCTAATCTTTCATCCTTTTTTAAATAAACAACTATTCCTGAAGTTTTCCCATCCTCACTAATTACATAATTTTTATATAATGGACTATTCAAAATCTCCTCAAATCCTCTATCTCTATCGATTTCAGGGTAAGCCAAAGTTTTATAATTATTTAATCTATCCATTAAATTTTCATCTGTACTTTTTAATAACGGAACATCAATAATCGTAATTACGCTATCAACCCAGGTCAATTTTTCAATTTTTGATTTAAGTAGCTGTAAATTAAGTATGGTTTCTTTGTCGGTAAAGCTTGAAACAGGAGTGTAAGTCAGAACTAAAAAGTCTTTTGACTTGTATCTCTCATTAACCTCTCTTAAATATTTAAGGTCTTTATCTCCTTCTAAAAGGAGTGCATCTGAGGAGGCGTCTAAATTAAAATCTTTAGCCTTGTATAGAGAAAAAAATATTAAAACTATTAACAGCAAGAGTGTTATTTTTGAAAAATCAATTACAAATTTTTTATAAATATAAGATAACATCAGACTAATTCAGATATATCGTAATTTATTTATAACTAAAGAAAAAACTAGGTCTAATTTTTGCTTAAATCTTTGAATTTTGTGTAAATCCCCTCAAACTCGACTTTTACAGTACCAGTTGGTCCATGCCTTTGCTTTCCAAGTATAATGTCAGCAAGACCATTTACATCATTCATCTTTGATTGCCATTCTGCATGCTCAATAGAACCTAATTTAGGCTGTTTTCTCTCTAAATAATAAGCTTCTCTATATACAAACATAACAACATCTGCATCTTGCTCTATTGATCCTGACTCTCTTAAATCAGCTAACTGAGGTTGTTTATCATCTCTTTGTTCCACTGCTCTAGACAATTGAGACAAAGCCAATACAGGTACTGATAATTCTTTTGCTAAAGCTTTTAAACCTTGAGTAATTTCAGAAATTTCTTGAACTCTACCATCATTTTTATTCGAGCTGGTCCTCATTAATTGAATATAATCAACAACCACTAAGTTTAATCCATGGAGTCTTTTTATTCGTCTAGCTCTATTACTTAATGTTGCTATAGTGATAGCAGGAGTTTCGTCTATAAACAAAGGAAGATTGTATATATTTCTTGAGGTCTCAATGTATCTGTTAATTTCTTCCTCTGAAACTTTTCCTCGTCTAATGTCATCAGATCTGATTTTAGCTTGCTCAGATAAAATCCTTGTAGATAATTGCTCAGATGACATCTCTAATGAAAAAAAAGCAACTGATGATTTCTCCTCTCTTTTTGAAATATGCTGTGCTGCGTTGTAAGCAATATTAGTCGCTAGAGCGGTTTTTCCCATAGAAGGTCTTCCAGCTAAAATAATTAGATCAGATTTGTGTAAGCCGCCTAACTTTTCATCTAAATCAGTTAAACCAGTTGGAACTCCAACGATACCTTGATCACTTTGCATTGCCATTGTTGCCATCTGTATAGTCTGGTCTAGTGCCTGATTAAATTTCAAATAAGATTGAGAGAAGGTTCCTTTTTCTGCTAAATCGTAAAGTGATTTTTCTGTTTCTTCTATAATGCTTTCAGAATTTTGTTCATCTGAGCTAGCACTTAAAGTATCCGAAGTTAGCTTATTTGAAATTAAAATTAATTCTCGTCTAAGATACATTTCATGGACAATTTTTGCATAATCAACTGCTTGTTTAGGAGAGCTTGAAAATCTTGTGAGTTTTACCAAATATTCTGTTCCACCAACTTCTGCGAGCATATTATCTTTTTCAAAAAAATTTTTTAAAGTAATTGGATTAGCAATCATTCCCTTGTTATTTAAACTCTGAATAACTTCAAATATTTTTATATGAGCTGGATCGTAAAAAATGGATGACTCCACAATACTCGTAACTTCATCTATTATATCATTATTTACAAGTATTGAACCTAACAAAGCTTGCTCAGCTTCAATATTTGAGGGTTGTTCATTTTCCGATTTATTGACGATTGTTTTAATTTCTTCCACTTGTACATAATAGGCTCAGTTGACTCTTAATAAAGGTAAAAGTTACACACTTTTTTTTATGATCTGTGGAAAAGTTATTTTGTTTGAATTTTACTAATTTTCAAAGAAATATTTGCTTTTACTTCTGAGTGAAAATTTATATCTACTTTGTAGGTGCCAATTTTATTTAACTCCTCTTTTAGTATTATTTGAGATGGACTTACATCAGCGTTTGTTTTTTCTTTTATCAAATTTGATATCTCTTTAGGCTTAATTGAACCATATAAATCTCCGTTTTCTTTACTTTCTTTTGAAAACGTAAATATTTTATTATTAACTAGCTTAGCAATTTCTTTAAATTTATTTTTAATTTCTAGATTTTTTCTTTTCAATTCATCTTTTTTTTTATTCACTAAGTCGAGGTTTTCTTTATTAAACCTCAGGGCCTTACCTTCTTTAAGAAGATAGTTTCTACCATACCCATTTTTTACTTTAACTTTATCTCCTATATTTCCTAGGTTAAGAATATTTTCTAACAATATTATTTCCATTAGATTAAACCTAAAATTTTAGCTTTTTTAATTTCACGAGTTAATTTTCTCTGCTTATTGTATGAAACTGAAGTAATCTTTGAAGACATTATTTTTCCATTATCAGATACGTATTTTTTAAGTAAGCTTATGTTTTTATAATCAATTATCGGTGGATTTTTAATAGAAAGAGGACATTTTTTTGAAAATTTTCCATCAGATTTTTGGAATAAACTAAGCTTATTTAAAGACCCTGTATTTTTTCTTTGAAATTTTTTATTCTTTCTTTTCATTACTTTTCTTTTTTGAAAAATTCTTTTTTAATGTCTAGCTTTTTATATCTCACTGTTAGATATCTAATAATTTTTCCATCAACTTTAATTTTTTTATCAATAGCATCCAAAGTGTTTTTATCTCCCTCAAATTTATAGTGGATATAAAACCCTTTTCTATAGTTCTTGATCTTATTTGCTAAGTTAAGCAAACCCCATTCTTCAATTTTAAGGACTTTACCCGACGAACTATTTATTAACTCGTTGTAAGTCTTTTTAATTATTTCTAATTCTTTTTCAGCTAAATCTTGTTTAGCTACTATAGTATTTTCGTAAAAAGCCATATTGTGTTATTAATGTTTTAAATGCTGGGTTATACTATAAAAAAAGATTATAGCAACACTAATTATTATCGATTAAATTAAGAAAAATGGGTGCTTTATTATTTCCAGGTCAAGGATCGCAGATTGTAGGTATGGGGTCGGAATTTTTCAATAATTTTGATAAAGTAAAAAAAATATTTAGTGAAGCTGACGAAAAATTAAATTTTTCTATTTCAAAATTAATTTTAAATGGTCCTGAAGATAAATTGCAACTTACTCAAAATACACAGCCAGCAATTCTTACAGTTAGCTATTCAATCTTTAAAATCATGGTCGAAGAATTTAATTTTGATTTAAAACAAATAAGATTTTTTGCTGGGCATTCTTTAGGAGAATATAGCGCTTTAGTTTGTGCTGAGTCATTAAATTTTCATGATGCATTATACCTTCTTCACGAAAGAGGAAAAGCAATGCAAGAGGCAGTGCCCGTAGGAAAAGGAGCTATGCTAGCTGTTTTAGGTACTAAGATAGATGAAGTAAAAGACTTAATTCAAAAATCTCAAAATAATACATCAGGTATTTGCGAAATAGCTAATGATAATGCAGAAGGGCAAGTAATAATTAGCGGCGATAGAGAAAGCATAAATAGATTTCAACTCTTTTTAAAAGAGAAAAAGATTAAAAGTATTCCTTTAAAAGTAAGTGCCCCTTTCCATTGCTCACTTATGAAGCCTGCAGCTGAAAGAATGAGTGAAAAAATAAATAATACTAACTTTGATAATCCAAAATTTGATATTATAAGTAATGTTAAGGCTTTACCGGTAAATGATGCTAAATTTATTAAAAGATTATTAATTGATCAAATTTTTACTACTGTTAAATGGAGAGAAAGTATCATTAATATCTCAGAAAATGGAGCTTCAAATTTTATTGAAATTGGTCCGGGTAAAGTTCTTACAGGAATGGTAAAGAGAACATTGACTAATGTAAAAAGCTTTTCAATTAATTCAATAGCTGATATTAAAAATCTAAAAAATGAATTTAAAAAATAAAAAAGTTCTTATTACAGGAGCAACAGGAGGAATAGGAAATTGTATCGTAAAAAAATTTCACGAACTTGGAGCTAGAATAGTTGCATCAGGAACTAACGAAGAAAAATTAAAAAATCTTAAAAATAAATTCAGCAATATACATTCAGAAAAATTTAAATTGGATGAGCATGACAAAATTGAAGATTTTATTAATCTTGCAGATGAAAAATTAGAAGGTATTGATATTTTGGTAAACAACGCCGGTATAACTTTAGATAATTTATCAATAAGATTATCTGAGGAAAATTGGAAAAAAGTTCTAGATGTCAATTTAACATCTACTTTTTTAATGAGTAAATTTACAATAAAAAAAATGCTTAAAAGAAAAAGTGGCAAAGTAATTAATATAACATCAATAGTAGGACATACTGGAAATCTTGGTCAAGCCAATTATGCTGCTTCTAAAGCTGGTATAATCGCTTTTTCAAAAAGTTTAGCAATAGAGTATGCCAAAAAAAATATTAATATAAACTGTGTATCACCAGGATTTATAAAAACTGAAATGACCGATAAAATTAGTGAGGATTTTAAAAAAATTCTTTTAAGCAAAATTCCCTCTGGTAACCTCGGAACTGGTGAAGATGTATCGAATTGTGTGGCATTTTTAGCTTCTGATATGGCTAATTACATTAATGGTGAAACAATACATGTTAATGGCGGAATGTATATGGCTTGACAATTCTGTTTAATAATTTATTAAGAAATCATACACACGAAAGGAATTCATGTCAGACGATGTTAAAGCAAAAATAAAAAAAATTGTAGCAGATCACTTGGGAATAGAAGAGGAAAAAGTAACAGATGAGGCAAGTTTTATCGATGATCTCGGAGCAGACAGCTTAGACACAGTTGAGTTAGTTATGGCTTTCGAAGAGGAGTTTGGTTCAGAAATATCAGATAGCGAAGCAGAAAAAATTTTAACAGTAGGTGATGCTATAAAGTTTATTGAAAGCAAATCTGGTTAAATTATACTTATCTGTAAATGCTACATGATAAAGAAAATATCATGGTTATATTGTCTTCACCATCAGGTGTTGGGAAAACAACTCTGACTAAGAAAATTCAGCAAAAGTATAAAAATTTTAAGATTTCAGTTTCACATACCACAAGAATTCCACGATCAAACGAAGTAGATGGGGTGGACTATCATTTTGTCTCAAAAGAAAAATTTAAAGAATTAATCGATAAGGGAAAATTTTACGAATATGCAAAAATTTTTGAAAATTATTATGGAACATTAAAAAAAAATGTCGATGAAACAATTCAAGATAATGATATTTTATTCGATATAGATTGGCAGGGTACAAAACAACTTTCTAAATTTAATAATCTAAATTTAATCAAAATTTATCTAATTACTGATAAAAATGATTTAAAAAGTAGGTTAATTAAAAGAAATCAAAATACTCAGGAAGAGATAAAAAAAAGATTTAATTCTTTCGACGAAGATATACAGCACTGGAAAGATTATGATTACATAATAATTAATAAAAATCTTGAAAACTGCTTTAGACAAATTGAAAAAATAATTGAGTTAAATAAAATTAAATCGAATATTTCTTTTCAAAAAACTCAGTGATTTTGTAGTAGATTTCAGGACTTAACTCTGACGGTCTTGACATTAGACTTAGTCCGTTTATTTCACTAATTTCCTTTTTGGTTAAAATTTTTTTAATATTTTTATTTATCATCTTTCTACGTTCTGAAAACAAAATATTTGTAACTTTTTCGAGATTATTAATATTCATTATTTTAAATTTATCTTTTTGGATTGGACGAAAATGTAGTAAGGTTGAAATTATTTTTGGTTTTGGGATAAAGCAATTAGCTGAAATATTAAATTTTTTAAAAACCTTTAATCGATAATTTGATATTATTGATAGTCTACCATAGTTGGATGACAGATATTTTCCTGTGATTTTTTCAGCTAATTCTTTTTGGAACATTAATACGAGGTCATTAAATTTTGGAGGCCAAACCTTAAATCTTAAAAATTTTACTAGAATTTGTGAAGAAATATTGTAAGGCAAATTCCCAAATATAATAGTTTCTTTTTTAATTAATTTTTCAATATTAATATTTAAGATATCATCATTGTATAATCTAAGATTATTATTATGAGAAAACTTTAAGATTAGATTTTTAAATAAAGAATTATCTTTTTCGATAAGTGTAACAGATTCTGGATTTTTTTTTAAAATTTCTTCGGTTAAAGCTCCTTTGCCAGGTCCTATTTCTATAACGTTTTTATTCTTAATATCTACAACATTGATTATTTTTTTTATTATATTTTTATCAATTAAAAAATTTTGACCTAATGATTTTTTAGCAAACTTCATTCTTAAATTTATTTAAAAAATATATACTATTTAAAAGACTTAAATAATTTGCTTTATTTTTACCTATCAAGTTGATTGCAGTTCCATGATCAGGAGAGGCTCTAAAATATTTAAGACCCAAAGTTATATTTATAGCATTAAATTTAAATATTGTTTTAAACGGAGTTAGTACTTGGTCGTGATACATCCCTACAATAATATCATAATCATTATAATTCATGAATATAGTATCAGTGACTAGAGGACCTATTACATTTATATTAAGTTTTTTTAATTTCAGAATTGCTGGAATTATTTTCTTTTTTTCTTCTGAATTTTTTCTTAATTCACCGTTATGCGGGTTTAAACCTAAAATACCTATTTTTGGTTTTTTATTTAAATTTTTCATGTACCAAGAATTTATCTTGATAACTTTTTTTACGATCAAAAGAGTATTAATTTTTTTTGAAACTTCTTTAAGATCTACATGTGTAGTAATTGGAGAAACAGCCAATTTTTTATTATAAATAAGCATGACCTCTGTATTTTTCTTAATTTTACATTTTTTAGCCAAAAACTCAGTCACTCCAATTTTATTTTTTTTTAAAAGATTTTTATTAATTGGACAGTTTATTATACCAACATCATTATTATTTAATGATAATTTATGTGCATAATTAAGACAGCCAATAACAAATTTTGAAGAATTCTTTTTGCTTACCTTAAATGGATTTTTAAAAGAAAGATCAACATTTAAAACTTTTAAAGTATCATTAGAAATTTTTTGATTTAAATTTTTAATAGAAACTATTTTGATTCTATATTTTAATTTTTTAAATTGTTGTATCAAAAGGTTAGTGTTGGAAATAATAAAAATTCTTCTCTTCAAAGATTTATTTAACCTTTTCCAAGTTTTATAAATTATTTCGGAATTTATGCTATTTGGGTCACCACTTACTAAAATAATTTTATTTTTCATTTATACTCGATTAAAACTGTATTCCTAAGTTTTGATAAATGACTTTTGGAATAAAGATTAAACATTTCATTTTTCTTTTGTTCAATTATTTTTTTTTTAAGTTCATCTATATTTAAATTTTGTACTTTAACAGTTCTTACATCATCTAATTTTAAAAAAAGGATACTATTTTGTCTCTTAATGGGATATGAAATTTGCCCAATATCCATTGTTTTTAAAACATTAAAAATTTCTCTTGATAAAGCCTTTGAGCTGATCCAGCCTAAATTACCTTTGTTGTTAGCAGAAGATGAAATACTATATTTTAAAGCTGTTATCTCAAAGCCTTCTTTTTTTATCTTTTCATTTAAATCCAAAATTATTTGATCAATATTTGCACTTTCCTCTATCATTATTTCAATTTCTGAAATATTAAATTCTTGAATTTTATTCTCATTTTCAATAATTTTTTTTAGCTCTTCATCCACTGAGTTTTCATTAATTTCTATTTTTTCTTTGTAAAAAAGATAAATAAAATTTTGCCACATTGTTTGAATTTCAACTTCTTCTAAAAAAAGATTGTAATCTAAGTTATTATTTTCAAATTTATTTTGTAGTTTTGTAATATCATTTTCTGATACTAAATTTAAATAAGAATTAATCTGACTATTATTTTTGTTAATTTTATATTTTTTTAACTCAATAATTTTTAACTTATTTTGAATTAGAGATTCTAATGCTTGTTTTTTTAATTTATTTATATTTTCTTGTGTTATTTCATCTCCTGCTAAAACTAAAGAAGTTAATATTTTATTTTTTACCTCATAATTAGTAATAATTTCGTTTTCTACTTTTAACACTATCTTGTTCGTAATTGCATTTGTCGAGATGCATAGAAAATTAAGATAAAGAAATGCAATAGTTAAGATTTTTATTTTCATCTGTCAAAAGTAGGGGAGTTAATACTTCCAAAAGGTGTAAGAGTAATTTTGAACATTAATGAATTTTCAGGTTCTAATTCAGAGTCTGTATAGAACTCTCTTCTATAGACTAATCCGGCTCTTAGACAATCATTTATATATTCATAGCTCAAATTATAAAATTCAGCTGAGTCTGTTATCAAATTTCTTTTTGCTTCAAAAGAAAACACACCTTGATCTTTGTTTTCTATATTCATTTTTGTTGTAAAATAATCTTGATTCCCAATATGTTTTTTTTCTTGTAAATAATTAAAATCAAAGTCAATTGGACCAAAGTTTATTTTAGCTCCTAATTCATTAAAATTTAAATTTTGATAATTTTGATCTAGAGCAAAATCATAATTGAGACTAAAATTTTTATTCAGGCTAAAATTAGCAGATCCTACAAGATCTGAAACTTTCTCATTCAGACTTGATTTATCTGGCATATTATTATTTTCAACATCTTTAAAAACTTGTGCTAAAGAAAAATCAAACTCTTTATCATTTGTAGTAGTTTTATAATCAAATCCTAAAGTTCCGCTTATTCCTGTCTCAAAGTTATTTATATTATTTATTCTATTTAAATTAAAAGCTGTGCTTGGTGTTAATCTTGAGCCAGAATTTTCATTTCTCATACTACCTGGCGCATATCTCAAAAGAAATTTTGGTGTAAGTAGATGATCTGTATTACCTTGTTTTTTTTCTAAGCTTAATTTTGAAAAAAGTCCTAGAGCTCCAAATATTTCAGTTGTGGTATCTTCTTTGTATTCATCTACATTTTTCACTTCATAATTAATATTTCTTAAGTTTCCCAATATTTTTGTATTTAAACCATTGTCTAAAAAGATATCTTTTGATCTCCAATCAAAATCATTTACAATAAAATTTTGAAGCTTATTAGTATCATATAAATGTGTTGAAATATTTGTTTGTAAATCTAAGTTACCATATTTATCATTATTAAATAGATTTTTATCTAAAGTAATTTCGGGTAAAATATATTCATATTTATCTTCATAGCTTTCTTTAAGAGTTTCAAAAATACTTGCATTGAGACCAAAAAACAAATCATCTTTTTCATGTGTAAAATTTATATGATTTTCTAAAGTGTCTTTGTTGTAATCTACTAAATTAGAATTTATTTTATATAATTTTAAATATTTATCATTAGATACATCTTGAATAGCTAGACTCAAACTATTTTTAGATCCATTTTTTCCAGTGTAGTTTTTAACAAATTTTGAGAAAAAATGAGATTTTTCCCCTGCTTTTTTTGTCAAGCTTGTTTTTTTGTAACCTTGAGTGAACCCGAAATCTGCAAGAAAATTTGAATTCATAAAGGCTTGGTGGTACTCTCCAAGAATTAAAGGATTTTCATCTACAAAAATCTTACTTGTAAAAGTAAAATTTTTGTCCCTTCCAAAATCAAAAAAGTAAGGTAACGCGATACCAGTTCCTAAATTTTTAGAATCTGTGAGAGTAGGGGGTAAAAAACCAGATCTTCTCTTTACTGTTGGATCAGGATGAGACAGCTTAGGAATATAAAAAATAGGTACGTTATAAATTTTTATTAATGCGTTATCATAATAGATAGTTTTTTTAATATTATCATGCAGCATTTTAGATGCCTGAATTGTCCATGGAGGACACTTATCATTTTCTCTATAATCACAAATAGTGAAAATACTTTTATTAAATATACTTTTTTGATTACTGAGATTTATGGAATTTGCAAAAACCCTTGGTTTATTATTGGGATTTGCTTTTATACTCTCTTCATTTAAAAAAGCTTTAATATCAGTACCCAAAATCTCTTTTTTTTTTGTATCAATATAGATTTGTGAGAATTCATAATCATTCTCAAGTTTATCTGAAATTTTAACTGAGCCTATAGATTTGAATATATTATTTTTTATCTGATAATCAAAATTCTGTAATTCAATATAATTACCCTCTGGATCACTTATAGAGGTAAGTTCATTTGAACTAATTGTTTTATTTTTGTTGTTAATAATTATATCTCTACTCTTAACCTCATACTTTTCTGAAGTAATAATGTTCGTAGGACCGAAGGTTTTAAAAATTTCTTTATTTTCATCAAACTCTGCATTATCTGCAGTGATTATGTTATTATCTTTATCTTCAGCTATAATATTTTTATTTAAAATTAATAATCCAGTTTTCTTATTATATTTTACATACTGACTTTTAATAGTCTTATTTTTTGCTTTAACAACAACATCATTCTCAAATATTGTAGTTATTTTATCTTTATCCAAAGTTATATTTTTTGCTTGTATCAATAAATTCTCAGCAAAAGAATTTGAGTAAAATAGAAGAGTGAATACAAAGATATAAATTTTATTTTTCATTAATTTGTAACACTCCGATAAATGTAAACAAACTTAATGCAATAACAGGAGCCCAAATTGATAAGGCTAATGGGATTCTGTCTGTCTGGCCTAAAGCAATTGATAAATCTTTAAAATAATAAACTAAAACACTTATAACTAATCCTAAAACCATGAACCTTAAATTGTCAGATTTTTTTAAAGTGTTCATTGTTAAAATTGAAGCAATGGCCGTCATTAAAAATAAAAAGAATGGCAAGACAAGCATTGTATGTAAGCTTTGATTTAAAAATCTTTCATTGTAGCCATTATTTAATAACTTTTTATAATCTATTATTAATTCTAAAAAAGACATGGTATCAGAATTGTTAAACAAACTTGTTATTTTTTCGTAATTATAGATTGATTCAATATCAAAAGTTTCCGCTTTTGTTTTTTTAACAACTCCGTTTATTAACTCAAAAATAACAACCTCTTTTAGTTTCCAGTAATTTGAGTTTATATTGACCTCTTTAGCAAATATTTTTTCATAAAGATTATATTTATTATCAAAATGAAAAATAGTTACGTCTATAAGTTTAAATTTCTCAGTTTTTCTAGCAGTTATTACTCTATCATTTTCTTTTAAATTTTCCTTAATCCACAAACCATTGTTATTAAAAGTAACTAAGTGATCAATATCTCTAGCATATTGAGACTTAGTTTTTTCATAATATTTTACCATTGATGAAGTAATTGGATTTGCAACAACTAGTATAAACCATCCTAAAATGAATGAAGTAAACGCAAGAATAAAAAAAATCTTTATATTAGAGTATCCATAAACTTTTAAAGTAAGGAGGTCTTTATTGTTTCTAATTTTAATCATGAACCACATACTTGATATAAATACTATAAACGGTAAAAATTTTAAGATCATGCTAGGAACAAAAATACTTGTAAGCATCAATGGTGTTAAAAAACTTACATCGTTATTTTTGAAAAACTCTATTTCTTCAAATAAATTTAAAATCATTCCAAAACTATAAGTAATTAAAACACATAAAAAAAATGTTTTTAAAAAATTTTTGAGTATATAATTTAAGAGAAGATTTTTCATGAAATTTTTGATTCCTTTGAAAATTTATAATTTAAAAATGAATAAAAAAATAAGCTTAAACAGAAAGGCATCAATATATAAAAGACTCTTAACAAAGAATTTAATCCTGTATATCTTATCAGTAATTCTGTTAATAAAAGAATTAGAAATCCGTAAACAAATATCGATATCTTGTTAGAATATATTCTTTGATTTTTAAGTAATAAAAAAGAGCAAATTAAGGTGATTACTGGAATATAAAATGGCAAAACAACTCTTCTAATAAGAATGGGAAAAATTTCCTTATTAACATTATCTTCACAAATATTTGGATAATTGTCTCTAGAGATCAAACAAGAAAAAAGTTTTAACGTAGAGGTTTCTTGTAATTTCGGTTGTTTAATTGTCGTTGTTACCAAATCACTCAAGTCAATATTTAATTGTTCGAATTTAAGCACTTCTGTTTCTTCATTTGAACTTTTAGAAGAAATAATTTGCCCATTAAATAGAAACATTTTTCTTTCTTTTACAATCCCCTTTTCAGCTACAACAGTTGTATTTAATTCGTTTGAAATATTAGGAGATAAATTTTTAAGATTTTTTCCAGTATCATGAAGAAATATATTTTGAATTTCATTATCTATTTTTTTTTCAACAATAAATGTGAAACCTTTGAATGAGTCACTAAATTGCTGAGTTCTCACAGTAGGTAAAAAAGAATTTAACTGATCTTCACTTAATAATTGTCTTGATTTATTTAAAGCGATTGGTGTTAAAAAAGCTGAAAGAATTATATAGAAAAGCAAGACACTCAATGAGGTGAAAAATAACAAATTTACAACTTGTATTTTTTTAATACCAGATGTCCATAATATAACAAATTCACTATCTTCAATATGTTTTAAAATAAAAATAACTATAGCTAGCAGAAAAGATAAGGGGATAAATTTAGGAGCAATACCAAAAAGGTTTAAAAATGAATATTTGAAATATGTTGATACTGGATAACCACTATCTACAATTAAATCTAAAAAATTTACGGCTCTTACAGTAAGTGCGATAATTGACAGGCCAAAAACAATAACTAAGAATGTTTTTATAATTTCTATAAAAAAATTTTGATAAATTTTGTTTTGAAGCATAGGAAATATTGTATATAAATAAAGCATCCATAAATTAAATTCAACTAATGGTTTAACTATGACTAAATTTACATTGAAAATCTGTATATTTCGACTTATATCACTGACACAAATAGGCTTTATTTAAAAAATTATGTCAATAAAAATTAATTACCTTAATGTAAAAAAAAATAAACCTTTGTCATCGAACACAGTTTTGTTTTCAAACGAAAAATTCAAAATTAATAATTTAAAAAACTACTTATCTAAATCTGAATTTATCTACATTGAAGATTTGCTAAAAACTATCGACACTAAAAAAAATATTTTTGTATTTGATTTAACTTCCAAAAGAAAGATTATCTTAATATCAGTTAAAAATAATATGAAAACCTCTGAAATAGAAAACCTTGGAGCAGAATTTTGTGGTCAAACTAATCTAGGAAAAAATAGTGAATATTTTTTAGTTTCAGACACTTTAGACGCTAAACATAATAATTTTTTAGGGTATTTCTTGCATGGTTTAAAACTAAAATCTTATGAATTTAAAAAATACAAGACAAAAAAGGATGGTAAAAATATTTTGATAAATATTGTTGGAAATAAAAATAGGCCCTCAATACAAAATCAATTAAAATTTAAAGCTCTAGAACAAGGAACTTTTTACGCAAGGGATTTAGTTTCTGAGCCAGGAAACGTTTTACATCCAGATGAATATGCAAAGAGAATATCATTTTTAAAAAAAGAGGGATTAAAAATAAATATCTATGATGAAAAAAAATTAAAAAAATTAGGCATGCACGCTCTTCTCGGTGTTGGCCAAGGAAGTACGAAAGGTTCTTATCTTGTAACAATGGAGTGGAACGGTGCAAAAAACACTTCCAAACCTTTAGCATTTGTAGGAAAAGGAGTTTGTTTTGACACTGGAGGATATTCACTAAAGCCCGCAAAATTTATGGAGGATATGACTTATGATATGGCAGGTTCAGCAACCGTTGTAGGTCTGATGAAAAATTTAGCACTTAGAAAAGCTAAAATAAATGCCGTGGGTGTAGTTGGTCTTGTTGAAAATATGGTGAGTGGAAACGCCCAACGTCCTGGGGATATTGTAAAATCTTATAGCGGAAAAACAATTGAAATATTAAATACAGATGCAGAGGGAAGATTAGTTTTAGCAGATGCCTTAACTTTTACTGAAAAGAAATTTAAACCAAAATTAATTGTGGATCTTGCAACTCTTACAGGCGCAATTATTGTTTGTTTAGGTTCTGAGTATGCTGGACTTTTTTCCAATGATGATAAATTATCTAAACAGCTTTTTGAAGCAGGTGAAAAAGTAAATGAAAAAGTTTGGAGAATGCCTTTACATAAAAATTACGATAAACTTATGAATTCAAAAAACGCGGATGTGCAAAATATTAATTATGTTGGTGGAGCTGGCTCAACAACAGCTGCTCAATTTTTGCAAAGATTTATTTTGAAAAATACTCCTTGGGCACACTTGGATATAGCTGGAATGGCATTTTCAAAATATGGAGGAGCTTTAAATTCTGGAGGAGCTACTGGTTTTGGAGTGAGGTTGTTAAATCAATTCATTGAAGATAATTATGAGTAAAACCGAACAGACACTTTCAATTATTAAACCCGATGCTGTAGAGAGAAATTTAGTTGAGGATATCAAGGATATCTTTAAAAAAAATGATTTAATCATTAAAGATAGTAAAAAAATTCAAATTTCAAAAGAAGAAGCTGCAGATTTTTATAGAGTCCATCAATCTAAGCCTTTTTATGATCAATTATGTTCTTATTTGTCATCAGGACCGATTGTGGTTATGATTTTGCAAGGCGAAAATGCAGTTTTATTAAATAGAGAACTTATGGGAGCGACAAACCCAAAAGAAGCTAAAGAAAATACAATTAGAAAGTTATACGGTATATCTATTGATAAAAATTCTGTTCATGGCTCAGACTCAAACGACAATGCAAAAAAAGAAATTGAATTTTTTTTTAAAAACTAGCGATTTCGAAAAATTTTTATAATTGACTCGGGAAATACCAAATACTCAAGCTTTTGTGTCTTATTTTTTATTTTGTCTTCATTGTCTGTTGGGTCAATAAAAAAAAATCTTTGAGAAATTATTTTTCCATTATCTAATTTTTCATCTACAAAATGCACCGTACAACCTGTTTTTTTCTCTTTATTCTTTAGTATTTTAGCAAAAGTTTTTAAACCTTTAAATTTTGGTAGGAGAGAAGGGTGAATATTTATAACTTTTTTTCCAAAATCTCTTAAAAATCTTTTTGATAATATTTTCATATATCCAGCTAAACAAATTAAAGAAATATTGTATTTTTTTAGATCTATTAGCAGTCTATGTTCAAAATTTCTAGATTTTGTGTCTATAATTAAGTAAGGAATAAAATTTCTCTTAGCATGTTGTATTCCTAAAGCTTCCTTTTTATTACTTACCACTAATTTGATTGAAATAGGAAAGTTATAATCTCTGGATCTATTTATCAGGTTTTTTAGATTTGAGCCTTTTCCAGAAATAAAAATACACGTATTTATTTTTACCATCTCAAATTTTTTGAAAGACTTACCTTTTTTTTATTTTTTGAAATATATCCAATCTCATATGGAAGAAAATTTTTAGAAAAATTTTTTCTTATCTTGATTACATTTTTTTTTGGAGCAATAACACAAAATCCTACTCCACAATTAAAAGTTTTTAACATTTCTGCATCTGAGATATTTCTTTTTTTAAGCCATTTAAAAATTTTAGTGATTTTGATTTTAGATAAATCAATATTTAAACTTAACTTTTCTGGAATCGATCTAAGTAAATTTTCAACAAGTCCTCCGCCAGTTATATGTGCTGCAGATGAAATAAGATTTTTTTTAGCTAAATTCAAAACTTCTTGAGAATAGATTTTAGTTGGTTTCAATAATTCATTTTTAATACTTTTATCAATTTTTTCCCCCTCCACGATTTTTCTGACTAGAGAGTATCCGTTTGAATGTATACCATTTGAAGGTATAGCTAAAACTACGTCTTTATTTTTGACTTTTTTTTTATTTAAAATTCTTTTTTTTGAAACTATTCCAACACTAAATCCAGCCAAATCAAATTTGTCTTTTGAATAAACACCTGGCATCTCAGCCGTTTCACCACCAACCAATTTACATTTTGAAATTTCACAACCTCGAAAAATTCCCTTTAAAATTTTCTTTGCCTTGTCAATTTTAAGTTTACCTACTGCAATATAATCTAAGAAAAAAAGTGGCTTAGCACCTTGTACCACCAAATCATTAACACACATTGCCACTAAATCAATTCCTATTGTATCAAATTTTTTAAACTTGTTAGCTAATTCAATCTTCGTTCCTACCCCATCAGTGCATGAAACTATTACAGGATCTTTAATGTTACTTTTGCTAAGATCGTATAGGGATCCAAAGCCCCCAATAAGATCTTTATTTAAATAATTATTCCTTTTTTTGACATTTTTTTTTGATATTTTTGATATGTGTTTAACCAATTTATTAGCTAATGAAATATTCACTCCACTTTTTTTGTAACTATTTTGTATTTTTTTCATCAATAAAAATGATATTTAAACTTTAATGAGTTATTATAAAATTTTATTTCTTATTTTAATTATTTTTCTAAAAACTGGAAATGTTTTATCATTAGAAAATATTTTTAATGTTAATAATATAGAAATTACAAAAAAAACTAATAATTCTAATGACGATTTGGCGAATAAAGCAATTAATAAGGGATTTGATGAACTTTTAGAAAAGATACTCTTAAGTAAAGATATAAAAAAGTTATCAGGATTAGAATTCTCCAATATTAAAAAGTTAGTGTCATATTACCAAATTGATGACGATGCACAAAATAATGATAAAGATAAAGTAAGTTTTAATATTTTTTTTGATAAAGATAAATTACATTCATTATTTTCCAGCAAGAATATTTCATACTCAGATATTTCTGATAAAGAATTATATTTATTACCTGTAGTACTTAAAAAAAATCAGATCTTTATTTATAACAATAATTACTTTTATGATAATTGGAATAAAACCTATCAATCTGAACTAATAGAATTTATTTTACCAATCGAAAATATTGAAGTTATTCAGAATATAAGTGTAAATAAAGAAAATTTATTTGGGATTAAGCTTCAAGATTTATTTAAAGAATATGAAAATAAAAATTTAGCTTTAGTATTGATAGAAGATACGGATTCTAATGAGGAAAAAATTTATTTGAAAACGAGTATATTGAATAAAAAAATTGACAAGACTATTAAATTAAAAAAAAAAGAAATAAATACAAATAAATTTAATGATGAAATAATAAAAGCGATTAGTGACGAATTAGTCAATATTATTAAGTCTCAAAATTTAATTGATATAAGAACTCCTTCTTTTTTAAACGCGAAATTTATAGTTAATAAAAAAAATAATCTTGTAGAGCTAAATAAAAGACTGAAAAATATTGATACTATTGACGGAATATTTGTTCAAGAATTTAATAACAAATATGTTTTATTAAAGTTAAGATATTTAGGAAAATTAGATAAAATTATTAATCAACTCAAACAACAAAATATTATGTTAGAATTTATTAACGATCAATGGAATTTGAAAATTAAAAAATGAGTCAATTAACATTTAAATTTCCCTTTAAAAAAAAATATTTTGAGCAAGATTTTTTTGTTTCAAGTAATAATTTTTCTGCATATAAACTTATAGAGAGTTGGCCAAATTGGCCTGGCAAATGGTTAAATATATATGGAGCATCAGGTTCAGGTAAAACTCATTTATCTAAAATTTTAGAAAAAAAAATTGAAAGAATTACAATTCTGGATGAAAGTAATGTAAATGATACAGCTATATCTTTGCTTAGTAAATATGAGTGTTTAATAATAGATAATTTTAAAAATAGGATTGATGAAAAATTTTTATACTCTTTCCTAAATCACTCAAAACAATTAGATAATTTTATTTTAGTCAATAGTTTTAAACCTTTGAGTAAATTTAATTTTATGTTAAATGACCTAAAATCAAGAATTGGCAGCTTTATAAATATCGGAATAGATCTTCCTCCAGATGATCTATTGCATGTTATTATTTCAAAATCTTTTTCAGATAGACAAATAACTATTAGTCCAAGAATTTCTGATTATATTGTAAAAAATGTTGAAAGATCATACGAAAAAATGTTTAAATTTTTAAAAGATGTTGATGACTTATCTTTATCTTCTGGAAAATCAATAAATATTAATTTAATAAAAAAAGTATTAAACAAATGAATAAATTTAGAACCCATAATTGTTCAGAATTAAGCCAGAAAGATCTCGATAAAAATGTAACAATTTCTGGATGGCTTCATAGAAGAAGGGATCACGGAAATTTAATTTTTATTGATATAAGAGATCATTATGGAATTACACAATGTGTAACTGAAAATGATAATAAATTTTTTTCAATTTTAGAAAAGATCAAACCAGAATCTGTTTTAAAAATAAGTGGAAAAGTTATTGGAAGAGAAAAAGGAACAGAAAACTTGGAATTAAAAACTGGAAAAATAGAAATACAAATTCATAGCTTAGAGATTTTATCAAATGCAAAAGATTTACCTATTCCAGTATTTGGCGAGCAAAATTATCCTGAAGACATAAGGCTTAAGTATAGATTCTTAGACTTAAGGCGTGAAGAGATGCATAAAAATATTGTGCTCAGGTCAAAGGTAATTTCATTCATTAGATCAGAAATGTTAAGTTTAGGTTTCTTAGAATATCAAACTCCAATTTTAACTTCCTCAAGCCCTGAGGGAGCTAGAGATTTTTTAGTACCAAGTAGACTTAACCCTGGTAAGTTTTATGCTTTACCACAAGCTCCTCAACAATTTAAACAACTAATAATGGTCTCTGGTTTTGATAAGTATTTTCAAGTAGCTCCATGCTTTAGAGATGAAGATGCTCGAGCCGATAGAAGTCCCGGAGAATTTTATCAATTAGATTTGGAAATGTCATTTGTAGAACAAGAGGATGTATTCGAAGTTGTGGAAAAGCTTTTTCTAAAACTATTTAAAAAATTTTCTTCAAAAAAAATATTATCAGAAAAATTTCCAAGAATTCCATATAGTGAGGCGATGCTAAAATATGGAACCGATAAACCTGATTTGAGAAACCCCTTAACTATTCAAGATGTAACTAAAATTTTCGAAAGAGAAGACGTAAAATTTGATATTTTCAAAAAACTTGTGAAAACTGGTTGTAAAGTTAGAGCTATTGTCACAAAAAATACTAAAAACAAGCCAAGGAGTTTTTTTGACAATATTGACAGATGGGCTAAAGATCAAGGAGCTTCAGGATTAGCATATTTTACTTTTGAAAAAGAAAAGAAAATTTCTGCTAAAGGTCCTGTAGGAAAATTTTTTAGCGAAGAAGCGCTCCTAGCTATTCAAGTTCAGTGTAAAGCAGAAATAGGAGATAGTATCTTTTTCGCTTGCGGTAAACAAAATGAAGTAGAAAAAATTTTATCTCTTGCAAGAATTAAAATTGCCCAAGATCTAGAAATTATAGATCAAGATGTTTTCTCTTTTTGTTGGATTGTAGATTATCCAATGTTTGAAAAAGATGAAAAAACTAATAAAATTATTTTTAGCCATAATCCTTTTTCTATGCCACAAGGAGATATTAAAAATATGAAACTTGATCAGCCTTTAGAAATTAAAGCTTATCAGTATGATATAGTATGTAATGGAGTTGAATTGTCCTCAGGAGCAATAAGAAATCATATACCTGAGGTAATGTATAAATTATTTTCTATTGTTGGATATAGTGAAAAAGACGTAAATGAAAAATTTAGCGGAATGATTAATGCGTTAAGTTATGGAGCACCACCTCATGGAGGTATCGCACCTGGTATAGACAGAATAGTAATGTTACTAGCAAATAAAAATAATATAAGGGAAGTAACTTTATTTCCCATGAATCAAAATGCACAAGATTTAATGATGTCCGCTCCCTCTGATGTTAATACTAAACAATTAAAGGAATTAGGTATTAAATTAGATATTAAGAAAAACTAGTTTTTAGTCTTTAAATTAATTCTAACATCCGAAAGATCTATTAATTTTTCTTCTAAATTACTTCTTACAAAACCTTTTGAAGTTATATTTTTGACGATTTTAAGAAATTTATCATCAGTACTTTCATTAGACACAGTCTTGGAGCTTGCTATCGAGGGTGTGTGTGCAAGTTCTTCTTTACCCAAATAAGAAATAGCAAGTTCTCTAAATACATAATCTAAAATTGACGATGCGCTCAGTATTCTATCATTACCGATTACATTTCCTGAGGGTTCAAATTTTGTGTCAATAAAAGCATCGACGTACTCATCTAAAGGAACGCCGTATTGTAATCCAAGAGAAATAGCTATTGCAAAATTATTCATCATTGCTTTTACTAACTCACCTTCTTTATTTGTATCAATAAATATTTCACCAATTTTACCATCATCATATTCTCCAGTATGAAGATAAACTTTATGATCTCCTATTTGTGCTTTTTGAATGTATCCTTTTCTTCTATCTGGCATTTTGAACCTGGTATTATTTTTTTGTTTGATATTTGTGTTATCTATTGATTTTTTATTTATGGTTGCTGAAATTTTTTCAGAAACCGGAGAACTTACCTTGAGATTTTCTTCTCTGACGTCTTTTTTTTCACCAATTTTTTTCGTCTTCCTATTATTTAATTTTACATCAATTACTTCCACATTTCCGTCGTTTCTCTCGTCTATTTTAGATAACTCTTTATCGTTTAGATCGTTTAAAGTATGAATTGTTTTGAAAGTACAAGTATAATAAGTTTCAACAATGAATTTTTTCATAATATATTGGAATCTAATGTTTAAAGATATATATTAAAACTCCGAAGTGTCTATTATTTAATTATACACTTCTTAATTGTGTGGATTTAAAATTTCAAATATGAGTTTAAAAGTAATTTTTACTTGGTGGAATAGACAAACATTGGGTACTTTTTTGAAAACCTTATTTACAGGTAAATTTGTTGGAAAAGATAAATTTGGAAACAAATATTACAAAAATAAAAATGATGAGAGATGGGTAATTTACTCAAAAGAGGTTGAGGCTACAAAAATTACCGCTGACTGGTACCACTGGATTCATCACACAAATGACAAGATTCCTGGTGAAAATGATAAAAAATATGTTTGGCAAAAAGAGCATTCAGAAAATAAAACTGGGACTTCGCAAAGCTATAAACCTGTAAAGATAAAAAAAGAAAACAATTTAAAGAAATATGAAACGTGGAAATAATTTTAGGATTATTTATTTTTTTTTAGGATTATTTTGTTTTAATATTACTTTAGCTGAAGAAAAAATTTTAAGTACGCCATTAATTAATCTTAATCAAATTCAACCAAGTTTTGAGGTTTTTAATGATGAAAATGAGAGTTCTACAACAACTAACTCAATTAAAGAAAAAAAAGATAATAAAAGAATTAATGCACATGCTGTTTTAATTGGCTTAGATAAAATTACTGCTAAATCATCTAAAATTCAGGTTAATTTAGATGAAATTAAAAAATTCGGTCCGCTAGAAATAAGGATACTTAAATGTGGCAAAGTAAAAGTAGATAATCAAATAAATGACGTTGCTTATATGCAAGTTAAGGATCTTACTAAAAATGATAATGAAAAAGTTTATATTTTTAATGGATGGACTTTTTCTTCAGACCCAAATTTAACACCTTTTGACCACGCAATATATGATTTACAGCTATTAAATTGTAATAAAGTTTAGAAAAATTTTTCCTTTTGTAACCAATTAGTATCAAAATTTGAATTTATAAACTTCTTATGTTTAAGAATTTTTTTATGCAAATCTATTGTAGTAGTTATTCCTTCAAGCACAAATTCATCAAGTGATCTTAGTGTTCTTTGAATAGCTTCCGTTCTGTTTCTTCCTTTACAAATAACCTTTGCAATCAAACTATCGTAATAAGGCGTAATTTTACAACCCTGGAAAACTGATCCATCTACTCTAGTTCTAAAACCTGATGGTTGATGACAAACACTAATTGTACCAGGGCTAGGTTGAAAATTTAAGGAGGGATTTTCTGCATTAATTCTACATTCAATGGTATGTCCTCTAGGATTAATATCGATTTGCTTTAAAGCAGTTTCACCAGTGAAAGCAATCCAAAGCTGCTCCTTTACAATATCAATGCCAGTTTGTACCTCTGTAACGGGATGCTCTACTTGGACTCTAGTATTCATTTCTAAAAAATAAAATTTACCATTTTCATAAATAAATTCTACTGTTCCTGCACCTTCATAATTAATTTGCTCAACCATTTTAACTGTTTTTTCTAGTAAATTTTTTCTTTCCTCATCTGTTATAACTGGACTAGGAGTTTCCTCGATTAATTTTTGATGTCTTCTTTGAACTGAGCAATCTCTTTCTCCGAGTTGAACAGTTTTATTTTTTCCTGACATAACTTGTACTTCTATATGTCTTGGATTTTTAAAGTATTTTTCAATATAAAGTTCATCATTATTGAAAAATTTTTTTGCTTCTGATTTTGCTGTAAGAAAAAGACTTTCTAATTTTTCCTCCTCTTCAACAATTTTCATTCCTTTTCCACCTCCACCCCCAGCAGCCTTTATTAAAACTGGATACCCAATTTCTTTGCAAATTGATTTAGCCTCACTTAAAGATTTTACTCCACCTTCAGATCCCTCAATAACAGGCAAACCGTATTTCTTAGCGATACGTTTTGCCTCTATCTTATCTCCCATCATTGAAATTATTTTAGCACTGGGCCCTATAAATTTTATTCCATGTTTATTTACAATTTCTGAAAATTTTGCATTTTCTGATAAAAATCCATATCCTGGATGAACAGCTTCGGCACCAGTCAAATCTACTGCTGACATTATTGATGAAATATTTAAATAACTGTTTTGAGGCTGATGTGAGCCAATACATACACTTTCGTCAGCTAATCTGACATGCATTGAATCTGCATCTACATCAGAATGTACAGCAACAGTTTTTATTCCCCACTCTTTACAAGCTCTAATTATTCTAACAGCTATTTCACCTCTATTAGCTATTAAAACTTTGTTAAACATTTTTATTATTTTAAAAGAACTAAAGTCTGCCCAAATTCAACTGGTTGACCATCTTGAATAAGAATTTTTTTTACTTCTCCATCAGAAGTAGAAGGAACATGATTCATTGTTTTCATCGCTTCTACAATCATTACTGTTTGACCTTTTTTTATTTTATCGCCTACTTCAACAAATTTTTTAGCCCCTGGCTCCGGTGCTAAATAAGCAGTTCCGATTATTGGAGATTTTATTCTCACGCCATCAATTTCATCTGATGATTTTAAAACTGATTTATTAGGAGATACAATTGCGCTAGTTTTCACTTGATCAACTAATTTAGAAGCTTTTGATACTTTAATTTTTGTTTGTCCATCTTGGTATTCTAATTCTGAGAGCTCAAATTCTTTTAGATTTTCTACAAGTTCTTTAATTAATTTTTTATCTATTTTCATTTTTCAAAATATTTAACATAGCTTTTAAAGACATAATATAGCCTTCAGCCCCAAAACCACAAATGATACCACTAGCAACTTTACTAATTAAGGATTTGTGCCTGAACTCTTCTCTATTATAAATGTTACTTATATGCAATTCAATAATTGGAATTTTTAATATTTTCAAGGCATCATGAATAGCAACAGATGTGTGAGTATAGCCTCCAGCATTAATAATTATACCATCTTGATCATTCCTTGAATTTTGTATTTGAGTAATTAGCTCTCCCTCAATATTTGATTGAAATAAAGAAAGTTTAATATTATTTTTTTCAGCAAAATATTTACAATTTTTCTCAATTTCTTTTAAAGTTGTACTACCATATTGTCTTTTTTCTCTTTCACCTAAAAGGTTGAGGTTTGGTCCATTAAGAACTATAATTTTATTCATAAGTATCTTGATATTGAATAACTTAATTATGGCAAAAATACAATTAAATGGAAAGAAAGTAGTTATAAAATCAAAATATTCAATATTGGACCTTTTAAAAAAATACAATTTAACTAATAAAAAAATAGCAGTAGAACATAATGGCGTAATAGTACCTAAAGTTTTCTTTAAAAAAAAATATTTAAAAAACAATGATAGATTAGAAATAGTACACTTTATAGGTGGAGGATAATTTGAAAAAGGATATTTTTAAAGTTGCAGGTAAATCTCTTAAATCTAGGTTAATTATCGGAACTGGAAAATATAAAAGCTTCTTAGAGACTGCTAAGGCAGTAAAAGCCTCAGGAGCTAGTATGGTAACTGTAGCCGTAAGACGAATAAATATTTTAGATAAAAAAAAACCATTATTAAGTGATTATATTGACCCAAAAAAAATAATTTTTTTACCAAATACGGCAGGTTGTTATACATCGGATGAGGCTTTAAGGACACTAAGATTAGCCAGAGAAATGGGTGGATGGAAACTGGTTAAATTAGAAGTTCTAGGTGATAAAAAAACTTTATACCCTAATATGATAGAAACAATTAAGTCTACAAAGATACTTTCTAAAGAGGGATTCAAAGTTATGGTCTATTGCACTGATGATCCATTATTAGCAAAAAAATTAGAGGATAACGGAGCATCAGCTATTATGCCCTTAGCTTCACCGATTGGTTCAGGATTAGGATTACAAAATAAAGTAAATATTTCATTAATAATCAAACAATCAAAGGTTCCTGTAATAGTTGATGCAGGAATAGGCACAGCCTCCGATGCGACTATCGCTATGGAATTAGGTTGTGACGGTGTTTTAATTAATAGCGCTATAGCTAAAGCTAAAAAACCAATTTTAATGGCTGAAGCCTTTAGAGATGCAGTAATTTCAGGTAGAAATTCCTATTTAGCCGGAAGAATGGGTAAAAGTCATTTTGCTATAGCAAGCTCTCCAATTAAAGGCTTAATTTGATTTTTTTTTTCTTCTCACCCATAGTGTTCTAAGATTTTTTTTAGTTTTTACTTTTTTTATTTCTTTTTTTAATTTTTTTCCTTCTTTTTTTTCTTTGGAAATGGAAATCTTATTTTTTTTAGTACCTATAATATTTTCTAAGTGTTCTATTTTGTTAATTAATTTCTTTGATTTATTTAATAGTTCAATTTTATATTCTGGTATAATTAATTCTTTATTAGATAAAATTTCAACTTTGAACGAGTATTTTTTTTGAAAATATTTTAATTCTTCAAGCAGATTTTTCTCTATATACAATTTTACTTTTTCTGGCACATATGACTTGACTATTTTGATCTTATCACCAAAAGCTAAGTACTGGATTTTTTTTAAAACTTTTTGAGCAAAAGAACCCAAAGATAATTGAGTTTCCCATTTAATAGAACCCTCTCTCAACCTTTGCCTTGTCATTTCTAACAAACCAAAGTTACTAATTTTTCCTAGTTGAATTCTAGCTCTATCTTTTCTGATACTTTCTCTCATTCTTTTTTCAACTGTACGCCTATTATAAAAATTCATCATATCAATAAAATCAATTACAATTAAACCTGATAAATCTCTTAATTTTATTTGACGGGCAATCTCCTCAGCTGCTTCTAAATTTGTGTTCAATGCAGTTTTTTCAATATTTGTTTGTTTTGTTGACTGACCTGAGTTGATATCGATTGAAACCAAAGCTTCAGTGGGATTTATAACTATATATCCACCAGATTTAAGTTTGACAGTAGGTTCAAAAATATTATTTAACTCCTTTTCAATATTTGCATCTTGAAATAATGGTTTTTTACCCCTATATTTTTTAATATTTTTTACGTTTCTAGGCATTAATTCTTTCATGAATTTTTTTGCTTTTTGATATGCCTCATTACCCTCGATATATATATTCTTAGTATCGTTATCATAGGTATCTCTTAAAGTTCTTTTAATTATATCTCCCTCCTCATAAACCAATGAAGGCGCATTAGAGTCTATTGCTTTATCTTTAATTTCTTCCCAAGTTTTTAAAGTATTTTGAAAATCTTTTTCAATTTCATTTTTTGTTTTATTAGCGCCTGCTGTTCTAACGATTACTCCCATGCTTTTTGGTATTTGAATTTCGTTTAGAATAGTTCTTATTTTCTGTCTATCAGAGGAATTAAAAATTTTTCTTGATATTCCTCCACCTTTCGGAGTGTTAGGCATTAGTACCATGTATTTTCCAGCTAATGAAATGAAAGTAGTTAGAGCAGCCCCTTTTTGACCTCTCTCTTCTTTAATAACCTGAATTAAGACTACTTGACCAGGCTTAATTACTTCTTGAATTTTATATTTCTTAATGCCGTATGATGATTTAATTTCTTCTCTATATTCCTTTTTTTCAATTTCACCAGATTTAGATGTTTCATTATTTTCCACAATATTATTTTCTTGAGAAGTATTCGATAAAGCACTTTCACCAGGGTCCTCCAAATTCTTATTTTTTAAACTTTCTCTTATTTCTTCTTCAACTTCTTTAATTTTTTCCTTATCTTCGAAGGGAATTTGATAATAGTCTGATTGAATGTCATTAAAGGCTAAAAACCCGTGTCTGTCTCTTCCAAAATTAACAAAAGCTGCCTGTAATGAAGGCTCAACTCTACTTATAGCTCCTAAATAAATATTGTTTTTAAAAGTTAGATTGTTCTTATCTTCAAATTCATATTCTTCAATTGAATTTGTAGATTTAAGAATAATACGTGTTTCATTTGGATGCGAGGCATCAATATATAAATTTTTTTCCATTTTGATTGAATTCCTTTTATTTTTGTAAAAATTGTGAATTTTAATTTTGTCATATGGTTATTTTATACAATTTTAACTATAAATACACATATTTAAATTTAAATGCCTAAAGAAAGTCAAATTTTTTAACAATATAAAGGTAAGATGCTTAAATTTATTAATTTTTCTATCAAATCTATTATAATTTTTTTTATAGTAGCCCTTTTATTTTTATTATCTACTTTATGGTATTTTTCCATAGGTTTACCTGATTATAAAAAGTTATCAAACTATCAACCTCCTATATCAAGCAGAGTTTATTCTGAAGATGGAAAGTTAATAGCAGAGTACGCTATAGAAAAAAGATTATTTGTACCTTATGACTCTATTCCTTCTACAGTAATCAACTCATTTCTTTCGGCAGAGGATAAAAATTTCTTTAATCACCCAGGAGTAGATGCCAAAGGAATTTTAAGAGCTTTAATAAATAATATTAAAAATATATCACAAAATAAAAGATTAGAGGGAGCATCTACAATTACCCAGCAAGTAGCTAAAAATTTTCTTTTAACTAACGAGGTTTCAATAAAAAGAAAAATTAAAGAGGCAATTTTAGCTTTTAGAATTGAAAGAGCTTATTCGAAAGAGAGGATTTTAGAACTTTATTTGAATCAAATTTACCTTGGACAAGGGACATATGGAATTGCTGCTGCAAGCTTGGAATATTTTGATAAACCAATAAAAGAATTAAATTATGCTGATGCTGCTTTGCTTGCTGCTTTGCCTAAAGCTCCAAGTAAATACAATCCTTATAGATTTCCAGAGATAAGTAAATTTAGAAGGAATTTAGTTTTAAAAAACTTAGAGGAAAATAAGTTTATTTCTAAAGAAGAGTTAAAGAGTTTAAAGGTTTCAAAATTAAACCTAAAGAAAAGAAAAATAGAGATTGTGAATGAGGCAAATTCATATACTGAGGAGGTCAGAAGGTCAGTAAAAGAAAATTATGGATTTGAAAAATTATATTCAGAAGGACTTAGTATTAGAACACCGCTTAATATTAATTATCAAATTCAAGCTCTTAAGTCTCTCAGAAAGGGAATAGAAGATTATGACAAACGACATGGTTGGAGAGGTCCTATTTCTAACACCACAGCAAATAAAAATTGGAAAAATAAATTAGACACTTATAAATTAGATCCAACGTTGGGATGGAAATTTGCTGAAATTCAAAACTTAGACGATAATGAAATTAATTTTAAGATCATTAATGAGAAAGTTAAAAAAGATACTTACGGCGTATTAAGCAATAAGAAAGTAAAATGGGCTCTTTCAAATAAAAAAAAATTAAAAGAAGTTTTTAAAGTTGGCGATATAATATTTGTAAAAAAAAATAAAAATTCTTGGAATTTAAAACAATATCCAAAGGTTGATGGAGGTATTGTAGCATTAGATCCTTACACTGGAGATGTCAAAGCTCTAGTAGGCGGTTTTAATTTTCGGTCTAGTGAATTCAATAGAGTCACACAAGCCAAACGACAACCCGGTTCAGCATTTAAACCTATTGTATATGCTGCTGCTTTAGAAAATGGTTTCTCACCTAACTCAATCATTTTGGATGCACCATTTGTTGAAAGTCAAGGTGTGGGATTAAAAAACTGGAAACCAGAAAACTACGGAAAAAAATTCTACGGGCCTACCACTTTAAGAAAAGGCATTGAATATTCTAGAAATTTAATGACAGTTAGGATAGCAAAAATTTTAGGATTAAATAAGATTTTAGAATTATCAGAAAAATTAGATATTTATGATGATATACCAGAACTTTTATCAGTTTCACTTGGAGCAGCTGAAACTACTTTATTGAATCTTACTTCCGCTTATGCTCCATTTGTTAATGGAGGAAAAAAAATTAATCCTACATTAATCTCAAGAATTCAAGACAGAAGGGGAAATACAATATTTAGTTTAAAAAATAGAAAATGTATTGGATGTGATAAGTTTATAAACCAAAATGAAGAACTTCCTAAGATAGAAAATACAAATATAAGAGTTTTTAGTGAGGAAACTGCTTACCAAATGGTTTCTATACTTAATGGAACAGTTAAAAGAGGAACAGCAAAAAAATTGAAATCACTTAACGTTCCTTTGGCAGGCAAAACCGGTACAACAAATAAAAATTTTGATGCATGGTTTATAGGATTTTCATCAAATTTAGTAATCGGAGTTTACATCGGTTTTGATAATCCTCAAACTTTAGGAAAGTTTGAAACAGGATCGAAAGCAGCTTTACCAATATTTAAAGATTTTATTGAAAACGCACTTTTTAAAGGTGATTTTAAAGAATTTAAAGTTCCACAAAAAATTTATTTAACTTCTCTTAATTATGATACAGGGCTGAAAGCCTCATTAGGGGATAAAAAAACTATTGTCGAGGCACTAAAGGTAAAAGATATTAACAATATTAATAATAATAATTTAATTTCAATTAACAGTCGTGATACTCTAATTAAATATAGGCAATTTTACTAATGCAAAATTTTGAAAATAAATTGAATGATTTAGAAAAGAACCTTAAAAATATAAGGGGGTATCTTTGATAAAAATAAAGTTGAAAATAAAATAAAAGAGCTTGAAACAGTATCGCAAAAAGAAAACTTTTGGAAAGATCAAAAGCTTGTTAAGAAGACTGTAAAACAAAAAAAAATTTACGAACAAATCCTAAATATCTACAGAAGATCATTAAATGATATTTCAGATTTAAGAGAATTATTTGATATTGCGAACAAGGAAAAAGATGAAGAAACAATCAAAGATTGTAATAATAAAATAGAAGAAATTCAAAAAAATTTAAAAAATTGCGAAAAAATTTGTTTTCTTTCCGGAGAGAATGATGACTTTGATATTTATTTAGAAATACATGCTGGGGCTGGAGGCACTGAAAGCCAAGATTGGGCAGACATGTTAAGAAGAATGTATTTAAGGTGGTTTGACAAAAAAAAATACAAATATGAAGTTATTAGTGAGCATAAAGGAGATGAAGCTGGAATTAAATCCTCAATTATTAAAGCAGATGGCGATTACTTATACGGATTAATGAGAGCTGAGTCAGGTGTTCACAGACTGGTTAGGATATCACCTTTTGACAGTGGTGCGAGAAGACATACAAGCTTCGCAAGTGTTTGGGTTTATCCTGTAGTTGATGATGACATAGATATTAAGATTGATGAAAAAGACTTAAGAGTTGACACGTATAGATCTAGTGGAGCTGGCGGCCAGCATGTAAATACAACTGATAGCGCAGTAAGAATTACTCATCTTCCAACTAAAATAGTTGTTCAGTGTCAAAATGAAAGATCTCAACACAAAAATAAAGAAACTTGTTACAAAATGCTAAAAGCTAGACTGTACGAGCATGAGATACAAAAAAGAGAGGAGAAAAATCAAAAAGATTTAGACTCCAAAACTGATATTGGTTGGGGTCATCAAATAAGATCTTATGTTTTACAACCTTATCAATTAGTAAAAGACTTACGTAATAAAATTGAGAGCACAAATCCCTCAAGTGTTCTCAATGGAAATATTGATGAATTTATTGAAGAGGGTATTAAAAATAAATAATGAGGACATTACTTAATTTTTCACTTATATCAATCTTAACTATTTTATTTCTATTATTATTCTTTTTATCTACAACAGGCATTGAAACAAAAAGATTTAATAATTTAATTACAAAAAAAATTAAAGCAAGTAACGCAGATATAGATTTAAATTTAAAAACTATAAAGTTTAAGGTTGATTTAAAAGAAATTAGTTTATTTTTAGAGGCTAAAAACCCAAGCATTAACTTTAAAGAAATCACCTTACCTGTAAATGACATTAAAGCTTATGTTAATTTTCTTTCACTGATAAAATCTGAAAATAAGTTTGAAAAAATAAGTTTAAATTTCAAACAAATTAATTTTAAGAATATTAAAAAAATTTCATCCATATTAAAGCCATCTAATTTTTCAAGTTTTTTGAATAATAAACTTGTTGAGGGAAAATTAAATACAGAAATTGATTTTTTTTTTAATAAGAGCAATGAAATTGAGAACTTTATAACGAGAGGATCTGTTGAGGATGCAAAGATTTATTTTGAAAAAGAAATCTTCTTCGAGGATACAAGCTTTACTTTTTTTGCAGATAATACAGACATTTTGATTAAGAGTTTTCTTAGTAAATTAGGCCCATTGAATATAAAAGATGGTGACGCGAAAATTAAAATTTTTCCAGAAATTTTAATAGAAACTAACTTTTTAAGTAATATAAAAATTAATAATAATTTTTATAGAGAATACGAGATTTTAAACAAATTTTTGAATTTAAGTTCTTTAGATAATTTAAGTGGTAAGTTTAATAATAGTCTTACGGTCAATTTAGACAAAACTTTAAAAGTAAAAAGTTATAATTTCAAAAATAGAGGTAAAATTGAAAACGCAAAATTTAATTTACAAAATTCTATCGAAAAAGTTTTATTTGAAGAAAGTCCCAAATTTATTACAGTTAAAGATGTTGAAGTAAATACTTTAATCAACTTAAACCAAAATAATATAAGTACGAAAGGTAAATATTCTTTAAATAATAAGAATTTTTTGAATTTTGAGTTAGATAATATAACTAATAAAGAAATTTTAAATTTCAAAATTAAAGCAGATATAGACGAAAAAATAGAAATAGATTTAATAAACTATGTAAAACCAAAAAAAACAATCGCTGAAATTTCTTTTGAACTAGAAAAATTTAGAGACAATCTAAAATTTAAATATTTAAATTATAATGAAGGCAACAATTCTATGATTATAGAGGATCTTAAACTTCAAAAAGGTAAATTTTTAAATTTAAAAAAAGTGTCAATCAAAACGTTTGATGAACAAATATTAAATAATGATTTTACAATTTTACTAGGAAATAAAATTATAATTACAGGTAATAAATTTGATGCAAGTAATTTAATCAAAATAATAAACCAAAAAGAAAAAGATAATAATTTCAGAAAATTAAATAAGGATATAGAAATCGATTTAGTTAATGTTATTGTTCCTTTGTCTGAAAAACTTTCAAAATTTAGACTTATTGGAACAATTGAAAGAGGAAAATTTATAAAAATTTCTTCTAAAGGTGATTTTGGGAATAACAATTTTTTAGATATCTCAATGAAAAATGATAAATTAAATAAGAAAAAATATTTAGAAATTTACTCAGACATCACTAAGCCTCTATTAACTGAGTACGGTTTTTTTAAAGGATTAACAGGTGGAAAATTATTGTACTCATCAATAATTGATGAAAAATCATCAATCTCTAAACTTAAAATTGAAAATTTTAAAGTTGTAGATGCACCTGGTATGGTAAAATTACTTACATTAGCTGATCTAGGAGGTTTAGCAGATTTAGCTGCAGGAGAAGGAATATCTTTTGATACATTAGAAATTGATATCGAACAAACTGGAGAATTAATCAGGATAAATGAAATTTTAGCTTTGGGACCAAGTATCTCAGTTTTGATGGATGGTTATCAAGATAAAAACATAACAAGCTTAAGAGGTACATTAATTCCTGCTAAGACAATCAATAAAATGATTTCCAGAATACCTTTGATTGGAGATATAGTAATCCCAAAAGAAGTAGGAGAAGGATTATTTGGAATAAGTTTTAAAATGAAGGGACCTAAAGGAAAAATAAAAACATCGATAAATCCAATCAGAACAATTACACCAAGATTTATTCAAAAAATTATAGATAGAAATAAAATAATTAATTAAGCTTGACTATATAATGTTTTTTCTTACCATAAGAAATTTTTAAAACTCCATTTTTAAAGTTTGCTATTTCCAAAATTTTATTGGATTCATCAACTAAAACATCATTTATTTTAAAACCTTTATTTTCAATAATTCTTCTTGCCTCACTCTTTGATTGAACAATTTGATTTTTTGATAAGAAATCTAGAAGTTTTACCCCTTTTATTATATCATTTTTCTCAATAAGAATCTCAGGAAGGCTTGATCCCAATCCTCTTCCATGAAACGTATCTTTGGCAGTTTGTTCTGCTTTCTTTGATTCAGCTTTTCCATGTAAAATTTTTGTCGCTTCATTAGCTAATAAAATTTTTAGATCATTTATATTAGTTTTTTTTTGAAATAGATTTTCGATTTCATTAGTTTCTATTTCAGTAAAAAAGTTTAAAAATTTTTTTACATCTCTATCATCAGTATTTCTCCAAAATTGCCAATAATCATAAGCAGAGAACATATCTTGGTTAAGCCAAATTGCACCGGTTTCAGTTTTACCCATCTTTGCGCCAGATGCTAAAGTAATCAATGGAGAGGTTATGCCGTACGCTTCTTTTTTTAGCATCCTTCTTATAAGTTCAACTCCATTTACAATATTGCCCCATTGATCTGAGCCTCCAATCTGTAAAATGCAATTATTCTTTTTAAATAATTGGTAAAAATCGTAAGCTTGTAAAATCATGTAATTAAATTCCATATAACTAAGCGATTGCTCTCTCTCTAATCTAAGTTTGACACTTTCAAAAGTAAGCATCTTGTTTATAGTAAAGTGAACACCTATATCACGTAAAAATTTAATATAATTTAATTTTGTAAGCCATTTTGCGTTGTCAACATAAATAGGTTTGGTATATTTATTAGAAGTATCTAAAATTTTATTAAAAACTTTTTTAATACTCTTTATATTTTTATCGATTTCTTTCTTCTCAAGAATTCTTCTTGTTACATCCTTACCTGATGGATCCCCAATAAGTGTTGTACCCCCTCCTAAGAGAACGATTGGTCGATGACCGTATTTTTGCATCATTTTGAGGATCATTATTTGAAGCAAACTTCCAACATGTAAGCTTTTAGCTGTGCAATCAAAACCTATGTAAGCAGAAATTGATTTTTTATCACTAATTTCTTTAAGTTTATCAAAGTCCGTACACTGACTTAAATATCCCCTAGAATTCATCTCAACTAAAAATTTATTTTTCATAGCACTTACTATTTAAACTACTATTATACGAAATTTGTTATAAATAAATAAAAATATGAGTGAAAAATATACATCAATAGGCTTGATGAGCGGAACATCTGGAGATGGAGTAGACGCATCTATAATAAATTCTGATGGTATTAATAAATTCGAGGCAATAAAAGATAAGTATTTTGAATATGATACTAGTATCTATAAAGATTTTCATTTTTTAAAAGAGAGAATATTTAATTTCCACGATCTTAAAAGACTTTCAAAAGAAATTAATGAATTAGAAAGGAAAATTACATTATTTCATGCCAAGATTGTAAAAGAGTTATCAATCAATAACGAGATTACCTTAGTCGGTTTTCACGGTCAAACAATTTATCATAATGCAATGGAAAAAATTTCGAGACAGTTAGGGGATGGAAAATTACTATATCAACTAACAAGAAAGAGAATAGTTTATAATTTTAGAGAAAATGATATTCTAAATGGCGGCGAGGGAGCTCCTCTGGTGCCTATTTTTCATCAATTAATAGCTACTGAAAAAAAAATTAAACCTCCTATTTGTATTCTTAATATTGGAGGAATATCTAACGTTACAATTATAAAAGATAAAACAAGTTTCGATGGATTATTTAGCAAAGATATAGGACCTGGAAATTGTCTAATTGATAGTTGGGTAAGAAAAAATTCTGATAAAAAATTTGACTATGATGGACAATTAGCTAATAGAGGAAAGAAAAATGAAATAATTTTCGAACAGGCGCAAGAATTATATTATAATAGAAGTCGAGAGAAAAAATCGTTTGATACAAACGATTTTGATATATCTTTTTCGAGAGGTTTAACACTAGAGGATGGATCAGCAACTCTCACTGAGTTTACAGGTAGTATAATTGCTGAAGCAATTTCTCTTTTAGCAGAAGATGAAATTGTATTTAATGAGATTATAATTTCTGGTGGAGGAAGAAAAAATAAAATATTGATAAAAATAATTAGAAAAAATCTTTCGGAAAAATTAAAAATTTCTATGATAGATGATTTCGGAATAAACGGGGATTTTGTAGAGTCCCAAGCTTTTGGTTTTTTAGCAATTAGATCTTATAAAAAATTACCAATAACTTTTCCTAGCACTACAAATTGTTCAAAACCATGCACTGGGGGTAAAATTATTGAAAGTTAAATTAGAGCAGTCTTTTCTTTCAAATATTTTTCAATTTCTGTAGCTAACTCTTTTTCCTTATCTTTAAAAAAATGGTTTGAATTTTTTATTTTAGAAAAAATTACCTCAACACCCTTTTGACTTTTTATTCTACTATCTAGTTCATTTATACTTTCTTTAGTCACCAATTCGTCATTTTCACTGAAGATTACTTGACCAGAAGTGGGGCATGGAGCTAAAAAAGAAAAGTCATAAACGTTAGGTTGTGGAGAAACTGCTATGAAATTATTTACTTCTGGTCTTCTCATTATCAATTGCATACAAATCAAAGATCCGAATGAAAAACCAGAAACCCAGCATTGACTGTAATCTAAATTTTGCCTTTCAATCCAATCTAATGCTGCTGCTGCATCAGAAAGTTCTCCTTGACCATTATCAAACACCCCATCACTTTTACCAACTCCTCTAAAATTTACTTTTATAACTGAAAAACCATTTTCTAAAAAAATATTATACATTAGTTGCACAATTCTATTGTTCATAGTCCCTCCATACTGAGGGTGAGGATGAAGAACGATCGCGACAGGAGAACCGAATTTTGGATTTTTATAATACTTGGCCTCAAGTCTTCCAGCAGGACCAGGAATAAAGATTTCTAAACTTTTTGGTTTCATAATTGATAATGATTATTATTAAAAAAAAAATCACAGATTTATAACACGTTTTTATGCGACAAATATTTTTTTTTAAACCCGACTAAAATAGTAGGAATTGTCAAAAAACTGTTATAAGACAACATTAATTATGAAACTTACAAATAAAGGAAGATACGCAGTTATGGCAATGGCAGATTTAGCATCTAATGCTAGGCATGGACCTATAAGCCTGTCTGAAATATCTTTAAGACAAAATATTTCATTGGCTTACTTAGAACAAATCTTTTTAAAGTTGAAAAGCAATAAACTTGTAAGAAGTTCAAGAGGAGCTGCAGGAGGATATGTTTTAGAAAAACCAGCCTCCGAAATTAAATTATCAAATATTATTTTTGCAGTTAATGAAGAAGTAAAAACATTAAATTGTAAAAAAAATTCAAAACGAGGGTGTAATAATAAATCTACAAAATGTATTACTCACAACTTATGGGACCAATTAGATCAACACATTAATAGTTTTTTTGAAAAAGTAAAATTACAAGATATTACTAAAACAGTCCAAAAATAATTATGAAAAGCGAAGAACTAAAAAATCAGGATTATAAGTACGGTTTCACTACCGAGATCGAAAATTTTCAAGCTCCAAAAGGACTTTCAGAGAAAACTATAAGGTTTATTTCTGAGATTAAAAAAGAACCTAAATGGATGCTTGATTGGAGGCTTAAGGCATTTCACAGATTAAAAGTTTTGAAAGAGCCTAACTGGCAAAAACCAAAGTATCCTAAAATTAATTATCAAGATTTGTATTATTATTCGGCTCCAAAAAGCATGAAAGATAAACCAAAAAGTTTAGACGAAGTAGACCCAAAACTTATCGAAACATATAATAAACTTGGTATCCCTCTTAATGAACAAAAAAAATTAAGTGGAGTTGCAGTTGATGCAGTCTTTGACTCTGTTTCGGTAGCAACAACTTTTAAAGGAGAATTAGATAAAAAGGGAATAATTTTTTGTCCTATTTCTGAGGCTATTCAAAAACATCCAGATTTAGTTAAAAAATACCTTGGATCTGTAATTCCTATTAGCGATCATTATTTTGCAACGCTGAACTCTGCAGTATTTACAGATGGTTCTTTTGTTTACATTCCACCAAACACGAGATGTCCAATGGAACTTTCTACCTACTTTAGAATAAATGCATCAGAAACTGGTCAATTCGAAAGAACATTAATTATTGCAGATAAAGGCAGTTACGTAAGTTATTTAGAAGGTTGCACTGCTCCGATGAGAGACGAAAATCAGTTACACGCAGCCAATGTGGAATTAGTTGCTTTAGATGACGCAGAAATAAAATATTCAACAGTTCAAAATTGGTATCCTGGAGACAAAGATGGAGTTGGTGGAATTTATAATTTTGTAACTAAAAGGGGTGCATGTAGAGGTAAAAATTCAAAGATCTCATGGACGCAAGTAGAGACCGGTTCAGCAATAACTTGGAAATATCCAAGTTGTATTTTACAAGGTGACAATTCCGTCGGTGAGTTTTATTCAATTGCAATAACTAATAATCATCAGAAAGCAGACACTGGTACTAAAATGATCCACTTAGGCAAAAATACCAAAAGTAAAATTATTTCAAAAGGAATTTCTGCGGGTCAAGCCGACAATACATATAGAGGCCTTGTGGATATTGGAGCAAAGGCTAAAAATTCCAGAAATTATACTCAATGCGACTCACTTTTGATGGGTAATAAATGTGGAGCTCATACCGTGCCTTATATAAGAAATAAAAACTCATCTTCGACAGTTGAACATGAGGCTACGACATCAAAAATTAACGAGGACCAATTATTTTATTGTAATCAAAGAGGACTAAATCAAGAAGAAGCAGTAAGTCTTATCGTAAATGGTTTCTGCAAAGAAGTTTTACAGCAACTCCCTATGGAATTTGCAGTTGAAGCGCAAAAATTAGTTTCTATTAGTTTAGAAGGGAGCGTGGGATAATGTTACAATTGCAAAATTTGAAAGCTTCAGTAAATGATAAGTCAATTTTAAATGGATTAAACCTAAAAGTTAAATCTGGAGAAGTTCATGCTATCATGGGTCCAAACGGATCAGGAAAAAGCACTTTAGCTAATATTTTATCCGGTAAAAGCGGATATGATATTAGCGGAAGCCTAAAATACGAGGGTAAAAACTTACAGGAAATTCCTATTGAAGAGCGTGCTCAAAAAGGAATTTTTTTAGCTTTTCAATATCCTTTAGAAATACCAGGTGTAAACACAAGTAATTTTTTAAAAACCTCTTTAAATTCAATTAGAAAAGCTAAAGGTGAAAAAGAATTAGATACATTAAATCTTTTAAAATTAATAAAAGAAAAAGCTTCTGAATTGAATATAGATGAAAAATTTTTATCTAGACAATTAAATGTAGGGTTCTCAGGAGGCGAGAAAAAGAAAAATGAAATACTTCAAATGAAACTCTTAGAGCCAAAATTAGCTATCTTGGATGAAACAGATTCAGGCTTAGATATAGATGCATTAAGAATTGTCGCTGATGGGGTTAACACTCATAAAAATAAGAATAATGCTTTTATAATTATTACGCATTATCAGAGATTACTCGATTACATTAAACCAGATTTCATTCATGTATTGTCAAAAGGTAAAATTATTAAGACTGGATGTGCAGAACTAGGTCAAGAATTAGAGAAAACAGGTTATGAAAATCTCAAATAATGGAAAAATTATTTAACATAGATTTAAAAAAAATACCCTATTCTAATGACAAGGAGGTTGAAGATAGAAAGAAAAACCTTGAATTGTTTTTAAAAGGAGGATTTCCAAATAAAAAAAATGAAAATTGGAAATTTTCTGATTTAAGTTTGATAATCAGTAAGAATTTCAAGAATATTACAAATAATTATGATTACAAATTTGATAAAAAAATTGAACCAATTAATGACTTTGATCATAATAAAATCATTCTTGTAAACGGATCATTTAAATCCTGTGATTTTCAATTCGAGGAAAGAGGAAAAATAAAAGCTGAGAGACTAAAATCATTTAAGGATTTTGAAAATGAGTCTAAAAATGATCTTGATTATCTTAATAAAGCTTTATCTATCGGTGGATTTAATTTGGAAGTGAAACAAAACTACAAATGTAAAAAACCAATAATAATTTATAATTATTTTACTACAAACTTAAATAACAAGATAATTAATAATTCGAATAAGATTAAACTAAGTCAAAACTCCGAACTAACTCTAATCGAGTATAATATTTGTGAAAAAAGTAAATTTATTAAAAATACCTATGAAAAAATTAGCATTGATAAAGGCGCAATTTTAAAAAGTATTATTTTGCAAAAAACAAAAAACAACGGTTATTTCTATAAGAATATTTCTGGCATACAAGATTACAACTCAAGTTATCAAAATTTCATATTAAGCTCAGGACTTAAATTTAGTAAAATTGAAATTGATATCAAATTAGAAAAAGAGAAAAGCAGTTGTTATATTTTATCTGGAATAAATTTAAGTAAAGATGAACATCAGGAAATTAAAACTCAAATAAATCATTTGGCACCTAATTGTAAAAGTTATCAAAAAATTAAAAATGTTTTAGAAAATGATAGCGTCGGCGTTTATCAAGGAAAGATATTTGTTAAAGATATTGCTCAAAAAACCGATGCATATCAACTAAGTAAAGCTTTAATTTTAAATGATCAGGCTGAATTTAACGCCAAGCCAGAGTTAGAAATTTATGCTGATGATGTTAAGTGTTCTCACGGATCTACTTCTGGCAGCATAGATGAGGAAGCTATACATTATTTAATGACTAGAGGTATTAAATTAATAGAGGCAAAAAAACTTTTGATAAAAGGATTTCTAAATGAAATTTTTGATAACGTACCAGAAGAGAAAATAAGAATTTTTCTAGAAAAAAGCATAGCGGAACAGATTGATGAAATTCGATAATATAAAATCAAAATTTCCAATTTTTAAGCAAAAGATTAAAGGCAAACCTCTAACATATTTGGATAGCGCTAATTCTTCACAAAAACCAAAAGTAGTTATAGATGAGATGTCTAGATTTTATGAAACTGAATTTTCAAATGTAGGAAGAAGTGTTCATACTTTAGCAGTTAAAGCCACAAATAAATTTGAGGAAACTAGAGATATTGTTAAATCTTATGTTAACGCTCAATTTAGAGAAGAAATAATTTTTACAAAAGGAGCTACAGAGGCAATTAACCTAGTAGCAAATACCTATGGAGAAAAATTTATAAAACATGGTGATGAAATTCTTGTTACCGAGTTAGAGCATCATTCAAATTATGTACCATGGCATTATTTAAGAAAAAAAAAAGGAGCAATTATTAAATTTGCATCAGTAAATGAGAATGGAGAAATAGACATCGACGAATTCAAAAAACAAATTACAAAAAAAACTAAGATGATCGCTTTTACTCATATTTCAAATGTGACAGGAACCATTATGCCTATAAAAAAAATTACAGATTTAGCAAAATCAAAAAATATTCCAGTTTTAATTGATGGGACGCAAGGTGCTCCCCACTCAGTCTTAGATGTACAAGATTTAGGTTGTGATTTTTATGCCATTTCTTGCCATAAAATGTATGGTCCAAATGGATTAGGTATTCTGTATGCTAAAAAAAAATGGGTAGATGCGTTGCCACCATATCAAGGAGGTGGTGGAATGATTAATGAGGTAAAAAGAGATGAAATCACCTACGCAGACTCACCTAATAAATTTGAAGCAGGAACAATGCAAACAGCAGAGGTAGTGGCTTTCGCAAAATCAATAAAGTTTATTCAAGATTTTGGAATAAAAAATATTGAAAAACACGAAAGTCAAATTCTTGAGTACGGTTTAGAAAAATTGAGAAAAGACAACTCCATCAATATTATTGGAAATCCTAAAAATAGAGCATCTATAATTTCTTTCACAATAAAAGGAATTCATCCACATGACATAGCAACAATTTTAGATGATGATGGTGTTGCAATTAGAGCTGGTCATCATTGTTGTCAAATTTTACACGATAAATTAGGAATTCCTGCGTCTGCAAGAGCTTCAATTGGAGTTTATAATAGTAAAGAGGATATTGATGTTTTAAGCGAGTCAATTAAAAAATGTAAGAAAGTATTTCAAATTTAATGGAACTAAAAGAACTATATCAAGAAATTATTTTAGATCACGCAAAGAATCCTAGAAACAAAGGTAGGTGTGAAGGGTATAATCATGATGCAAAAGCGCATAATCCCCTGTGTGGAGATAAAGTCCATATTTATTTAAAATTAGAAAAAGACAAAAATATTTCAGACCTAAGTTTTGAAGGTGAAGGATGTGCAATTTCTTTGGCATCAGCTTCCATTCTTACAGATACTTTGAAAGGTAGAGATTTGCAAATTTCAAAAAAAATTACGGATGATTTTTTAAATATGTTAAAAAATAAATCAAAAATCACTTTAAACAGTTTATCAGATAACCAAATAACAACTATATCTTCTTTATCGGGAGTCCAAGAATTTCCAATGAGAATTAAATGTGCTACTATGGCATGGCATACTCTTTTATCAGCCTTAGAAAAAAAGGTATAAAATTATGGATAATATTAAAGAAAAAATTATAAATGAAATTAAGAAAATTTATGATCCAGAAATTCCAGTTAATATTTTTGAATTGGGCCTTATCTATAAAATAGAGGTAATTGATAACAAAAAAGCACTAGTGGAAATGACTTTAACCTCTCCTAATTGTCCTGTAGCTGAGAGTTTGCCAAACAATGTAAAAAAGAATATATTAAAAATTGACGAGATTGATGATGTTGAACTCAAATTAGTTTGGGATCCTCCATGGACAAAAGATAAAATGTCAGAAGCAGCTAAGCTAGAATTAAATTTATGAGTGAGCAAATAATTAAATTAAGCAATAATGCAGCTGATAGAATTAAGCAAATAATGTCTAAGGCTGAAAATACAGCTATAGGAGTAAGAGTAGGTATTAAATCTGGTGGTTGTGCAGGAATGTCTTATGTGATGGAGTACGCGAAAGAAATTAAACCTGACGAGGAAGTAATAGAGGAAAAAGGAGTAAAGGTTTTTATTGATCCCAAGGCTATAATGTATTTATTGGGAACAGAGATGGATTATAAGAAAGAAAAATTTTCTTCGCAATTTGTATTTAAGAATCCGAATGAAACGGAGAGATGTGGCTGCGGAGAGTCTTTTAAAATATAATTTATATTAAACTGAAAGAATGAACAAAGTAGCTAGCATTGAACTTTTAAGGTTTATTAGCGCGTTCATGGTTTTAGTTTGGCATTATCAGCAATTTTATTTGCCGTATAACCCCTTTTCAAATTTGGAGATAATTTTATCAAGCAGATCTATTCAACCTTTCTATAAACTTCTTAATATTTTTTATAATTTTGGCAATAAAGGTGTAGATTTTTTCTTTATCATTTCTGGTTTTGTTTTTGCACATGTTTATTTGTCTAAATACAATAATGCCTCCTTCAAAACCTTTTTTGTTAATCGTTTTGCCAGATTATACCCCCTCCATTTATTAACATTATTTATAGTTTTGCTTCTTCAAACCTATTCAAATAAAAATTTTCAAATTTTTCTTATTTATAACTTTAATGACGTTTATCATTTTTTTTTAAATTTATTCTTTATCTCAGGATGGGGATTTGAAAATGGACCTTCATATAATGGACCTATTTGGAGTGTTTCAATAGAAATAATCATATACTTTTTATTTTTTTATTTAATAGTAAGTTTTAAAAATTTTAGGTTGTTAAAATCTATAGTTTTAGTGTTATCATTTATATGCCTTAGAAAAGTTTTAAGTGAAGAATACTTAATATATTTTCCAAAATATTTTCTAACTTGTTCAATTTTATTTTTTGAGGGAGTGCTTGTTTATTATTTATTTTTAAAATTTAAAAATAATCTAACTTTATTCAGCTTAGGAATAATTTTATTTATCTTATCACTAATAGGAAATTTTAAGATATTTATGTTTTTGCCAAGTATAATTATTATTTTTCTTAGCCTGGAAAAAACGATCACAAAAAAAATCAGTAGAATTTTTTGCTTTTTAGGAAATCTTACATATGGAACATATTTATGGCATGTTCCAATTCAAATACTTATAATAATTTTTATTAAAGAATTTGATATTGGAACGGCAATATTTCAATCAAAGATTTTTTTCTTATCTTATATAATGCTTGTGTTTGGTTTTTCACAAATAAGTTTTATTTTTTATGAGAAAAAAATGAGAATATTTATTAGAGAAAAATTTTCAAAAGAAACTTCTAAAAATTAGCCACTGTAATACATCTCAAACTCAATAGGATGAGGAGTATGCTCAAAATTGTATATTTCTTGAAATTTAAGTTCTATGTAAGCATCGATTTGATCATCAGTAAAAACACCCCCTTGGGTCAAAAATTTTCTGTCTTTATCGAGATTTTGCATAGCTTCACGTAAAGACCCACAAACTGTTGGAAGTTTTTTTACTTCATCCTCAGATAAAGAGTACAAATCTTGATCAAAAGCTTTACCAGGATCAATTTTATTCTTTATCCCATCTATACCTGCCATTAGCATTGAAGCAAAAGTTAGGTAAGGATTGCCCGCGGCATCTGGAAATCGTATTTCCATTCTAGCGGCTTTTGGGTTCATTATTACAGGTATTCTACATGAAGCAGACCTATTTCTAGCTGAATAAGCTAGTATAACGGGAGCCTCAAAACCTGGTATTAATCTTTTATAACTATTTGTAGTCGCATTTGAAAACGCATTAATTGCTCTAGCGTGTTTTAAAATTCCTCCGATATAGTAAAGTGCATCTTTTGAGAGACCTGCATATTCTTTACCCATGAATAAAGGAGTATTACCTTTCCAAATCGATTGGTGACAATGCATTCCTGAACCGTTATCTCCTTTTACTGGTTTTGGCATAAAAGTTGCTGTCTTACCAAATGAATGAGTTACCATTTGAACTGCGTATTTATAAAGTTGGACATTATCAGCTTGATTAGTTAAAGTTCCAAAATACATACCAAGTTCGTGTTGACTTGGAGCAACTTCGTGGTGGTGTTTTTCTACCTTTACTCCCATATCTTTTAGAGCTTTTAAATACTCACCTCTCATGTCTTGTGCACTATCTACAGGGGGTACAGGGAAATAGCCTCCTTTTACTCCTGGTCTATGACCTAAGTTACCATTTTCATATTTTTTCCCAGTATTATAAGGACCTTCTGAACTATCAATAGAGAAGCTTGTTTCGTTCATATCGTTTTTATATCTAACGTCATCAAATACAAAAAATTCAGGCTCTGGTCCAAAATAAGATTTGTCTCCTATACCAGTTTTATTAAGATAAGCCTCAGCTTTCTTTGCTGTACCTCTTGGATCTCTTTCATAAGGATCTTTTTTTACTGCGTCTAAAATATCGCAGAAAATATTTAAAGTAGTATGAGAGTTAAAAGGATCAATTATTGGTCTTTCTAAATCAGGTTTTAAAATCATATCAGATTCATTTATTGCTTTCCAACCTGCTATTGATGACCCGTCAAAAAATACTCCTTTGGTTAGCATATCCTCGTCAACCACAGTAGCGTCCATTGTTAAATGTTGTAATTTACCTTTTGGATCTGTAAATCTCAAATCTACGAATTCTACTTGCTTATCTTTCATAAGCTTTAAAATATTTTTAGAACTCATTTTAATCCTCTTATTAATTTAATTGTTTTAATTTCGAGCTGACAATATATAAGGTGTTTTATTAGAGTATAACTAAAAATATATAACAGCTATGCATTAATCACATGAGTGCAATTTAAACTTGAAATGAGAGAAGCTAACTCCTTTGATTTATCACTGTTAATATTATTGTCCATAATTTGGGGCTCAGCTTTTTTTAATATAAAGATAGCAACTTATTCATATGAACCTTTCACGCTAGCTTTAGTTAGGGTAATATTTGCCAGCATACCCTTACTTCTTTTATGTAAATTTAGGAAAATTAAAATTGAAGCATTTAACAATAATTGGAAATTATATGCTTTAATTGGACTATGCAATATTTCTATACCGTTTGTTTTGATTGCAATAGGTACCTCAATGATAAACAGTTATCTAGCAGCAATTTTAATGAGCACAACTCCTTTAAGCGGATCTATCTTAGCACATTTTTTTTTAAAAGATGAAAAACTATCTGTTCCAAAATCCATGGGAGTTTTAATTGGATTCAGTGGGATAATATTATTATTTTTTGATAAAGTAATTATTAATAGCGAAAATTACTTTTATGCTTTAATTACTATATTAGGATCAACATTTTACTGTATAGGCGGTTTACTTACCTTAAAGTTAAAAAATAAAAAAAATGAGAATGTCACCACATCTACAACCTTATGGTCAGTAATTTTTCTTTTACCTTTTTCACTTATTATTGAAACACCTTGGAATTCTAACCCAACATTTGCCTCAACTATTTCACTACTTTATTTAGGAGTCGTAGCAACTGGCTTTGCTTGGCTTATAAGATTTAGAATACTGACTGTAAATGGATTAGTTTTTCAAACACAAGTAGCATATTTAATTCCAATTTTTGGAATTTTTTTTGGCTTTTTCTTAATGGATGAAATAATTACATGGAGAGTTTTACTATCATTAGCTATAATTCTTTCAGGAATCTATATTTTTAAAAAACACAATAAAGGATTAGAATTAAATGGAAAACGAGTCAATTGAAGCAAGCTTTTTATCTATTTTTGCGTTAATTAGTTTTTTTATTTTTTTACTAGTAAGTAAATATTCTCATAAAATAAAAAGCGGAATACTTTTAGATATGGATTTTGCAAAACCTCAAGCATTTCATGAAAATCCGATTAGCAGAGGTGGCGGGATTGCAGTTTTGTTTTCTTTTTATATTCTTTTTGGAATATATTATTTGCTATTTTCAAATGTTTTACTCAACTATATTTTCTTAAGTTCAATAATATTTTTTGTAGGTTTTTTAGATGATCTTAAAATTAAAATTACTCCAACGAAAAGACTAATATTAATGATTATTACTCTGTTTTCCTTTATATATTTTTTTGAATTAAAAATTCTTCACGTAGAATTAATTTTTTTAAAATCAATTATTGAAAATAATTTTCTATCTTCAATTTTTGTAGTTTTGTGTTTTTTATTTATAATAAATGGTGCAAATTTAATTGATGGATTTAATGGTATGCTTACAATTCATTTATTAATAATTAATTCTGTATTAATATATATTAATTTAGAAAATTCACATTTCGAGTTATCCTTTATACTTATCGGTCAAATAATTATTTTACTTTCCTTTTTATTATTTAATTTTCCGAGAGCGAAAATCTTCCTTGGCGATGGAGGTGCTTATCTTTTAGGATCATTACTCGCTTTAAATGTAATTATTACTAACAATTTAAATTCTAATATTTCTTCATTTTTTTTCTGTACTCTTTTGTTTTATCTTTTTTTTGAGGTATTTTTCTCTTTTTTTAGAAAATTATACAATCGAAAATCTCCTTTCTATCCAGATGATAGCCACTTACATATGCTAAGTTTTTACAAGATTTCTACAATTTATGGGAAAGAGAAAAGTAATTTCTTAAACTCAATTTTTGTAAACTTTAATTTTCTAATTTTAATTATACCCGGGATATATTTTTCAGATAAACCAGACTTAAGTAAATATTGGTTTTTTATGCTTTTGTTAATCTATGTGATAATTTATTATAGACTTTACCGTTTAACAAAAAATTAATTTGATATATAAGAAATTCGTTAACATTGGGCAAGTGGCGGAATTGGTATACGCGCTGGTCTTAGAAACCAGTGCCGCAAGGCTTAAGAGTTCGAGTCTCTTCTTGCCCACCAAATAATTATGAAAGTAGAAGTAAAATCAAAAAAAGGTTTAAGGACAATCTTATCTGTAATAGTAGATAAAAAGAATGTACAAACTAAATTGGATGAAAGACTTAAAGAGCTTCAAAAAGAAGTTGCCTTAAAAGGTTTTAGGCCTGGAAAAGTTCCGCCTGCAGTAATAAAAAGTCAATTTGGTAAATCAATTTATGGAGAGGTGGTAGATAAAATTTTGAGAGAAACAACCGCTAAAGCGATAGATGAAAAAAAACTTAAAATTGCTGGACAGCCAAAAATTGATTTAAAACAATTTGGTGAAGGCAAAGATTTAAACTATGAGCTTCAGATAGATTGTTTACCAAGTGTAAATTTACAAAGTTTTGATAAATTTAAAGCTACAAGTTTTAAAGTAAAAATAGAAGGTAAAACCATTGATGAAAGATTAAAACAAATAGCTGATCAAAATAAACAATTTGAGGATAAAAGTGAAAACGAAAAAGCAATAAACGGTGATCAGGTTATTTTTGATTATTCAGCTACCGTTGATGAAAGTAAATTTGAGGGAAGTGAAGGCAAGGGAGTACAACTAGAACTAGGTAAAGACCTTTTTCTTGGAGGTTTTGACAAACAATTAATTGGAGTAAAGAAAAATGACATAAAAAAATTAGACGCAACTCTTCCAGCAAATCATCCTAAAAAAGAACTCGCGAATAAAAAAGCGAAATTTGAATGTAAAATTTTAAATATAAAAAAACCTAAAGATGTTAAAATAGATGATAATTTTGCAAAATTAATGGGAGCAAAAGATATTAAAGATTTAAAATCTTTAATAGAAAAACAAATTTCAAGTCAATATTTACAAGTATTAAATTCAAAAACTAAAAAAGAAATTTTAGACCAAATTGAAAAAAATCACGAGGTAGAATTACCTCAAAATCTGATTGATCAAGAAATTTCAATATTGACACAAAATCTTAAACCTGACGAAAAAGAAAAAAATAAAATAAACAATGAAAAACTTGCTAAATCAAGGATCAAACTTGGATTATTATTGAATGAATATGGTGAAAAAAATAATCTTAAAGTATCGGATGATGAAGTTAAAAATCAAATACAAAAGCAAATACAAGGTATGCCAGGTCAAGAAAAAATGGTTATAGATTATTATAAAAAAAATCCTAGCGCATTCCAGAGCCTGAAAGGTTCAATCTATGAAGAAAAAATTTTAGAACTTATTAAATCAAAAATTAATGTTACTACCAAAGAGGTTAATGAAAAAGAGGCTGAAAAAATTATTGCAGAATTCAATAAACCAAATATAGTTAATGAGAAAACTAAAACCTCATCCCAAGCTAAAAATAAGACAAAATCAAAAAAAATTAGTAAAAAGTAACCAATAGTTGTATAAAACATCTATGAGTCGTCAATTTGATGAAAAAATGAATAGTCTCATCCCAATGGTTGTTGAGCAAACAAGCAAAGGGGAAAGAGCTTATGATATTTACTCAAGACTTTTAAAAGAACGAATTGTTTTTTTAGTAGGTCCTGTGAATGATGCTGTTGCCTCATTAGTTACCGCTCAACTTTTATTTTTAGAGTCAGAAAATCCAAATAAAGAGATAAATTTTTATATTAATAGTCCAGGAGGATTGGTTACAGCTGGTTTAGGTATTTATGACACAATGCAATATATAAACTCTCCTGTCTCTACTTTGTGTATAGGACAAGCTTCATCCATGGGCTCTTTTTTATTGGCTGCTGGCGAAAAAGGTAAAAGATATTCTCTACCAAATTCTAGAATTATGGTCCATCAACCATCAGCTGGATTTCAAGGTCAAGCAACTGATATTCAAATTCATGCAAAAGAAATTTTATCATTAAAAGAGAGGCTAAATAAAATTTATTCCAAACACACAGGAAAATCCGTTAATGAAATATCCGATGCTTTAGAGAGAGATAATTTTATGACAGCTGATGAGGCTAAAAAATTTGGCTTAATTGATTCAGTTGTGGAAAAAAGAAAATAAAACACAAGATATAGCTATAAACACAACTTCAACTTGATAACATGATTTTAGAGTTTTATATTAACCTTATTGATTCGATATGACTGAAAAAAATAATAAAAATATTTTATATTGTTCGTTTTGTGGAAAAAGCCAACACGAAGTTAGAAAACTAATTGCTGGTCCTACCGTATTTATTTGTGATGAGTGCGTCGAGCTTTGCATGGATATCATTAAAGAGGAAAATAAAAGCTCATTGGTCAAACATCAAGAAGGTGTTCCTTCTCCAAAAGAAATTTGTGGTGTTTTGGATGAATATGTAATTGGACAAAAGCTTGCAAAAGAAATTTTATCTGTGGCAGTTCACAATCATTACAAGAGATTGAGTCATGAAACTAAAAATAGTAAAGATGTAGAGCTTTCAAAGTCAAATATTTTACTTGTTGGTCCTACTGGATGTGGAAAAACTTTGTTAGCTCAAACGTTAGCAAGAATATTAGATGTTCCTTTTACCATGGCAGATGCTACCACACTCACAGAAGCAGGTTATGTAGGTGAGGATGTAGAAAATATAATTTTAAAACTTTTACAAGCAGCTGATTATAATGTTGAAAAAGCTCAGAGAGGAATTGTTTATATAGATGAGGTAGATAAAATTAGTAGAAAATCAGAAAACCCATCAATCACTAGAGATGTTTCTGGTGAAGGAGTTCAACAGGCCTTGTTAAAAATTATGGAAGGAACAGTGGCGAGTGTGCCGCCACAAGGAGGTAGAAAACACCCTCAACAAGAATTTTTGCAAGTTGATACTACTAATATTTTATTCATTTGCGGTGGTGCTTTCGCTGGATTAGATAAACTTATTGACAGCAGAGGAAAAGGTAGTTCTATAGGTTTTGGTGCAAAAGTAAAAAGTTACAAGGAGCAACCACTTTCAGAAATTATGAAAATGTTGGAGCCTGAAGATTTAATTAAGTATGGTTTAATTCCAGAATTTATTGGAAGAATGCCGATTATTGCCACACTGGATGATCTTGATGAGACTTCTTTAGTTAAGATTTTAACAGAACCTAAAAATTCTTTAATCAAGCAATATCAAAGATTATTTGATTTTGAAAATGTAACTTTAGAATTTAAAGAAGATGCAATATTTGAAATAGCAAAAAAAGCAATCTTCAAGAAAACAGGGGCAAGAGGATTAAGGTCAATATTAGAAAGCATCTTGTTGAAAACAATGTTTGAGTTACCAGACATGGATAATGTAATCAAAGTTACTGTAGATAAATCTTCTGTTAAAGGTGTCTCAGAGCCCATTGTCACATATGGCAAGAAATCATCAACATCAGTAGCTTAAAACAAATTTGTTTCTTGAAATTGTTAAATATATTGCCATATTAATATATAATGAAAACAACTTATTTAAAGCCTCTATTACCCTTAAGAGATATCGTGATTTTTCCTTCAATGGTAGTTCCTTTATTTGTCGGAAGAGATAAATCAATTAAAGCTCTTCAAGAGGTAATGAAATCAGATAAATCAATAGTCTTAGTAACGCAAAAAAATTCTGAAATTGACGATCCGGAAAGTAAAGATTTATTTCAATATGGTTGTTTGAGTAAAGTGCTTCAACTTTTAAAACTTCCTGACGGAACTGTGAAAGTACTTGTAGAGGGTGAAAAAAGAGTAAAGATTGTAAAACATAACAACGAAAAAGAAAACTATCTAACTTGCGAAGTTGAAGTGGTAGAAGATGAAAACATTTCAAAAGACTTGGAATTATTTGCCGTTGGTTTAGTCAAAAAATTTGAAAAATTGCAAATTTTAAATAAAAAGGATTTAAATGAGGGGTCAAATAATTTAAAAAATATGAAAAACCCTTCTCATATAGCAAATAATATTTCATCAAACTTAAATATTCAAATTTTTGAAAAACAAGAACTACTTGAAATAGTTGACCTTAAAAAGAGATTAGAAAAAATACATACATTTATTGAAAAAGAAACAAGTGTTATTTCAGTAGAAAAGAAAATACGTGGAAGAGTAAAAAACCAAATGGAAAAAACTCAAAGAGAGTATTATTTAAATGAACAATTAAAAGCTATTCAAAAAGAATTAGGTGAAATAGATGAAGGAAAAGATGAATTAACTAATTTATCAAAAGCAATCACAGAAGCAAAAATGCCAAAATTAGCTAAAGAAAAATGTCTATCTGAATTAAAAAAATTAAAATCTATGAGCCCAATGTCTGCTGAAGCAACAGTTGTTAGAAACTACCTAGATTGGATGACAGAGTTACCTTGGTCAAATAAGTCAAAAATAAATACCGATTTAAATAACGCTCAAAAAATTCTTGATGAAGATCATTATGGCCTTGAAAAAGTTAAAGAGAGAATTATCGAATTTTTAGCTGTTCAAAAAAGGATCCAGAAAATGAAGGGTCCAATATTATGTTTAGTAGGACCTCCTGGAGTTGGCAAAACTTCTTTAGGTAAATCTATAGCTAAAGCTACTAACCGTAAATTTATTAGAATTTCATTAGGTGGAATAAGAGACGAGGCAGAAATAAGAGGTCACAGAAGAACCTATATAGGTTCACTGCCCGGTAAAATAATCCAAATGATGAAAAAAGCAGGTACCAAAAACCCACTTTTTCTTTTAGATGAGATAGACAAAGTTGGAAATGACTACAGAGGCGATCCTTCATCGGCATTATTAGAAGCTTTGGATCCAGAACAAAATAAAGATTTTAACGATCATTATTTAGAGGTTGACTATGATTTATCGGATGTAATGTTCGTTACAACTGCAAATACATTAAATATTTTACCTCCATTATTAGATAGAATGGAGGTAATTAGACTTTCAGGTTATACAGAGGATGAAAAACTAAAAATTTCCCAAAAATTTTTAATTCCAAACCAAAGTAAAAACAATGGATTAAAAAAAGACGAGTGGAATGTTGAAGAAAATATAATTAGAAAAATTATAAGACACTACACAAGAGAGTCAGGTGTAAGAAATTTAGAAAGAGAAATTTCTAAAATTGCTAGAAAATTGGTAAAAAAAATTGATAATAAAGAGAAAGTGAATAATTCTTTGGAAGAAAAAGATTTAAAAGACTTATTAGGAGTTCAAAAATTTAACTATGGTGAAATTGAAGAGGAAAACAGAATAGGAGTTGTTACTGGACTAGCTTGGACAGAAGTTGGAGGTGAAATCCTTAAAATAGAGTCAGCTGTGATGCCGGGGAAAGGAAAAATGCAAATTACAGGAAAGCTTGGTGATGTAATGCAAGAGTCAGTTAAAGCTGCAAAGTCTTATATAAGATCAAAAAGTTTAGATTATGGAATTATACCACCAATATTTGATAAAAAAGATTTTCATATACATGTTCCCGAGGGAGCTACACCAAAAGATGGACCTTCAGCAGGTGTAGGTATGGTAACCTCAATAATTTCTGCAATTACAGAAATACCCGTTAACAAAAATGTTGCAATGACAGGTGAAATTACATTAAGGGGTTTAGTTCTCCCAATTGGCGGTTTGAAAGAGAAACTGTTAGCTGCACACAGAGCAGGTATAAAAAAAGTTTTAATACCAATTGAAAATAAAAAAGATCTAGTTGAAGTCCCGAAAACCATACTAGATTCCATCGAGGTAATTGCAGTTAAAAATATTGAGGAAGTCTTAAAGGTAGCATTAACCAAACCTTTTAAAAGAGTTGACTGGGTTGAAGTTGATCAAATAAGTAAAAAAGAAAAAGCAAAAGAAGAAATCAGCACTCACTAAAACTAATCAAGCCAATCTTTATATTTATCTAAATTATTATTGATAAAATTAGGAAGTTCGTCATTTTTAATTTTTTTCAAGATAGATTTGCCTGACCACTTATAGCCTTTTTGGTCAATATTGTGGTCATACATTACTCTTTTTTCATCAATTAATTTTTTTAAATCATTTACTTTTAATCCACTTTCTTCATACTCATAATGATGAGCAAAATTTAGTAATTTTTTTTCTAATTCCTCTGGAGTTCTAATACAAGTGAAGTGCCAGCCTCCATTTTTAACGTAAAGTAAATTTGAATATTTTTTTTTTGAAAAAAACGTATCTATTCTCCATTTCGGATATTTTTTCCCTTTAATATTTCTTAACCATTGTGGAGATAAAAAGTTCTTATTTTTTGTTGCTTTAGTTCCTTGCCAAATAAAGTCGCTATAAAAAAGATTAAACTTATAATAAAACATCTTCTGTTCAAAAATTACTATATTATTTTTAATTTCTTTAAAATTAAGACTCTCTAAATTTGGGATTTCGTCAAGGTCGCTAACTAAAATTAAATCCTCACTTGCAGCCTCTTTCAAACCTTTGGCCAAACTTTCTCTTTGAAAATAATCTCTGGCCATTCCATTAAGTATTAATTTTTCACCTCTCTTATCTTTAGACTCTCCATCAGCGAGTTCTAAAATATTTTGTGGTTGAGTGTCGACTACTATGTATTCAATTTTATCTTTAAATTTTTTAAAATTATTTATATCGAAATTGAGTTTTTTTTTATTTCCATTATGGGTATATGTCGCCTCAGTAATAACGAATTTTTTAATATATTTATCTAAAGAATTAAGCCTTAAATCTAAAAGCAAATCCTCATCAAAATACATAAAGCAATCATAAATGTTCATGGTAATTGAGTTATTATAAAATATAATATATGTAAATGCATATTTAAATCTTATGAAAAAGAAAATCATAATCACTGGTGGACTGGGATATATAGGAACAGAACTATGTAGATTGTATTCAGGAGTTAGTTGGAACCATAATATAACTGTTATTGACAATAGATTTATATCTGAGAGAGTTAATCAACTTAGAAATTGGAATATTGAATTTATTCATGGCGATATTTTGGATAAGGATCTGGTCAATAAATATTTTAAGAACGCAGATGTAGTTCACCACTTAGCCGGAATAACCTCAGTGCCGAGAACAAAAAGTGAGTCTTCATTTGAACAAGATAAAAAAATAAAATTAGTTGCACAAGAAGGTACACAAAATATCTTAAATATAATAAGCAATAAATGTAAAATAATTTTTCCTTCTACACATGTTGTTTATGAAGGAATATCTAATGTTAAAAAAGATATTAAAGAGGATGAAATTACTCAGCCAATTTTGTCGTATTCTTCATCTAAAGCAGCTAACGAAAAACAATTAAAAAAGTCTGGTAAAAATTATGTTATTTTAAGACTCGGATCTGTTTACGGATATTCAAACGATACGATGCGGATTGATATTATGCCTAATTTATTCTCTAAAATTGCATCTCAAAATGGAACTTTGAAATTATTTGCAGCCGGAAGACAAATTAAAAGTTTGGTTCCATTAATCGATGTAGCTCGATGTTTTAAGTTTGTTGAAGAAAATGATCAGATAAAATTTGATTTATTCAATATAACTAAAGATACTTTAACTGTTAGGGAAGTAGCAGATATTTGTAAAAAGCATAATCCAAAAATCCAATTAAGAGAGACTAATGATGAAATTCCAAATTTAGGTTTTTCATTATCAAATAAGAAGATATTAAAAACAGGATTTAAATTTCTTTACAATATTGATCAAAATATAAAAGAAATGATTGATAAATGGTCAAAACAAAATTTAATAAAAGATCTGGAATATGTGAGAAACGGAGAGAATTTATTTGTTGATAATAGAGGTAAAATTAGTAACCATGAACTCACAGAGCCAATTAATTTAATTGGACTAATTGATTCCAAAAAAGGAACTATCAGAGCAAACCATTATCATCCTCAACAAGAACAAAAATGTTTATTCACAAAAGGACAAATTATAGAAATTTATCAAGATATAATTAATCCGGACTCTCCAAAAATTACCCAGGTAGTTAATGCTGGACAACTTTCAGTTATTAAACCAAATGTTGCTCATACGATGGTTTTTACAAAAGATACCACTTTTTTAAACTTAGTAAGAGGAGAGAGAGACCATGATAATTATGGAATAACTCATACTGTAAAACATGTTTTTGTAGATGAAAAAGAAAAAAATTTACTACTATCATGTTATAAATTTAATTGTAGATCTTGTGGAAATACCGATTTGAAAAGAGTTGTATCTTTAGGATACCAACCCTTAGCAAACAACCTTTTAAATAAGCAAAATGATAAATGTGAACTTTACCCTCTTGAAGTTAATTATTGTGAAAAATGTCATAATTGCCAATTATCAGTATCTGTTAACCCAAAAAAAATGTTTTCTAATTATCTTTACACGTCATCAACCTCGAGTGTATTTCGAGAGCATTTTGTTAAAGCATCAAAAAAATATATTAGGGATTTAAAACTAAATAAAAAAAAATCATACATAATTGATGTTGGAAGTAACGATGGTGTTGCTTTAAGACCATTTTTAGATCAAGGATTTAAAAAAGTACTTGGGATCGAACCAGCAAAAAATTTAGCTAAATTAGCGAATAAAAATAAGATCAAAACCTTTAATGGTTTTTTAGATAAAAAAAATATTAAAAAAATAAAGAATGGAGCAGATTTAATTATAGCTTCAAATGTTTTTGCCCACTCTGATAAATTGCAAGAAATGGCTGAGTGTATGTTTAAATTACTTAGTAAAAAAGGAACAATTATCATTGAAGTTCAATATTTATTAAATACGTTAAAGGATCTCACATTTGATAATATTTATCACGAACATTACAATTATTGGTCACTTACTTCTTTAAATAATTTTTTTGAAAAATTTGATAGTACAATTTTCAGATCAGAAAAGGTCGATACTCATGGTGGCTCAATAAGAATTTATATAAAAAAGGACAAAAAAACTAAGGTTGAAAAAAGCGTAAAGCGAATGTTGAAAGAAGAAGAAAAATTTGGAATTAAAAAATTTGAAACATATAAAAAATTTGGTGAAAAAGTTTATGAAATTAGAGAAAATGTTAGAAAAAATATTAAAAAACTTAAAAAAAGTAGTAAAGTAATCGTAGGTTATGGAGCTCCAGCAAAGGCAACCACTGCTTTAAATTTTTTTGGTATTTCTAAAGAAATAGATTTTATAGTCGAGGATAACAAATTAAAACATAACAAATTTATACCCGGGGTAAAGATTCCTATTAAAAAAAAATCTCAAATCAAGAATAAAAAAAATACATTAATTGTTTTAGCATGGAATTTTTATAAAGATATTGTAAAAAACAATTCTGAGCTTTCAGAAAATTTTATTAATATAAAAGATTTAGAGTCTAATAACTAGTGATTAAGTTTTTCCAAATTTCAAAAATATTTCTTATACTTTCAAAGAAATAATTTAAATAATATTCAGATGCTGGTACATTTGTTATTATAAATTCCTGTGAAAAATATAAAACACGCGACAAAGTTATCACAAAGAAAATAAACACAAGTAGTGAATTATAAAATCCAAAAGAAACTTTCACTTTTTCTTGTTTGCTAATTTTTTTTTCAGGTTGTGCGTCGTTGATTTTAATACCATGTTTTTTTGCTAAATATTCAGGTGAGTACAAACTTATTTCTCTTGGTTTTTTTGGAGCAGTTCTTTTTACTTTTTTTGATTTGTCTGTTTTTTGTTTAATTGGCTGAGGTTTTGAAACTACCTTTTTTGTTCGAGGAGCTGGTTGTTTTTTTTCAACTTCTCCTACAGGGTACTGTCTCCATTTATTTCCACATGAGCCACATTGCACCATTCTTCCAGATGCAGTTATTGCACTTTCAGGAACTACAAATTTTTTACCACATGAATTACAAGTTAAAATCATACAAATTCAATAATACTGCTATTTATATAAATTACACGAGAAATTAAATACTTTTTTACTTTGTAAAGTTTTTATTGTATATCTCGATTTTATTTAATTAGGGCGGTTAGCTCAGTTGGTAGAGCATCTCGTTTACACCGAGAGGGTCATAGGTTCGAGTCCTTTACCGCCCACCATTGAATAAGGGGGTGTAGCTCAGCTTGGTTAGAGCGCCTGCCTGTCACGCAGGAGGTCGCGGGTTCGAGTCCCGTCACTCCCGCCATCAGTTGATAATGATTTTCATCTAGTGGGTTATAATCGACCCTAAATTGATCAACAAAATGCTTCCATCTGTCCTGTACTCTTTATAGATAAATGTTATAAGTATTAACATTAATACAAGAATCCTTAAGCTAAGGCATTAAGGTAGGTATTTAAAAACATGATTTATAACTTTTTATCAGAATATTTATCCATAATAATTTTTTTATTTATTGCTTTATTTTTAAGCATTGGATTTATCGTTGCTAATTATTTAGCATCACCATCTAACCCCGATCCTGAAAAATTATCTGCATATGAATGTGGATTTGAGGCATTTGATGACTCAAGAATGGAATTCGATGTAAGATTTTATCTAGTAGCAATATTATTTATAATTTTTGATTTAGAAATAGCCTTTCTTTTTCCATGGGCGATATCTTTAGGTAATTTAGGAGCTTTAGGTTTTTGGTCAATGATGATTTTTTTAGGTATTTTAACTATTGGATTTATTTATGAGTGGAAAAAAGGAGCTTTAGAATGGGAGTAAAATTTAATTTAAACTCAAATAAAGAAAAGCAAATTCCAGAAGAATTTAAAGATTTAGCAAAAGATTTTGCTGAAAAAGGTTTCATAACTACTTCATCAGAAAATTTAATTAATTGGGCAAGAACTGGCTCATTACATTGGATGACCTTTGGACTTGCTTGCTGTGCGGTTGAAATGATGCAAACCTCAATGCCAAGATATGACCTAGAAAGATTTGGTGCAGCTCCTAGAGCCTCTCCAAGACAATCTGATGTGATGATTGTTGCAGGAACACTTACAAATAAAATGGCTCCAGCTCTCAGAAAAGTTTATGATCAAATGCCTGAACCAAGATACGTAGTTTCAATGGGTAGCTGCGCAAATGGTGGAGGTTATTATCATTATTCTTATTCTGTTGTGCGAGGCTGTGATAAAATTGTTCCAGTAGACATTTATATCCCTGGATGTCCACCGTCTGCGGAAGCACTTCTTTATGGAATTTTGCAATTACAAAAAAAAATACGAAGAGAGGGAAACATACAAAGATAATTCATGGTCGAAAACTTAAAAAAGATCGAAAAAATAATTAACTCAGAACTTGCCAGCAAAGTCCAGAATTCATTTATTATAAATGAGGAATTATCAGTTGAAATTGATGTAAATGACCTCATAGAAGTCGTGCAATTTTTAAAATCAAATGATAAATGTAAATTTAGACAATTAATTGATATTGCTGGAGTAGACTATCCTGAAAAGGAGGAACGCTTTCAATTAGTCTATCTTTTTTTATCACATGAAAATAATATAAGAGTCAAAATTATTATTAAATTTCAATCCACTCATTCTATAAACTCATTAACTAAAATTTTTCCGTCTGCAAATTGGATGGAAAGAGAAGTCTTTGACATGTATGGAGTTAAATTTAAAAATCATCCGGATTTAAGAAGAATTCTCACTGATTATGGATTTAAGGGCCATCCATTAAGAAAAGATTTTCCATTAACTGGATTTAATGAGGTTAGGTACAGCGAAAAAGAAAAAAAAGTAGTTTATGAGCCAGTAAAACTTGAGCAAAACTATAGAAACTTTGATTTCGAAAGTCCTTGGGAAGGCACTAATTATTTAAAGGAAATTAAAAATTTGGAAAAAGATGGTAAAAAAAACTAAATCACTTAATCTAAACTTTGGACCTCAACATCCTGCTGCTCATGGTGTTTTGAGGTTAATACTTGAGCTTGATGGAGAAGTTGTAGAGAAAGCTGATCCGCACATTGGACTACTTCACAGAGGGACTGAAAAACTCATAGAACAGAAGACTTATACTCAAGCACTCCCCTATTTTGATCGGTTAGATTATGTAGCCCCAATGAACCAAGAACATGCTTTTGCTCTTGCTGCTGAAAAATTATTAAATATTGAAGTGCCTATTCGCGCAAAATATATTCGTGTTATTTTCTGTGAGATTGGAAGAATTTTAAGCCACATACTTAATGTAACTACACAAGCTTTGGATGTCGGAGCGCTTACACCTTCACTTTGGGGTTTTGAAGAGAGAGAAACATTAATGACTTTCTATGAAAGAGCCTCAGGTTCCCGATTGCATGCCAACTATTTTAGAACTGGAGGAGTTCATCAGGATATACCCATGAAACTAGTAGAGGATATTGAAAAATTTTGCAGGTCATTTCCAAAAATTATAGATGATTTGGAAGGGTTACTTACAGATAATCGAATTTTTAAGCAAAGAAATGTCGAAATTGGAATTGTATCTAAGCAAGAGGCTTTAGACCATAGTTTTTCAGGGGTTATGCTTCGAGGCTCAGGGATTCCATGGGATTTGAGAAGGTCGCAACCATATGAAATTTATAAAGATTTAGATTTTAAAATACCTATTGGAAAAAATGGCGATTGTTATGATCGTTATCTTTGTAGGATTGAGGAAATGAGAGAGAGTGTAAAAATTATACTACAATGCATAGAGAGACTACCAAAGGGACCAATAAAATCTATTGATGGGAAAATATCTCCTCCAAATAGAGAAGACCTTAAACAGTCTATGGAGGCACTAATTCATCACTTCAAATTATTTACTGAGGGATACAGAGTTCCTAAGGGAGATGTTTATACAGCTGTTGAGGCACCAAAAGGTGAGTTCGGTGTTTATTTAATATCAGATGGATCAAATAAACCTTACAGGTGTAAAATTAGAGCTCCTGGATTTTCTCATTTACAAGCTATGGATTATTTAATTCGTGGACACATGTTAGCAGATGTCCCAGCAGTTTTAGGTTCTCTTGATATAGTTTTCGGCGAGGTGGACAGATGAGTTTAAAAAAAGTACATGACAACCAACCAAAAGAATTTAAATTTACTGATGGAAATTTAAAAAAAGCTGAAGAAATTTTAAAAAGGTACCCAAAGAAGAACAAAAAAAGTGCTGTAATGCCTTTTCTTTATTTAGCTCAAAAACAAAACAGTAATTGGATACCTCTAGCAGCAATGAAATATATAGCTAAATTTTTATCAATGCCCTACATATCTGTTTATGAAGTGGCAACTTTTTATTCTATGTACAACTTAGCACCTGTAGGAAAACATTTTATACAAGTATGTACAACTACACCTTGTTTAATTAGAGGAGCTGATAAAATTGTTAAATTATGTAAAGAAAAAATATCACCAAATGAAAATGAAATATCGCAAAAAGGAAGTTGCTCATGGATGGAAGTAGAGTGTTTAGGTGCATGCGTAAGCGCTCCAATGATACAAGTTAATGATCATTATTACGAAGATTTAGATGAAAAAAGTACAATTGAAATTTTAGACTCACTAATCAAGGACAAACCTTTAAAACCAGGATCGTATAGAGGTCGCAATAATACAGCTCCAGAAAAAAAACCAACAATCAATGGAGAAAATCATGCTTAAATCAGAAAATAAAATATTTAAAAATCTTTATAATGAATATGGCTGGGAAATAGAGAATGCTATCAAAAGAGATGATTGGAAAGATACCAAAAATCTTATTTCAAAAGGAAGAGAATGGATAATTAATGAGGTGAAAACTTCTGAGCTGAGGGGTAGAGGAGGTGCTGGATTTTCAACTGGACTTAAATGGTCATTCGCACCTAAAGAAGTTGGGTCGAGACCGCATTATTTAGTAATTAATGCAGATGAATCAGAACCTGGAACATGTAAAGATAGAGACATTTTAAGATTTGAGCCTCAAAAATTGATAGAAGGATGTTTAATTGCAGGTTTCGCTGTTAACGCGCATATTTGTTATATTTATATTAGAGGTGAATACTTTAACGAGGGTAAAAGATTACAAGAAGCAATTGATCAAGCTTACAAAAAAAATTATTTAGGAAAGAATGCGTGTGGTTCTGGATGGGATTTCGATATTTTTATTCATTATGGCGCAGGTGCATATATTTGCGGCGAAGAAACAGCTTTATTAGAAAGCATTGAAGGTAATAAAGGTCAACCAAGATTAAAACCCCCATTCCCTGCTTTAGTCGGGTTATATGGTTGTCCAACAATTGTTAACAATGTTGAGACAATCGCAGTTGTGCCAACTATTTTAAGAAGGGGTGGAAAATGGTTCGCATCAATTGGAAAGCCAAAAAATACAGGTACAAAAATATTTTGTATATCTGGTAATGTAAATTCACCTTGCAATGTTGAGGAGGAAATGGGGATACCTCTAAAAGATTTAATAGAAAAACATGCTGGTGGAGTAGTCGGTGGATGGGATAACCTTCAAGCTGTGATACCAGGTGGTTCGTCAATGCCTCTATTGTCAAAAGAAATTTGCGATACCATAACAATGGATTTTGACTCTTTGATTGAAAACAAAAGTGGATTAGGCACAGCTGGAATAGTAGTTATTAATAAAGATCAAGACATTGTTGCTTGTATGGCAAGAATAGCGAGATTTTACAAACATGAAAGTTGCGGTCAGTGCACTCCTTGTAGAGAAGGGGCTGGATGGATGTGGAGAATATTAGATAGAGTTGTAAAAAGAAAAGCTACCTTTAGTGATATTAATTTATTATCAGATGTTACTAAACAGATAGAAGGTCATACTATTTGTGCTTTTGGAGAAGGATCTGCATGGCCAGTACAAGGTTTATTAAGACATTTTAGAAAAGAAATTGAAAGTCGTTGCAGAGACGAGCCACTAATTAAAAAGAAAATTAATAATCCATATTTAGTTGATCAACATCTCTTGGAGAACAAGAATGCCTAAAATTACAATTAATGGAAAAGAGATTGAATTTGAAAAAGGGATGACGGTTCTTCAAGCATGTGAGCTTGCAGATGTTGAAATTCCAAGATTTTGCTATCACGAAAAATTATCAATAGCCGGTAATTGTAGGATGTGTCTTGTGGAAATGGAAAAATCTCCAAAACCAATTGCTTCCTGTGCAATGCCTGCAACCGAGGGTATGAATATTAAAACTAACACTGCTTCAGTTGATAAAGCCAGAAAAGGCGTCATGGAATTTTTGTTGGCTAATCATCCTTTAGATTGTCCTGTTTGTGATCAAGGGGGAGAATGTGATTTGCAAGATCAATCAATGTATTACGGTGTCGATAAATCAAGATTTGTTGAAAATAAAAGACAAGTTAAAGAAAAATACATGGGTCCATTGATTAAAACTCAAATGACACGTTGCATTCATTGTACGAGATGTGTGAGATTTGCAACTGAGGTTGCTGGAGTTCCAGAAATAGGAGCCATTGGCAGAGGAGAAAACATGGAAATCACAACATATCTTGAAAAAGCAATGGAGTCAGAACTTTCAGCAAATGTAATAGATTTATGTCCAGTGGGCGCTCTCACCTCTAAACCATATGCTTTTGAGGCAAGACCATGGGAACTAAAAAAAACTGAAAGTGTAGATGTAATGGACGCTGTTGGATCAAATATAAGGGTTGATACCTATAATTGGGAGGTAAAAAGAATATTACCTAGATTAAACAACGACATAAATGAAGAATGGATTTCAGACAAAACTCGATACTCATGTGATGGCTTACTCAAACAAAGGTTAGATGTTCCATATATAAAAATAAACAAAAAATTACAAAAATCTACCTGGGAAGAAGCTATTTCACTTTTAGTAGATAAGATTAATTCGACAAATCCAGATGAAATAGGCGGACATATTGGTGATATGGTTAATTTAGAGAATGCACTTAGTTTTAAAAAACTCTTTTCAGTTTTAAAAAGTGAAAATTTAGAATTTAGAGAAAAAAGTTTTTATATAAACTCTTCCGAAAAAAGTAATTATATTTTTAATTCCTCTATAAAAGGAATAGAAGAGTCTGACTTCATACTTTTAATTGGAACAAATCCTAGGCATGAGGCAACAATGCTTAATGCTAGAATTAGAAAAGTATTTGTTCAAAAGCAAATTCCTATCTTTTCAATAGGTGATCCTGGAGATTTAACGTATGAATACACTAAAGTAAGTAACAAAACTGATGAAATAAAAAAAATATTAAATAAGGAAGGAGATCTCTCGAAAAAACTCTTTTCCTCAAAAAAACCATTAATAATAATTGGTGAGTCTGCTTTAGAATTAAAAAGCGGGAAATATTTAGTTGAAGGATTAAAAAATATTTTAATAAAAAATAACTTTATTAACAAAGAGTGGAATGCATTTAATTTTCTTCCTCAAAATGCCTCAACAGTAGGATTAATAGATTTGAAAATATTATCTAAAGAGGATGAGGAAAAAAATTCTTTTTTTGAAAAATTAAATAACAATAAGTTTAAATTACTATATCTTTTAGGATCAGATAATCTTGAAATTAAAAAAAATAATGAGTTTGTAGTTTATCAAGGCAGTCATGGGGATAGAGGAGCAGAGATTGCAGACATCGTTCTTCCAAGTGCAGCTTTTACAGAACAAAGTGGACTTTACGAAAATTTAGAAGGTAGAGTTCAAGAGTGTAGAAAAGCCTCTTACCCGATCGGAGAAGCGTTAGAGGACTGGAAGATTTTTAATTTGATTTTAAAAAAATTAGAAAAAAATGATAAATTGTTAAATTTTGACTCATTAAGAAAAGAAACATTAAGTTTAATACCGAATTTCACAGAAATTAATGAGTTACCTAGTTTTGACGACAGCAAAGTTACTAATACCTCACCGTATTTTTTTAGTGAGATAATTAAAATTAGAGAGTTAGATTATTTTTTTACTAATTCAATTTCAAGAGCATCTAAAACAATGAGTGAATGTAGACAAATAAAACAAGATTCAAAGAAAACTGGAACTGATAATTAATGATTGAGTACTTACAAATTTTAGGACAAGAGATTTATAAGATTATTTTTTTACTTGTTCCAATACTTGTATCTGTTGCAATGATAGTTTGGTTAGATAGAAGAGTATGGGGTTTAGTACAAAAAAGAAGAGGACCTAATGTTGTTGGTCCATTTGGACTTTTCCAAACTTTAGCTGACGCATTAAAGTATATTTTTAAAGAAATCATAATTCCTGCTAGTGCGAATAAAGTAGTTTTTATTCTTGCTCCAATTGTAACTATGACTTTAGCTTTAGTAGCATGGGCTGTAATTCCAATGAGTGAAAATTTAGTTTTAGCAGATATAAACGTAGGAATTCTATATTTATTTGCTGTTTCGTCTTTGGGTGTTTACGGTATTATAATGGGAGGGTGGGCATCTAATTCAAAATACCCTTTTTTAGGAGCAATTAGATCAGCTGCTCAAATGGTTTCCTATGAAGTTTCTATTGGAATTATCATCATTAATGTTTTGTTATGTGTTGGATCTTTAAATTTAAACGAAATCGTCATCGCACAAAAAGAGTTATGGTATGTAATACCTCTTTTTCCTATGTTTGTAATTTTTTTTATTTCTGCGCTCGCTGAAACGAACAGACCCCCTTTTGATCTACCTGAAGCTGAGGCAGAATTAGTTGCGGGTTATCAGACAGAATACTCTGGTATGATGTATGCAATGTTTTGGCTTGGAGAGTATGCAAATATTCTTTTAATGTGTGCGATGGGCTCAATTCTATTCCTTGGCGGATGGCTTCCAATTATGGATGTCTATCCTCTTAACGTAATCCCAGCACCACTCTGGATGATACTAAAAATATTATTTTTATTTTTATTATTTGCATTAATAAAAGCTATTGTACCGCGATACAGATATGACCAACTCATGAGACTTGGTTGGAAAATATTTTTACCATTTTCATTAATTTATCTTGTACTAACCGCAAGTTTTTTATTTTATTTTGATAAACTACCTAAGGTGAGTATCTAATGAATTTTAGTAGGCTTTTAAAAACCATATTTCTTGTTGAATTTATTGCTGGATTATACATGGCAATAAAAGAACTTTTCAGAAAGTCGAAAACTATAAATTATCCTTTTGAAAAAGGACCGATCAGCCCTCGTATGAGAGGCGAGCATGCTCTAAGAAGATATCCCAATGGTGAAGAGAGATGTATAGCATGCAAACTTTGCGAAGCGGTATGTCCAGCTCAAGCAATTACTATTGAGTCATCTGAAAGATCAGATGGTAGTAGGAAAACAACGCGATATGACATTGATATGCTTAAATGCATTTATTGTGGTCTTTGCCAAGAGTCTTGTCCAGTAGACGCAATCGTGCAAGGACCAAATTTTGAGTTTGCTACTGAGACTAGAGAAGAGCTTTATTATAACAAAGAAAAACTCTTACAGAATGGTGATAGGTGGGAGTCAGTTTTGGCTAAAAACATAAAGATGGATAAACCATATAGATAGATGATAGTTCATTCTATTTTTTTTTATTTTTTTTCGGTAATTGCTATTTTTTCGTCCTTAATGGTAATAACTTCAAGAAGTACAATAAATTCAGTTTTCTTTTTAATATTAGATTTTATCTCAGTTGGCTGCCTATTTATTATGGTCGGAGCTGAATTTTTAGGGATGATATTATTAATAGTTTATGTAGGAGCAGTAGCAGTGCTATTTTTATTCGTTGTGATGATGCTGAACGTTGCAGAACAAAAACAATCATGGTTTATCGGTAAAAAATCAACTCATATTCCTACTGGATTAATTGTGAGTGTATTAATTTTATTAGAATTATTAGTTGTAGTAGGAGGATGGAAATATAAGGAAGATGTAATGTCCAGCAGTACATTAATTTTATCAAATGTTTCAAACACTCATCAATTAGGTCTAGTTATGTATACTGATTATATTTTATATTTTCAGTTAGCTGGCGTTGTACTTCTTTTAGCTATGATTGGGGCTATTCTTCTTACATTTAGGGAAAGAGTAGGCGTAAAAAAACAAAGTTATATAAACCAGATTTCTAGAAATCCATCTAGTTCAATAGAACTTGTAGAAGCAAAATCAAATCAAGGAGTGAGGGTAGATGATTGAGATAGGTTTAGGACATTATTTATCATTAGGTGCTATAATTTTTTTCTTAGGAGTAATAGGAATTTTTTTAAATAGAAAAAATGTAATAGTTATATTAATGTCAATTGAGCTTATTTTATTGGCAGTCAATATTAATTTAATATCATTTTCAATTTTTTCTGGCGATATTGTTGGTCAAATCTTCACAATGCTAATTCTAACGGTCGCAGCAGCTGAGGCAGCTATCGGTCTCGCTATTATAGTAATTTATTATAGGAACAGAGGATCCATTAGAGTTGAAGACATCCATGGCATGAAAGGATAATAAATGGAATACGCAATATTATTTTTACCATTAATAGGATCTCTAATTGGTTATCTAGGTAAATCAATTACAAAATATTTCGCTGAGATCTCTACAAGTTTATTTGTTAGTGTCTCAGCTGTCCTATCAGTTTTTGTTTTTTGGAACGGAATTCAAAATGATATTTATGGAAACTATATAATTTTTGAATGGATCAGCTCTGGTAATTTTATTGCTAACTGGTCGATTAATATAGATCCTTTAAGCTCAGTTATGTTAGTAGTCGTAACTTTTGTATCTGCACTTGTACATATTTACTCTATTGGTTATATGAGCCACGATCCTCACAAACCAAGATTTATGTCTTATTTGTCATTATTCACTTTTTCAATGCTTGCTTTAGTTGTTTCAGACAATTTTTTACAACTTTTTTTTGGATGGGAAGGTGTCGGTTTATGTTCTTATCTTCTAATAGGTTTTTGGTATAAAAAAGAAACTGCAAACAACGCAGCTATCAAAGCTTTTATAGTTAATAGAATAGGAGACTTTGGTCTTGCCATTGCAATATTTTTAATTTTTTTCTTTTTTGGGACAATTAATTTTGAGGAAACTTTTCAAGCTTCAAGTCAGTTTGTAGAAAAAAAAATAGATTTTTTTGGTTTTGAATTAAATTTAATAACAATAATATGTGTATTCCTTTTTATTGGAGCAATGGGAAAATCTGCACAATTTTTGTTGCATACTTGGTTACCAGACGCGATGGAGGGGCCAACACCAGTATCAGCTTTGATTCACGCTGCAACAATGGTAACTGCAGGTGTATTTTTAGTTGTCAGATGTTCTCCAATTTTTGAATTTTCTCAATTTGCTTTGAATCTAGTTGCTGTGGTAGGGATGATCACAGCACTATTTGCTGCATCAGTTGCACTTGTGCAAAACGACATAAAAAAAATTGTAGCCTACTCAACATGTAGTCAATTAGGTTACATGTTTTTTGCTGCAGGAGTGGGCGCTTATCATGTTGCAATGTTTCATTTATTTACACACGCTTTCTTTAAAGCACTATTATTCTTGGGTGCTGGTTCAGTAATACACGCATTTAAAGATGAGCAAGATATCAGAAATATGGGCGGTGTAAGAAAAAAGCTACCATATACTTACATTTTCATGTTGTTAGGAACTTTAGCTTTAACTGGATTTCCGTTTCTTTCAGGATTCTACTCAAAAGATGCAATAATAGAATTTGCTTATCTTAAAAAATCTTCTTTAGGAAATTATGCAGCTACGGTCGGCATACTCACAGCATTTTTAACCTCAATTTATTCTTGGAGATTATTTTTTAAAACTTTCCATGGATCTTACAATAATAAAAAAATTCCAATTAATGAAACTCATGAGTCACCTATAGTGATGTTGACACCACTTGTATTTTTGAGTGTTGGAGCAGTATTTTCAGGTTATTTTTTTAAAAGTATTTTTATTGGACATGATAGCAATGAATTTTGGCAAAGCTCAATCTTTTTCTTAAATGAAATAAAACACGATGTTATACCATTGTGGTTTTTATTAATTACTCCAATCTTAGTTTTAATATCAATTCCAATTTCATTTTATCTATATATTTTGAATCCAAGAATTTTAGAGGAGTTTAAAAATACCAATTTACCCTTATATAATTTTTTACTTAATAAGTGGTACATTGATGAGTTTTATGACAAAACCTTTGTTAATCCATCTAAAAAATTAGGTTCCCTTTTTTGGAAAAAAGGAGATATAGGTATAATTGACAGGTTCGGTCCTGATGGTATTTCAAAAATAGTTAAAATTATTTCTAATAAAACAGGGAAACTTCAAACAGGTTTTATATATGATTATGCATTTGTCATGCTTTTAGGTTTATCAATTTTATTAACTTATTTAATTTTAAAATAAAATGAGTTTTCCAATTTTATCAACTTTAATTTTTTTACCTTTAATAAGTTCTTTTTTTATTTTATTGTCTAAAGACAGGACTTCAAATAATAGTTCAATTTATATCTCTTTGTTTAGTAGTTTTGCCACTTTTTTATTGTCCTTATTCTTGTGGTATTCTTTGGATTTAAACACTTCTGAATTTCAATTTGTAGAGGAAAAATCTTGGATTAGTAATTTTATTAAGTTTAAATTGGGAGTTGATGGTATATCAATACTTTTTATAGTTTTAACAACATTTATTACACCAATTTGTATAATTTCATGCGTAAATAGCGTTAAGATTAGAGTCAAAGAATTTTTAATAGCTATTTTAGTATTAGAAACATTTATGATCGGTGTATTCTGTTCACTTGATTTAGTAATTTTTTATTTGTTTTTTGAGGCAGGATTAATACCAATGTTTTTGATAATTGGGGTTTGGGGCGGGGCTAGACGAGTTTACTCTGCTTTTAAGTTTTTTTTATTTACTTTACTCGGCTCAGTTTTAATGCTTGTAGCTATAATAGTTATTTATTGGCTTACTGGAACTACTGACATTACCCAAATTTACGAAATAAAAATACCAAAAGAATATCAAAATCTACTTTGGCTAGCTTTTTTTAGTTCTTTCGCAGTCAAAATGCCAATGTGGCCAGTTCATACTTGGCTACCAGATGCTCACGTGGAAGCACCTACAGCTGGCTCTGTTATTCTTGCTGCGATTCTATTAAAGATGGCTGGTTACGGTTTTTTAAGATTTTCTATACCTATGTTCCCTATAGCCTCAGAATATTTTACTCCACTTATTTACACTTTAAGTATCATTGCAATTATTTACACATCTTTAGTTGCGCTTATGCAGGATGATATGAAAAAATTAATAGCATATTCATCTGTAGCTCATATGGGTTATGTAACTTTAGGAATTTTTACACTGACAAAACAAGGTATAGAAGGAAGTATATATCAAATGATTAGCCATGGTTTAATTTCAGCAGCACTTTTCTTATGTGTGGGAGTTGTTTATGATAGGTTACATTCTAGAATGATTAGTGCTTATGGTGGGCTAGTTAATTATATTCCTAAATACTCTTTTCTGTTTTTAATTTTCGCACTAGCAGCGCTAGGGTTGCCTGGAACTTCAGGGTTTTTGGGTGAGTTTCTTGTATTAACTGGAGCATTTCAAAAAAGTTATTTAGCTGCTATGTTAGCTACATTTGGAGTAGTCCTAGGAGCTGCTTACATGCTTTGGCTTACAAAAAGAGTTATTTTTGGAGAAACAAATAATTCTGAAGTGAAGAAATTTAACGATGTAAACAAATCTGAAATTATAATGTTAGCCACTTTAGCATTCTTTATACTTTTTTTTGGTTTTTATCCGCTTCCATTGATGGAAACTTTTAGCGTTTCAGTTAATAGCTTAATTGATAATTATGATACAGCAGTAATTTCAAATTAATTATGATGAATAATATTAACATAATGCTTCCTGAGATCTTTTTATCTTTATCAATTTTTTCTGTTTTAATGATTGGTGTTTTTATTAAAAAAAGTTTTAATTTAATATTTAATCTTACTTCTCTTATAATAGTTGCTACTATTACAATAATTTTAACAAATCCTAATAATGAAGAAAAAATATTTCTAGATAGTTTTACAAGAGATGCATTTTCAAACTATTTTAAAATTTTGATACTCGTTTCTTCATTATTTGTTCTTAACTCATCCAAAATTTTTATTTTAGATAATAAATTAGATAAATTTGAATACCCTATAATTATTTTGTTATCAATTTTAGGGATGTTTTTCATGGTGAGTTCAAATGATCTAATTCTCTTTTATTTGGGATTAGAGTTGCAATCTCTATCATTATATATCCTTGCATCTATTGATAGAGACAACTTGAGGTCAACAGAGTCTGGAATAAAATATTTTGTACTAAGTGCTTTGTCCTCAGGTTTATTATTATATGGATGCTCATTGCTTTATGGATTTACTGGCTCTACAAATTTTGAATTAATAGCGAGTCAACTAAATAAAGAAAATACAGGTGCAGTATTCGCGATGGTATTTATTTTAGTTGGACTGGCGTTTAAAGTTTCTGCGGTTCCATTTCATATGTGGACTCCAGATGTTTATGAAGGAGCTCCAACATCAATAACAAGTTATTTTGCAGTTGTACCAAAGGTTGCTGGTTTAGCCTTATTAATAAAATTTATGTTTATTCCTTTTTCAAAAATACTTTTAGAGTGGCAAACAATTATTATTTTTATTTCAATCGCGTCTATGATTTTAGGAGCCGTCGCAGCAATGGTTCAAAAAAATTTTAAAAGACTCCTAGCTTACAGTTCGATAGGTCATATTGGTTATGCTCTTGCAGGTGTTGCTACTGGTGTGGTATCAGGTTATCAAAGTGCAATAGTATATATATCAATCTACGTAATTATGAATATCGGAGCATTCTCTTGCCTATACTTATTAAAGAAAGATGGACAATATAAAGAGAATATTTCTGATCTATCTGGAATTTCAAAAAAAAATCCTTTACTAGCTATTTCATTGTTGATTATTTTATTTTCTTTAGCAGGTGTACCACCTTTAGGAGGATTTTTCGCAAAATTTTATGTTTTTGTATCTGTGCTGGAAAAAGAAATGTATGCATTAGCAATTATCGGATTATTAACAACAGTGATGTCAGCGTTTTACTATCTTAAAATTATAAAAACTATTTATTTTGATGATAGTGTTATTACTTTTGAATCTTCAAAAAATAGAACTGCACAAATATCTATATTTACCAGTTGTATAATTTTAGTTACATTTTTTTTATATCCCTCTGTTTTGAACAACATAGTAAATACATTATTCATTAATTAATGAAGATTAAAATAAAAAATTATAAAAAAGTTAAAAGCACTAATGATGTTGCAATGAAACTTATTAAAAGAAATATTTTAGAACCAACTTTAATTAGTACTGAGAAACAAACTAACGGAAGAGGTAGAATTGGAAAAAAATGGATTTCTTTAAAAGGTAATCTTTTTATAACTTTATTTTTTAAATTTGATCAAAAAAGAATTAATTTTAAACAATTTGCAGTTCTTAATGCATTCTTACTCAAGAAAGTCATTTCCAACATAATTTCAAAAAAAATTAAAATTAAATGGCCTAATGATTTATTATTTAATAAACTAAAATTTTGCGGAATATTACAAGAAGTTATTAAGTTTAATAACTTTGATTATCTAATAGTTGGAATAGGGTTAAATACTAATACAGTTCCACAAAACAAAAACTTTAAATCAACATGTTTAAAAAATATATTAAATAAAAAAATCGATAATCAAAAAATTTTAAAAAAGATTGCCGTCGCATATGAAAAATTTCTTGGTGAAAAAAATAAGTTGTCATTTTCAGATCTAAAGATGAAATATAGATAATTAAAATGTATTATATTATTGGAGATATTGGAAACACCTCAACTAGAATTTGTTTACTAAATAGATCAAAAATTTTGAAATCTATCATTTTTGATACTAAAAATATTTTTTTGAAAGGTTATATTAAAAAGATTTTGAGTAAATTTTTTCATAAAAAACTAAAAAAAGAAATATTATTTTCGTCTGTTGTTCCACTAGCATTCAAAAAAATAAAAAAAAATTTCAAAACCTCAAATTTTACAATTTACGAAATTAAAAAATTTAACTTGAAAAAAATGATAAAAATAAATATCAAAAATATAAAACAATTAGGATCAGATAGAATTGTAAATTCTATTGAAGGAAAAAAATTTAGAAATTGTTTAATAATTGATTTTGGAACCGCTACAACCTTTGACATTGTCAAGAATGGGGTATATGAAGGCGGTGTTATAGCTCCTGGGGTTAAATCATCTATCAAAAATTTAAGTCAATCTACAGCTTTACTTCCAATGTTCGATTTGAAAAATATACAAAAGAGTTATGGGAAAAATACAATAGATGCTTTAAACGCAGGTTTTATTTGGGGTTATGATGGTTTGATAAATAATATAATTAATAAAATAACAAAAAATTGGAAAATGAACTATAAAATAATTCTTACAGGGGGTTATGCAAATTTATTTAAAAAAATTATTAAAAGAAAAAGTATTGTTGATCAAGATATTACGATCAAAGGAGCATCTCGAGTGTACAGAGAGTTTTTATGAGTAAAGAAAAAGAAGAATTACTTTTTTGTCCCTTAGGCGGGTCAGGCGAAATAGGTGGGAATATGAATTTATACGCCTATGGAAAAGAAGAAGATCAAAAATGGATTATAGTAGATTTGGGCGTGTCTTTCGCTGACGAATCTGTGCCAGGAATTGATTTAATAATGCCTGACGCGGGTTTTATTATTGATAAGAAAGACGACTTATTAGGGATTGTTCTTACACACGCTCACGAGGATCATATAGGAGCTGTTGCACATATATGGCCTGATCTTAGATGCAAAATATATGCTACACCTTTTACTGCAGCTCTTATACTCGAAAAGTTTAAAGAAAAAAAAATTGATATTTCTTCTTTCCTTGAAATAGTACCGCTAAATAGCAAAATTAAACTTGGAAAGTTTGAGATCGATTTTGTTACACTGACACACTCTATTCTTGAGCCTAATGGTTTAAGTATAAAAACACCTCTTGGAACAGTTTTACATACTGGAGATTGGAAAATTGACCCTAATCCATTGATTGGCAGTCAAATCGATGAGCAAAAACTTAAATCTATCGGGGAAAGAGGTGTATCAGCAATGATTTGTGATTCTACAAATATTTTTAGTCCAGGTAGAGCAGGCTCAGAGTCTAATGTTAGAGATAGTCTTTTAAGAATTATGGAATTAAAGACGAACAGAATTCTTGTTACCTCTTTTGCCTCAAATGTAGCAAGAATGGAGTCCATTTTCTATTGTGCAAAAAAAACAGGAAGAAATATTTGTTTAGTTGGCAGGTCTATGCAGAGAATTTACAGGGCAGCGAAAAAATGTGGCTATCTTCAAGGGTTGATTGAACCCTTAGACCCTAAGGACGCAAAAAAAGTAGTAAAAAATAAGATCTTGTATTTAGCTACCGGCAGTCAAGGAGAACCAATGGGAGCAATGACTAGAATAATAAATGGTATTCACCCAGATGTATATTTAGAAAGTGGAGACTGCGTAATTTTTTCATCTAAAATTATACCAGGTAATGAAAAAAAATTATATCATTTACAAAATTTAATAGTAAAAAATAAGATGGAAATGATCAGCGAAGAGAACGCCTTTGTACATGTTTCCGGACATCCAAATAGAGATGATCTTAAGGATATGTACAAATGGGTGAAGCCACAGTGCGTTATACCGGTTCACGGAGAACACCGTCACATGGCTGAACACGTCAAATTTGCAAAAGAAATGCAGGTTCCAAAAACTCTATTAATTGAAAATGGAGACATAATTAAAATTCTACCTGGAAACAAACCTGAAATAATTGATAAGGCCCCATCAGGAAAAGTTTACCTTGACGGTAACATTAATGTTGAAACAGACTCCAAATCAATAAAAGATAGAAAAAACTTATCTGCAAACGGATATTTAGAAATTACTTTAATTATATCAAATAATGGGAGTGTAAAGAAACCTGTTATTTCTTACAAGGGCATTCCTGAAAAAAACGAAGATGATACTTTTATTTTTGATATTGAAGATGAAATAGTGTCAATTTGTAGAACATTTTCAATGGATAACAAAAAACAGCAACAGAATTTAATTGAAACTCTTAAACAAAATTGCAGAAGAATAGTAAGAGAAAAAACTGGAAAAAAACCTTTCACAAATATTAATATTACACGAATTTAATGGGAATAACTGGCTCTATAATTGTTTATGTGATGATATGGTGGATAATTTTTTTTTCTGTACTGCCAATCGGAATTCAGTCAAATAAAGAAGTTTTTAAGGAAAAAATCGAAGGAATGGATCCAGGAGCTCCTAAAAATCCTAAAATTGGAAAAAAATTTTTAATAACTACACTTATTACTACTTTAATTTTTTTTGTCATATATTATCTTGTAAATATTGATTTATTAAATTTAAGAGAATTTTTAAAATAATGTATCTCTCAAAATTATTTATACCTATTACTAAAGATCTTCCAGCAGAGGCAAAAATAAAATCTCATCAACTTATGTTAAGAACTGGGATGATCAAACAATCCTCGTCAGGAATTTATTCTTGGCTACCTTTAGGCTTCAAAGTAATGAAAAAAATTGAAAAAATAGTAAGAGAAGAGCAAAATGCAGTAGGTGCTCAAGAAATGTTGATGCCGACTATTCAATCATCAGAAATATGGAAAGAAAGTGGCAGGTATGAGGATTATGGTGAAGAAATGTTAAGAATTAAAGATCGTCAAGGCAGAGAAATGCTTTATGGCCCAACTAATGAGGAGTTAATCACAGATATATTTAGATCAAGTGTAAAGTCATATAAATCACTGCCTCAAATTTTGTATCATATTCAATGGAAATTTAGAGATGAGATTAGACCAAGATTTGGAGTGATGCGATGTAAAGAATTTTTTATGAAAGATGCTTACTCTTTTGATTTATCTGATGAAGAAGCAAAAAAATCTTATAATAAAATGTTTTACTCGTATTTAAAAACGTTTAATAGGATGGGTTTAAAAGCTATTCCTATGGCAGCAGACACAGGGCCTATAGGTGGGGATCTTTCTCATGAATTTATAATATTAGCAGAAACAGGGGAAAGTAAAATATATGCTGATAAAAATATTTTTGAAATTAATCTTAACCAGTATGAATTTAACGATATCTCTTTAAAAAAAATGAGAGAAGATTTCACGAAAATTTACGCAGTAACTGATGAAAAATATAAAGAAGAAGATTTTAACACAAAAGTAAAAAAGGAAAACCAGATGTTTACAAAAGGAATAGAAGTTGGCCATATTTTTTATTTTAATGATAAATATTCTAAACCAATGAATTGTTTAATAGATGACAAAGATGGAAAAAAAACGACTGTAAAAATGGGCTCTTATGGAATTGGTGTTTCAAGATTAGTTGGAGCAATTATTGAAGCAAATTTTAATAACGATGTGATGAAATGGCCTGTAAATGTTTCACCATTCGATGTTGTAATTTTACCAAGCATCACTAAAAATAACAGAAAAAACTTTGAAAAAGCTGAAAAAATTTATAAAGAACTAAATAAACAAAATATTGACGTATTGTTAGATGATGTTGATGAAAATATGTCAAATAAATTTAAAAAACATGACTTGATTGGTGTTCCTTATCAAATAATAGTAGGATCAAAATCTGAGGAAAGTAATTTTGAATTTAAGGAATTAAACTTAAAAAGTGAGATATTAAGTCTTGATAAAATCATAAAAAAATTAAAAAATTAAAAAATTGTTTACTAAAGCAGAAAGGCTTATAGCATTAAGAAATCTTAGACCTAAAAAGAAGGAAGGTTTTTTGAAAATTATTTCAATATTTTCTTTTCTAGGGATAACACTTGGCGTTGCTATTTTAATAATAGTAATGTCTGTAATGAATGGTTTTAAAACAGATTTAACTAACAAAATTCTAGGACTTAACCCCCATGTCGTCATTCAACCAAATAGTTTCCAATTAGATAACAAATATATTTCAAGATTAAAAAAGGATTTTAAAGATATAACTATAAGTAAGTCATATTCTGGTGAAGGGATTGTAATCAGCAATAATAAAGCTAAAGGGGTAATATTAAAAGGTATTGATAAAAGTGAAAAAAATATTGTGGATTTTTTTGAAAGTTTTACTTCACAGGGAGATCTTAATAATTTTAACCCTAATAAAGTATTTATCGGTTCAGAGCTTGCATTTAATTTGAAATTAAAAAAGGGAGATAATATTAATTTAATGACTTCCTCTTTTGTTGGAACCCCACTAGGAAATTTACCAAAACAAGAAAATTTTAAAGTTGCAGGTATATTTAATACAGGTTTTATAGAATTTGATCAAAATATAATTTTTATTAATATTGAAGATGCATTATCAATTTTTAATAAAGATGATAAAGATCAAAATATTGAAATTTATTTAAAAGATCCTTTAAAAGCAAATTTTTACAAGGAAAATATTCAAAAAATAAATGAAAATTATTTCATTTATACTTGGTCTGATTTTAATAAATCTCTTTTCAGCGCCCTTAAAGTAGAAAGAAACGTAATGTTTATAATTCTCTCACTTATTATAGTTGTAGCTGCATTTAATATTATTTCAGGTTTGACTATTCTTATTAAAAATAAAACAAAAGAGATAGCTATTTTAAAAACTTTAGGATTTAGCAATCAATCTATAAAAAAAACATTTTTTTTAACTGGATTAACTATTGGTTTTTTTGCAACATTAAGTGGAATAATATTAGGGATTCTATTCTCAGTTAATATTGAGAAAATTAGAATTTTCTTATCGAAAGTATTCAATTTAGAAATTTTTCCTTCTGATATTTATTTTTTAGATGAACTTCCATATGAAATAAATTTAAATTCAATTTTTATTATTTTTATAATTTCTTTAGTAATTTCTGCTATCGCATCGTATTTGCCAGCTACAAAAATTTCAAAGATGAATACATTTAGAGCTTTACGTTATGAGTAAAATTCATATTGAAATATCAAATTTAAAAAAAAGTTTTGAACATTTAAGTGGATCTATAACCTTATTTAAAAATTTTAATGTAAAAATAAAAGAGGGAGAACTTGTAGCTTTAGTAGGTCCATCTGGTTCAGGAAAGTCATCTTTGCTGCATCTTCTAGCTTTACTTGATGAACCAACAAAAGGTAAAATTATATTAAACAATATAGACATAAATAAATTAACAAATAATGATAAAGATGAAATGAGAAGAAAGAATATTTCTATTATATTTCAGGATAATAATTTATTGACAGATTTTACTGCAATAGAAAATATAAAAATGCCATTAATTATAAAAAATGAGCGTAAAGAAATTATAAAAAAAAAAACAGATCAAATTTTAAAAGAAATGAGAATATTTGATAGATCAAATCACTTCCCAAATCAACTTTCAGGTGGAGAACAACAAAGAGTAGCCATTGCAAGAGCCTTAATATCAGGAACGAATATAATACTTGCTGACGAGCCAACCGGTAATTTAGATTATAGGACATCTAAAGAAATATTTTCTTTCTTCATGAAATTAAAAAAATTAAAAAAAACAATTATATTTGCAACTCATAATAGAGAACTTGCTAACAGGGCTGATTACAAGTTGTTTATTTCTGACGGTAATATAAAACGTGTTGATGCACGTCATAAGTAAAACTTTTAATAACTTTAAAATTCATACTCAATATTCAATTTGCGAAGGAGCTATTAAGATCGATGATTTGGCTGATTATTGTAAAAATAATAAAATAAAATCACTAGGCTTGGCAGATAGTTTCAATTTATGTGGTGCCTTAGAATTTTCAGACAAATTATCTAAAGTGGGCACACAACCGATAATTGGAACTCAAATAAATCTTAAAGATCAAAATATAATTGGAAAAGTAACATTATATGCACAAAGTGAGGAAGGTTATAAAAATTTAACCAAACTATCCTCTCTTAGTTATCTTAATAGTAAGGAAACGAAAGTTCCATGTTGTCAGATCAAAGATTTAATTACTTATAATAAAGATATAATTCTACTAACTGGTAATTATAGAGATTTTTTTGGAAAATTATATCAATTAAACAAATTAAAAAATTTTCATGAGATAATTAACTTACTTAAAATACATTTTGTAGATAGAATATATTTTGAAATTCAAAGACATAATGAAAAAAACGAAAAAAACTTTGAAAACTATCTTCTCAATAATTCAAATTCATTTGACATTCCAATTATTGCAACTCAAGAAGTTTTTTATATAAACAAAGAAATGTATGAAGCACATGATGCTTTGAGATGCGTAGGAGAAAAAAGTTTTGTTGACGACAAAAATAGATTTAAACTTAGTGACCAACATTTTTTGAAAAAACAGGATGAGATTGCTAAACTTTATTTAGATATTCCTGAAGCTTTAGAAAATAATTATAATTTTCATTTAAGATTTAATTTTAAACTAAAAAAATCAAAACCAATTCTTCCTTCGATAGCTAAGGATCAAAACAAATCACCAGAAGATGAATTAAAAAGACAAGCAAGAGAGGGGTTAAAACAAAGATTAATTAATTTTATCCAAAAAAAAAATAAATCAAAAACTCTAGATCAGTTACAAAATATTTATGAGGATCGTTTAAACCATGAAATAAATATTATTAATTCTATGGATTATGCTAGCTACTTCCTAATCGTTTCAGATTATATTAAATGGGCTAAAAAAAACTCAATTCCAGTTGGTCCTGGTAGAGGTTCTGGCGCTGGCTCACTTGTGGCCTATTGTTTAGATATTACTGATTTAGATCCAATCGAGTATGATTTAATTTTTGAGAGATTTTTAAATCCAGATCGAATTTCTATGCCTGATTTTGATATCGATTTTTGTGAAGAGAAAAGAGATCAAGTTTTTGAATACTTAAAAAATAAATATAAAGGTGGAGTTGCTCATATAATTACTTTTGGAAAGCTTAAGGCCAGAATGGTTTTAAGAGATATAGGGAGAGTTTTAGGGTTATCTTATGGCCATGTTGATAGACTTTGTAAAATGGTACCATTTGATCCTTCCAAACCCCTCTCTCTCCAAGAGTCTATCGATAGAGAACCTAGATTTAAAGAAGAAGTAAAGAATAACCCAAAAGTAAAAAAACTTCTTGAGCTATCTTTAAAACTAGAAGGTTTAAATAGAAATATGGCTACACATGCAGCTGGAGTTGTAATTGCTGGCGAAAAATTAGTTGAACAATTTCCATTATATATAGATCATACATCAAATTTGATTTTACCTTCAACACAGTATGACATGTATTCGTCTGAAAATGCAGGTTTAGTTAAATTTGATCTTTTGGGTCTTAAAACATTATCTATCATTGATAAAACAATAAAAAGATTAAAGGTTAAAGATATTATAATTGATATTAATAAGATAAATCAGGACGATGAAAAGGTTTTCTCTTTACTTGCCACTGGCGAAACTACTGGATTGTTTCAATTAGAAAGCGCCGGTATGAGAGAAGCTATTAAACAAATGAAACCAAATAAGTTTGATGATATTATTGCTTTAGTTGCTTTGTACCGTCCAGGACCAATGAGCAATATCCCAATTTATAATGATTGTAAAAATGGACTGAAAGAACCAGACTATATTCATCCAGTTTTAAAAAAAATTTTAAAACCGACCTACGGAATTATAATTTATCAAGAGCAAGTGATGCAAATTGCTCAGACACTCGCTGGTTTTTCAGCTGGTGAAGCTGATATATTAAGAAGAGCAATGGGAAAGAAAAAAAAAGCAGAGTTAGATAGACAAAAAGAGAGATTTATCAATGGTGCAATAAAAAATGGTATATCTAAAGACGTAGCAAATTTTGTGTTTACTAAAATCGAACCTTTTGCTCAGTATGGTTTTAATAAAAGTCACGCTGCAGCATACGCATTAATTGCTTATCAAACTGCCTTTCTCAAAACTTATTATAAAGAAGATTTTATAGCTGCCACAATGTCTACTGAGTTAACCAACACTTCTAAATTAAGAGAATTTGTAGCAGAAATTAAAAGATTAAATATTGATTTAATAAAACCTTCGATAAATAGATCTTTCGCAGAATTTAAAGCTTTAAATGGAAAGATTTATTATGGTCTAGGCGCTATTAAAAACGTTGGCTTTGAAGCTATTTCAAACATTATCTTTGAAAGAGAAAAAAATGGTTTGTTTAAATCTTTTTATGATTTTATGAAAAGAGTTAACCCAAAAGACGTGAATAAATTACAGCTGGAAGGTTTGACAAAAGCTGGCGTTTTTGATGAGTTTGATAAAAACAGAAATAAAATTTTTAATTCCATACCTAAAATAATTCAGCAAATCAAAAATTTTAATGATGAGAAGGATAATAATCAAGCAAATCTTTTTGAAAATAATGAAAATTATGAAAACGATTTTGATTTTTTACCTTCTAAGCCTTGGTTACAAAAAGAACTATTAGCCGAAGAATTTAAGTCATTAGGCTTTTATATTTCCAGCCACCCTTTAACTGAATATAATGATTTATTTAACCAATTAAAAATAAAAGAATTTGAACAATTTTATAACGATAACGATAACGAGAGTTCAGTTGCAGGAACAGTTATGTCAATTCAAGAAAAAAAAAGCTCAAAGGGCACTCCATATGCAATAGTAAAATTTAGTGACAAAAAAGGTGAATTTGAGTTATTTTTATTTGCAGAAATTTTGATTAAAAATAGAGACAAGCTAAAAGAGTCCGAATCCTTTGTTATTACTTTACAAAAGGACAAAATTCCTGGAGAACAAACAAAAAAAAGAATTAATGTAAGGAAAATAGTTAGTCTGGATGAAGTGATAAATAAACCTTACTCAAAAGTCACAATTGAGTTAAAAGAAAATTTTAATCTTAATGAGATTAAAGAAATTTTGTCAAAAAATGGAGAAACAAAAGTACAACTTGTTATAAAAGATAAAAACCGAATAGCTCATTATTCACTTCAAAACACAAGAAAATTTGATCTAAACCATCTCAAAGCTTTAAAATCCAAGGATTACGTTGAAAAAATTACCGTTTAGAGTATTGATTTTTTAGAACGATTGTATATATCAAGATTAATTTCGCACACAGTTGTAAGGATAATTTCCTACCGGTCCATTTATATGATGGAATTACTGTGGTGGATTAACCGGAAAAAAAATATGAACGTACCAAAAGTTGACATTAAACAATTGCTCGAAGCTGGCGTCCATCTTGGTCACAAAACTTTAAGATGGAACCCAAAAATGAAAAAATATATTTTTGGTGAAAAAAATTCAATTCATATAATTGATCTAACACAGACTGTAGAATTTATTAAGAATGCTCTTGTTCAAGTACATAAAGTTATAGCAAGCGGCGGTAAACTACTCGTAGTTTCTACAAAGAAACAAGCTTCTGAACAAGTCAAAGACCTTGCAAAAGATACTGGTCAATACTATGTAAATTATAGATGGCTAGGAGGCATGTTAACTAATTGGAATACTATTCAAAATTCTATCAAAAGATTAAAAAAATTGGACGATCAACTTTCAAAAGAAAACTTAGGTTTTACTAAGAAAGAAATACTTAAATTTGGCAAAGAAAAAGAAAAACTTGCACGATCTTTAGGTGGTATAGCCGACATGAAAAAAACTCCAGATTTAATATTTATTATAGATACAAATATTGAATCTTTAGCCGTTGCAGAGGCAAAAAAATTAGGCATACCAATTATAGCTGTATTAGATACAAACTCAGACCCTACAGATATTAATTTCCCGATCCCAGGTAATGATGATGCAAGAAGATCAATCAATCTTTATTGTGATCTTTTAAAAAACACAATTAAAGATGCTGAAAAATTTATTAAAGGCACTGAGAAAGAACCCAAAAAAATAGAGTCTAAGGAAAAATAAACCTATATTTAAAAATATTTCCCTATGTCAAATAAAGACTTACTAGATAATATTAAAAAACTCAGAGAAATTACTGGAGTTGGTTTTAAAGACTGTAAAGTCGCTTTAGATGAGAACAAAGGAGATATAGAAAAATCTATTGAGTTTTTAAGAAAAAAAGGAATAGCAAAAGCCTCAAAAAAAATGGACCGTACAGCTTCCGATGGTTTAGTTTTGGCTAATGAGAATAATGGCGAAATTTCAATTATTGAAATAAATAGTGAAACCGATTTTGTTGCGAAAAATGAAAATTTTAAAAATTTTTGTAAAGAACTTTCAACTATAAATTTTTCTGTAAAAGGAGACCTTAAGAAACTTCAAGATTCTAAAATGAGTGATGGCAATTTTGTAAAAGATAATCTTGTGAGTTTGATAGCAAAAATCGGTGAAAAAATTACAATTAGAAGATGTGATTTTTTTAGTAATAAAAAAGGTTTAAATTTCTTTTACATTCATTCTGCAACTGAAAAAAATATAGGAAAAATAGTTTCAATAGTTACGCTAGACGGAATTATTAAAGGCAAAAACGATGATATTGGAAATAAATTAGCCATGCATATAGCAGCATCAAGTCCATTAGCTATTAAAAGTGATGAAATTGATAAAACAATTGTTAATAAAGAGTTAGAAATTATAAAAGCTGAAATAATAAATTCAGGTAAACCAAAAGATATGGTTGAAAAAATCGCTAAAGGAAAAATTAAAAAATATTTAGATGATAATTCTTTGTTAAATCAGCTTTGGATAATGGATCCTAAAAAAAAAGTTTCTGATATTTTGAGGGAAAACTCATTGAGTGAAGAAATTAAAATACTAAAATTTGTTAGATATAAAGTTGGAGAAGGTATTTAAAATGAGTAGTGAATTTAATGAAAAAAACTATTCAAATAAAATGGATAAAAGCATTCACTCTTTGAAAAAAGATATTTCTACTTTGAGGACAGGAAGAGCAAATGTGAATATGCTTGATACTATCAAAATTGATGTATACGGGCAATTAATGCCAATAGAACAACTTGGCACTGTAAGTGTACCCGAAGCAAGGTTAATTTCAATTCAGGTTTGGGATAAAGCTAATATATCTAATATTGAATCAGCTATTCAAAAATCAGAACTTGGTATCAATCCACAAATCGATGGACAAATAATAAGATTAAGAATCCCTGACCTTACTGAAGAAAGAAGAAAAGATTTAATTAAAATTTTAAAAAATATGGGAGAAAAATCTAAAATATCAATACGAAATATTAGACGTGAGGCAAATGAGGAATTAAAAAAAAAATTAAAGGATAAGACGATCTCAGAGGATCAAAGTAAGAATTTTGAAAAAAATATTCAAAAATTAACTGATACGAATATAGAAAATATTGAAAAAATATTGTCATTAAAAGAAAAAGAGATTATTCAAATATGAACAAACTCAACCATATTGCCTTTATCATGGATGGCAATGGTAGGTGGGGTAGAAAAAAAAATAAAGGACGAAATTATGGACACTTAAAAGGTGTTGAGACTGTAAAGAAAATTGTCAAAAGTTCAATAAAACATAGAATTCCGTTCGTTACATTTTTTGTTTTTTCATCTGAAAACTGGAAACGACCGAAAACTGAAATTAATTTTTTATTTAAACTTATCAAGAATTATTTTTTTAAAGAAATAGATAGCGTGACTAAGCAGGGTATAAAAATCAATATTCTAGGAGAAATAAAAAAACTACCAAGAGATCTTAGAAATATTTTAATTAAATGCGAAAATCTAACTAAAAAAAATAAAAATATTAATGTTAATTTAGCAATTAATTATGGCGGAAAAAATGAAATATTAATGGCTGTCAAAAAGAATAAAAAAATATCATTAAGAAACTTAGAGAGAAATCTTTATACAAAAAATATGCCAGATCCAGAAATATTAATTAGGACTGGTGGAAATCAAAGACTCAGTAATTTTATGCTATGGCAACTAGCTTATGCTGAACTTTTTTTCTTGAAAAAACTCTGGCCAGATTTCGAGTCTAAAGACTTAAAAAAAGTTATAAATAAATTCAAAAAGATTAAAAGAAATTATGGCGCTATATGATTGAAAAAAATTTAAAAAAAAGAGTTTTTACTTCCATAGTATTACTATTTTTAGCAGCATTACTATTCTACTCAAAATTTATGCTTATTTATACACTTATTGTGTTGGGTGTTCTATCTATAATAGAGTTTACTAGCTTGATTAACAAAATATCTAAAAAACCATTATTTAAATTTTTTTTAAATTTAATTTTTATTATATATATTTTCTTATTTTCTTTTTTCTTTTTTTACTTTTCATCTTTTTTTCAACTAAAAATTTTACTTTTTCTAATTTTACTAACTTGTATTGCATCAGATATTGGAGGATTTATTGTTGGTAAAATTTTTAAAGGTCCCAAATTAACAAAACTGAGTCCAAAAAAAACAAAATCAGGATCTGTGGGATCCTTTTTATTCTCTAGTATTTTTTTTTCACTTAGCATTTTTTATTTTACTAATATAATAAATATCAAAATTATTTTAGTTGGTTTACTAACTTCTATGATTTGCCAAATAGGTGATTTATTTTTTTCTTTCCTTAAAAGAAAAAGCAATGTTAAAGATACAGGAAATTTTTTTCCAGGACATGGAGGAGTACTAGATAGATTAGATAGTGTATTTTTTGGCCTTCCTTTTGGCTTCATCTTTCTTATTTTATTATTCTAATGAAAAAAAATATTTCAATTTTAGGATCTACAGGATCAGTTGGGCTCTCATCTTTAAAAATAATAGATAGAAAAAGACAATTATTTCGAATTATTTTATTAGCTGCAAATAATAATTATAAGTTGATTTGCAAGCAAATCAAAATATATAAACCAAAATATTTTATTATAAATAATTCAAAGGTTTTCAAAAAAGTAAAAAATAAATTTAAAAATAAAAAAGTCAAAATATTTAATAATTTTAAAAAGATTAATTTAAAAAAAATAGACATTAGTATTGCTGCTATCCCTGGTATCGCTGGATTAGAACCTACGCTATTACTCATAAAATATAGCAAAAAAATTCTGATTGCGAATAAAGAGTCAGTAATTTGTGGGTGGCCTCTTATGAAAAAACTTGCAGTTAAAAATAAAACATCAATAATTCCAGTAGACTCTGAACATTATTCAATTTTTAAATTAATTGAAAACCTCGATCGCAAGGAAATAGAAAAAATATATATCACAGCCTCTGGAGGTCCTTTTTTGAATTATAAAAAAAAACAAATGCATAAAATTTCGCCTGAAGAGGCTCTTAGACATCCAAAGTGGAAAATGGGAAAAAAAATTACTATAGATTCATCAACACTTATGAATAAAATTTTAGAATTAATTGAAGCTCAAAAATTATTCGATATACCTAATAATAAATTAGACATATTAATCCATCCCAATTCTCTAGTTCACGCGATCATAAAAATAAAAAATGGATTATCAATGTTTATTTACCACGACACATCAATGATAATTCCTCTAGCTAATGCAATGTTTGATGGAAAGCTAAATATTAAAGAATTTTATAAAAATAATAAAAATAAAGAAAAATTAGAAAATTTAGTTTTTAGTAAAGTTGATAAAAATATATTCCCTGTCATCAATTTGAAAAATAGGCTGAATGAATATCCATCAACTTCCATTATTATCAATGCGGCTAATGAAATATTAGTTGAACTGTTTCTCAAGAAAAAGATACCTTTTTTAAGCATTTCTAAAACCATATTGAAGATACTAAATGACAGAAATTACAAAAAATATGCTATAACAAACCCTAAAAATATTCATGAAATTACTAAAATTGATAAATGGGTAAGAGAACATATTAAAAAAGAATTGAATTTAAATGACTAAAAAAATTATTATTTTATCGTTCTTTTTATTATTCTTCTCAGTTTCAAGAGCTGAGGTAGTTAAAAATATTATTATTGAGGGAAATAAAAGAATATCAGATGAAACTATCAAAATTTATGGGGAAGTTGAGCTAAATAAAGATTTTACAGAAAGTGATATTAATAAAGTTTTAAGTAATCTTAACTCGACTAATTTTTTTGAAAATATTGAAATAAATTTAAGCAATAAAACTTTAAAAATAATCGTAAAAGAATATCCTTTTGTAAATCAATTAGTTATTTTAGGTGAACCAAAAAAAGGAAATGTAGAAGAAATAAAAAAACTAATAAAAATCAAATCTAAAAGACCCTTTATTAAAGCAAATCTAGCAAAAGATATTGATATAATAAAAAAACTTTATTCCTCCTTAGGTTATAATTTTGCTCAAGTAGATGCGAAAATTAGAGAGATCGATAATGAAAATTTAGATTTGCTCATTGAGATCGAAAGAGGAGAGCAAACTAAGATTTCTTCTATAAATTTTATCGGTAATAAAAATATTAGATCTAGAAGATTAAGGGACGTAATAGCTAGTGATGAAGATAAATTTTGGAAAGTAATTTCTAACAATACAAATTTAAGTGAAAATTTAATTAGTTTAGATAAGAGATTACTTTTAAATTATTATAAGTCTTTGGGCTACTATGATATTAAAATAAGTTCTAATATTGCAGAAATTAATAATAAAGGAAATGCTGATTTGGTGTACTCTATTGAGGAAGGAACAAGATACACGATTAATAAAATATCTACCAATATTGATGAAGTTTTTGACAAAAAGTTATTTTTTCCTCTTAATAATGAATTTAAGAAATACATTGGTGACTACTATTCACCATTTAAAATAAAAAAACTTTTAGAAGAATTAGATAGATTAATTGAATTAAATAATTTGCAGTTCGTTGAACATAATGTTCAAGAAGATATCCAAAACAACTCGATTAATATCACCTTAAACATTTATGAGGGACCTAAGGATCTAGTTGAGAGAGTTAATATTACTGGTAATAATGTTACTAATGAAGACGTAATAAGAGGAGAACTTATATTAGATGAAGGCGATCCATTTGTTAATTTAAGTCTTAAAAAATCAATAGCAAAAATAAAAGCAAGAAATATATTTAATGAAGTAACGTATGAAATTACTGACGGAAGTGAAAATAATTTAAAAATAATTGATATTAATGTTGAAGAGAGACCAACTGGAGAAATTAGTGCTGGAGCTGGCGTGGGCACATCTGGTGGTACTATAGCGTTCAATATAAAAGAAAATAATTGGCTAGGACAAGGAAAGTCAGTTGGTCTAGAGATTCAGGCAGATGAAGAGTCCCTGATAGGAGATTTCCGTTATACTGATCCAAACTATAATTTTTTAGGTAATTCTATTACATATTCTTTTTTAAGTGAAAAAAATGATAAACCTGATTTAGGTTTTGAAAACTCGATAATCTCCGCAGCTATTGGAACGTCATTTGAGCAATATAGAGACATAAAAGTAAGATTGGGACTTCAAGCTAGTTATGATGATTTACAAACTGAAGATAGTGCATCAGCAGCTTTAAAAAAACAAAATGGAACATACAGCGAGTTATCAGGAAATTATGGTTTTACATTTGATCAAAGAGACAAGGCTTTTATGCCAACAAGTGGATCTATTTTTTCCTTTGGACAAACAATTCCTATTGTAGCTGACAAAGCCTTTATAACCAACACTATTAGTTCAAGTATGTATAAATCTTTAAGTGAAAATATAATTGGATCAGCAAAAATTTATCTTGCAAGTATCAATGGTTTGGCTGGGGATGACGTTAGAATTAGTAAACGAAGAGGAATTAGTTCATCAAGATTAAGAGGTTTTGAAAAAAATAAAGTTGGTCCTGTAGATGGAAATGATCATGTCGGAGGAAATTACGTGGCATCTTTAAACTTTGAAACTAATCTTCCCAATATTTTACCAGAAAACTCAAATGCTGATTTAGGGTTATTTCTAGACTTTGGAAACGTTTGGGGTGTAGATTACGATAGCTCAATTGATGAGAGTAATGAGATACGATCAAGTACTGGAATAACTTTAAATTGGCTTTCTCCAATTGGTCCTTTAAATTTCGTATTATCACAAAACCTATCAAAAGCAGACACTGATGTTACAGAAAGCTTTACTTTTAATTTAGGTACAACGTTTTAATTATGGGAATAAAAAAAATTCTAATTACGATTTGCATCTTTTTTTCATTTAATCAGATGTCTTATGCTGACGTTCCGCATTACCTAGACTTTAAATTAATTTTAAATGAAAGCGATGCTGGAAAAAAAGCCCAAAATTTTCTTAAAAAGAAATTAGAAAGCGGCATAGCAAGTATTAAAAAAAAGGAAAAAAACTTCCAAGAAGATGAAAAAAAAATCATTCAACAAAAGAAAATTATTTCGGCTGAAGAATACAAAAAAAAAGTATCTGAATTAAGAAATAAAGTATCAGAAATACAAAAAGAAAGAGGTAAATTACTAGAAAATGTAGCAAAACAAAGAGCAAAAGCAAGAGCTGAAATCCTAAAGAATTTAAATCCAATAGTAAAAAATTATATGAATGAAAAAAGAATAAGAATGGTAATGGATAAAAAAAATATATTACTTGCTGATGAAACTCTAGATATAACAAAAGATATTATGTCATTACTAAATCAAAAACTAAAATCAATTAATCTAAATTAAATTTGAATGGATTCAAATTTTTTTTTTAAAAAAAAGAACTTTAAAGTTAAAAAATTATTTTCAAATTTAAAAGACAAAAAAAATTTTTATGTAAACTCTGTGAAGCCTTTGCATTTAGCAAATAAAAAAGATATTACCTTCTTCGACTCAATTAAATATAAGAATGATGCGTTATCTACAAATGGCGGCATATGTATAACAACTGAAATACTAAAAAGATATTTGCCTAATTCAGTGCAAAAAGTTATTGTTAAAAATGTGCTTTATGAGCTTGCAAAAGTTTTGAAAAAAATTTATCCCTCTGCCGATATAGACTATCCTGATTCAAGTTTAAAAGTTTCAAAAAAATATAAATATAAATCTGTTAAATTTGGTAATAATGTTTTAGTTGGACAAAACGTAAAAATTGGTAAAAATTCCATAATTGGGTCTAACTCAATTATTGAGCAAAATGTTAAGATAGGAAAAGATTGTGTGATTGGTTCAGGTGTAGTTATTAAGAATTCGCTAATAGGCGACAGAGTGATAGTGCAAGACAATTGCAAAATTGGGCAAAAAGGCTTTGGATTTATTCCAATTAAAAAGCGTAATATTAAATTTCCACATATTGGCAAAGTAGTAATTGCTGATGACGTTGAAATAGCGACCGCTTGTACGATAGACCGTGGATCTATTGATGATACAGAAATTGGAAAAAATACTTATTTAGATAATCAAGTTCATATTGCTCATAATGTAAAAATTGGATCTGATTGTATGATTGCTGGTCAAGTTGGTTTTGCTGGAAGTTCAAAAATAGGAAATAACGTTTCTATTGGTGGTCAAGCCGGCGTATCTGGCCATTTAAAAATTGGTAATAACGTGAAAATTGGTGGTGGAAGTGGTGTGGTAAAAGATATTGAAGACAACCAAATCGTTATGGGATATCCCGCTGTCCCATTCCGAGAATTTTTAAAAAATAAAAAATGAGTGAGATCGAAATAGATAAAAAAACAATTGAAAGTTTATTACCACATAGAGAGCCTATGTTGTTAATTGATAAATTGGTAAATATAGTGCCTTTAAAATCTGCAACAGCAATTATGTATGTAAAAAAAAATAGTTTTTATGTACAAGGTCATTTCCCTAATCAACCAGTAATGCCGGGAGTTTTAATTGTAGAGGCTTTTGGCCAAGCTGCGGCTGCACTTACGGCTCATGGAATTGATAAAAAAGAATACGAGAATAAATTAGTATTTTTGATGGGAGTAGATAAAGCAAGATTTAGAAATCCAGTTATACCAGATTGTGAATTACATTTAGAAATTGAAGCTATTAGATCACATGGGCGAGTTTGGAAATATAAAGGAACAGCAAAAGTTAATGGTAAAAGGATGGCCGATGCTGAGTGGTCAGCAACAATAGTTGATAGAAAATAATGATACATAAAACAAGCGAAATAGATAAAAAGGCAAAGATTTCAAAAAATGTAAAAATTGGACCCTTTTGTTATGTCGGCCCAGGAGTAGAACTTAATGAAAATGTAGAACTTATTTCTAACGTGCATATAGAGGGAGATACAACAGTTGGCAGCGGAACTAAAATTTTTCCATTTGCAAGTATAGGAACCCAGCCCCAGGATTTAAAATATAAGGGAGAAAAAAATAGTCTAACCATTGGAGATAATAACTTAATAAGAGAATATGTAACAATAAATCCTGGTACTGAAGGTGGAGGATCAATAACAGAAATTGGAAATAATTGTTTATTTATGATTTCATCCCATGTAGCGCACGATTGTAAAATTGGAAACAATGTAATTATAGCAAATAACGTTCCTCTTGGAGGACACGTAACTATTGAGGATTCAGTTGTTATAGGAGGAAATTCAGCTGTTCAACAATTTACTAGAATTGGAAGACTGGCTATGATTGGAGGTATGACAGGTGTACTTAAAGATGTAATTCCTTTTGGATTATCAATAGGTAATAGAAATTATTTGCAAGGCTTAAATTTGATAGGACTGAGAAGACAGAAGTACGATAATCATAAAATTATTGGATTAGATAAAGCTTTTAAAGATATTTTTTCCTCTAAAAATCTTCACGAAAATCTAAGTAGGATTAATGGCGAATACAAAGATAATGAATTAGTGAGTGAAGTTATTAAGTTTATAGGAAAAGATAAAAGAAGACCAATTTGTTCACCACTTAGTTAAAATATTTATGATCGGTTTAATTTTTGGAGATACAGAACTTCCAAAATATATCTTAAAAAAAGTTAAAAAAAAAAATAAGTATTTGATAATTGATTTAACTAAAAAAAAATTATTTAAAAAAGATAAAAACTCTCACTCGGTATCAATTGGTCAGTTTGGAAAAATTATTTCTATTTTAAAATCTAATAATTGTAAAAAGGTTTTATTTGCAGGAAAAGTAGCTAAACCAAATTTCAAATCTATTAAATTAGATTTAAAAGGAATTTATTATATGCCAAAAATTCTAAAAAGTTCAAAATTGGGGGATGCTGCAATCTTAAAACAAATTATAAACATCTTGAAAAAAGAAAAAATTCAGACTTTGAGCTCAAACAAATTTACTCCGGAAATAAGTTTGCCTAAAGGAAATTATACATCAATTAAACCAAATACCTTTGATAAAAAAGATATACGTTGCGGAGAAAAGGCTCTTGAAAAAACCGGAAATTTCTCATTTGTTCAAGGTGCAATTTGTAGAGATAATAAAATATTAGCATTTGAAGGAAGCGGAGGAACAGAAAAAATGATTAAAAAAGTAAAAAAAATAACTAAATACCCTAAAGGGATCTTAATTAAATTCCCAAAAAAAAGGCAAGACTTAAGAGTTGACCTTCCAACTATAGGTTTAGAGACTATAAAGCAGTGTAAAACTGCTGGACTAAAAGGAATAGTTCTAAAACATAAATTAAATATTTTTTTAAATAAAAGACAAAGCGTCAAATACGCAAATAGAAATAAAATGTTTATTCTTATTAAATGAAAAAATTATTAACAATTTTTCTATTATTATTTACAAATCTAAGTGCAAATGATTTTAAACTAGAGAGAATTATCGAAGGCTTAGACAGTCCTTGGAGCTTAACGTTTATAGATAACCAAAATCTATTGGTTACAGAAAAACCTGGGAATATCAAATTTGTAAACTTAAAAGAAAAAATAATAAAAGATATAAGCCATAATCTTAAAATCTTAGAAGATAATCAGGGAGGATTATTAGACATACTTTACAAAGATAACATTGTATTTGTCTCATACTCTGAAAATAGATTGAGCGGAAAGTCTAGCACATCTGTTGCTAGAGCCAATTTAAACACTGAAAAACTCAATTTTAAAAATATCTTTCAAGCAGAGCCACCTATAAATTCTGGATACCATTTTGGATCTAGACTTGTCATAAAAAATAAACATTTGTATGTAACTGCTGGTGAGAGAGGACAAGGAATGATAGCACAAGATCATACCAAACATCCTGGAAGTATTATTAGAATTAACTTGGATGGATCGATACCAGAAGATAATCCCAAATTTATAAATAAAAAAGATTGGCTTCCTGAAATTTATCAAATAGGAGTGAGAAATCCTCAAGGGATGTCCCTTTCACCTTTTGACAATAAAATATATCTAACAAATCACGGGGCAAGAGGAGGTGACTGGTTTGGAACAGCGAATTTTGGAGAAAATTATGGCTGGAAGATTTTAGGCTGGGGTGGAACTAACTATTCAGGAACTAAAATTGGTCCAAAATGGAAACCTGGTTTTACAAAAGCAATAAAGTACTGGGTCCCTTCTATAGCAGTAAGCGCTTTGACAATTTATAAAGGAGAAACATTTAAAGAATGGAACGGTGAAGCTTTAATTACATCTCTTAAAGATCAATCTTTAAGAAAAATAAAATTTAATAAATCAAATTTTATTAACGAGAAGATTTTATTCAAAGGCAATATAGGAAGAATAAGAGACATTAAGATAAATAAAAATGGAGATTTATACCTATTGTCTGATCGAGGCGAACTTTGGAGAATGTATAAATGAAAAAAATATTTATTCTTACTGGAGAACCTTCTGGAGATAAATTAGCATCAAAAGTTATTAAAGAATTAAACAAAGATAACTCAGAAATTGAATATTTAAGCGTAGGAGGTGAAAATTTAAAAGCTCTAGGAATAAAAACAATTTATGATTTAAAAGATATTACCTACATTGGTTTTACAAGTGTCATAAAAAATATTTTCAAAATCAATAGAAAAATCAATGACACAGTTAAGGCTATTAAAGATTTTAAACCAGATATATTATTCTCAGTTGATAGTCCTGATTTTACTTTAAGAGTTGCTGAACGTTTAAAAAAACAAGAACCAAAGATAAAAACTATTCATTATGTTGCGCCTCAAGTTTGGGTTTGGAGAGAGGGAAGAGTTAAGAAAATTAAAAATTACATAGATCATATACTTTTATTATTCAATTTTGAAAAACCTTATTTTGATAAAGAGAATGTGAGCAATGAATTTGTAGGCCACCCGTTGTTAGACGCATCTTCTGAAAGTAAAATAGATATCAATCAAATATTTGAAAAAAATAAAGCATTAATATCAGTTTTTCCAGGAAGTAGAGTTTCTGAAATCGAAGTCTTAATGCCTATCCTCTTGGATTTTATAAAATTAATGAATAAAAATTATCAAGATTTTATTTATATATTTCATTCGACAAAACAACATTATGATTTAATTCAATCTTACGTAAAATCTCAAAATACAAGTAATTGTGAAATTATTAGTGATGATAAAATAAAGTCTCACACTCTTAAGAAATCTGTATTTGCAGTTGCTAAATCCGGAACGGTCTCACTTGAAATTTGCAAATCTAAAGTACCATCTATCATTCTTTATAAAATGAATTTTTTGAATTATTTAATTGTAAGATCTTTGGTAAAAGTTAAATTTGCAAATATTATTAATATTGCAGCAGGTAAAGAGGTAATACCTGAATTCCTTCAAACAAAATGTAATCCAAAAGCTTTGTTCGAGTCTGTAAGCTCCTTCATCGATAATCCAAGTAAAATTAAGGAGCAAATAGAAAAAACACAATCAATACTAAATACATTCAAAACCGATATTTCTTCATCAAAACTTGCAAGCAAAGCTTTAAGTAAATTTTTATAAATTACTGGTACCTTGCTTTTTTCAAAGCATCAGCACATATTTTTTGTATTAATATTGATTCATTAAATAAGAGACTATTTTTATTTTCAATAAATTTTTTTAAACAATCTAAGTATGACTTTCTGTGTCTTACAGAAAAGTCTTTATATAATGTCTCTTTGTTAGAAAAATCGTCAGAGTCTAGTGAAAGTTTTTCACCATACAGTTTAATTTTTTCAAAATTTCCAAATCTGCACTTTCTACTAAATATTATTTCGACGACTATTCCATTCCTAAGTTTTAGATTAACTACTGCATCTGAGAAATCTCCTTTATTTAAGAAATCCTCAGTACTAATTGATTTTGAAATTACAATCATTTTCTCTGGTTTCGAATTACTCAACCAACAAGCTAAATCAAAAAAATGAAATCCTTTATCAAAAAAAAGACCTCCATTCCTTATTGATAAATCAATATTATGGTCGGCCGATCTAGATATTATTTGGATGTAATTAATTCTTTTTTTGTTAACTTTTTTTTTTAAAGCAACATACTCCTTTGCAAATCTACGATTTAAGCCAACACAAAATTTAATTTTATGTTTTTTTATTAAGTTTTTGAGTTTAGCAAGTTTGTTATTATTATTTGTAATTGGCTTTTCACAATAGATCATTTTCCTAAATTTTACCAATTTTTTTATATAAAAATGATGTGTTGTTGTAGGTGATGCAATTACAAATAGTTCTATATCTTTTTTTTTCAATATACTGTTGAAGTTTCTTGAGGTCTTGCATTTAAATTTTTTAGATAGTTTTTTGCTAAGATTGTAATTTTTATCAAAAATATAATTTAATGAAGTGTTTTTTATTTTCATTAAACTTTCACAATGAATTATACCTACTTTTGATAATCCTATCACACAGGATTTTATCATTTAAAAAGCCACCCACTTTTTCTTGGATGATGACTTTACACATCCATCTATAAATTTTGCTGTAAGCAAACCCTCATACGCAGTTGGAAAATAAAACTTTTTCTTGCTATTTTTTGAATTAATTTTTATTGCAATTTCTCTATACAAATTAGAAAAAGCACTTAAATATCCCTCAGGATGACCGTATTTTATTCTTGAAAAGTTTTTTGAAAAACCACTTTCATTAAAACCTCTTTCTAAAACTTTTGTAGCTCCATTAGCAGCATTATATTTCAAATAATTGGGATCATTCTGTACCCATTCTAAACTTCCCATTGAACCAAATACTCTTATTCGTAATCCATAAACACCACCTTTAGCAGTAGTTGATGCCCAAAATAAACCCTTAGCTCCATTCTCATAATTTATGAAAACTTGAGCATTTGTGTCAAATCTAATTTTTTTTGAATATTGTTTGATATCTGCAAATAAGCTTTTTCCTTTAAGACCAGTAATGTAATTACATAAATGATATGCATGAGATCCTATTTCATTAAGCACAGTAGAAACTCCAGCTATTTTTTTATCTAATTTCCATTTAAATATTTTTTTTGCAGATCCCAGGGTAACTTTTTTACCGTTAGACCAATCCTGAACATATTCGACGTTAATATATTCAATATTTCCAAGCTTCTTATCTTCTACTAATTTTTTAGCATGCCTTACCATTGGATAGGCCGAATAATTATGTGTAAGCCCATAAACAATCTTTTTATTACTTTTAATTGTTTTATAAAGTTTTTTAGCTTGGGGTAGAGAACCTGCAAATGGTTTATCAGATATTACATGAATGTTATTTTTAATGAATAATTCCGCTATTTCTTGATGACTCCCAGGGGGTGTCATAATCGCTACTACATCGATACCATTATTAATTTTTTTTTCAGAATAGCAAAGATCTTTATAATTTTTGTAACACCTATTTTTTTTTATTCCTATACTTGTCCCAAAAGATTGGTTGATTTTATAATTTCTTGAAAAAACGCCTGCTACGATCTCGTATTTATCATCAAATCTTGATGCAATTCTATGTACATGACCAATCCAAGATCCAGGGCCACCACCAATGATACCAAGTTTAAGTCTTTTCATTAGTTTACTCTTATTTTTTTTCCAGTTTTAGTACTTCTTAGTATCGCATCAAATATTTTAAGCGATTGCAAGCCATCATTTCCACTTACTTTTGGTTTAGCTTTTCCAGACACAACATCGCATAAGTGATCAATTTGATTTATTAAAGTAAATCTACTCAAACGAATATTAAAATCCTTATGATAAATTGGTTTCCACCAACTTCTTTCACCTTTATTATACCAATGTTTTAGATTAGGAAATTGTATCGAGCCTTTTGTCCCCCCAATAAAATATGCTGATTGATTTGTTATAGGGTATGCAGGGTTTTCTCCAGCTGTAAGCTCATAACTGTAAGGAGCTACAATTGTATCAGAAACACTTAATGTACATAAAGTACCTGATTTAAAAGTAAAATTAACAATTGCGGTATCTTCAACTTCATATTTTCTAATTTTATTTGAGGTTGTTGCTTGAACATGTGTTATGGGACCTAATAAGTAACAAATAAGGTCAATATCATGTACTAGATTAATACCTAGAGGACCTCCTCCTTTTTTAATACGCCATTTTTCTTTGTACCAATCTTTATTTTTGTATAACCAGCACATAACATTAGCAGCAACAATTGTTCCAAGATTTCCGCTATCGATTTGTTTCTTTACTTTAGTTACGATACTGTTGTGCCTTCTATGATAGCCAATAAGTAGATGAGTTTTGTTTTTTTTTGAGCTTTGAATAATTTTTTTTGCTTTTGAAATATTATCGGAAATTGGTTTTTCTAGTAAAACAGGTATTTTTGCATTTAAAAAACTTATCGTATGTTTTTCGTGAAACTGATTAGGTGTAGCAACAATTACGGCATCTGGTTTATTGTTATCTAATAATTCAGTCGACGATCTATAGAATGGAACTTTAAATTTTTTAGCATGAATAATTGAATTTTTATTTACATCGACAATTGAATGGAGCTTTGCTTTTTTTGAAACACTTAAAGCTTTTAAATGTTGACTACCCATCAAGCCAATCCCAACAACCGCAATCTTTATTTTGTTTTTCACTTTAATATTTAAGATTAAATTTATAGTTATTTTGTCGATAACCACTTTTCATGACTTTTAGGTAATATTTTGCAGGCTTCAAAATAGGAGTTTTTCTTTTCATGAAATAATACATTACATTTTTTTTATTTTTATTAAAAAATTTTTTTATATATAACTTAGGATAGTCTTCGTATCTATCTAATTTTTTCTCGGTTGCTTTATCTATTACATAGATTATGCCTTTTACACTTGAACCCTTTTTTCTTTGTATATCTGGTACTCTATATTTTGATCTAAAGACTAATTCAAATCCTTTCAAAATATACTTGCTCAGATATTTGGCATTTTTATATTTTTTTAGAAAAATTTTTTTATTTAGATTTGTACCGTAAGCAAAGTACAAAAGTTTCTTAGTATTTATCATTAAAAAATTTTGTTTGAGATTTGAACTTGGTCCGGATGTATACAGGCTTTACCACCAAAACCTAATTTTTTAACCATATTACATGATTTTTCAAATCCATTTAAATCTTTAAAATTTAAATAAGAGGTATCAATTGGGCTCTTAATATTTTTAGATTTATTTACTATATTTTTTCTAAATTCTAATATTTCTTTTTCATCTTCTGAAATCTTAAGATTTATAGATTTAGCTAAATCATGAGATCCAAAAGATATAATTTGAATTCTTTCTGAAAAAGAACAAATCTCCTCAAGATTAGCTAGACCGTTTATACTTTCCAAAATTGGGATTATATCGGTTTTCGATTTCTCAGTTTTTTTTAATAATACATCTATCTCAATTAATTGTTTTTTTGTTTCTGTAAATGGAAGAAATATTCCAGGGAATTTTTCTGATGTTACAAATTCTAAATCTAAATTATTATTTATCCTTATATATGTTTGATCTTTATTAACATTGCATTCTTTTATTATCTTTTTTGCCTGTTCTTTCTGATCATCAGGAACAGTTGACTCTAAGTCAAGAACAATTAAATCTGCATTTAATGTATAAGCTTTTTTAATTTTTTTTTCTTCATGTCCTGGAACGAATAAAACGGATCTATATTTCATATTTACTTAATTTATTATAATCTAAGTCAATACCAAGACCTGGTCCTGGAGGTAATTTATATTTCCCATTTAATGCTTTTTTAAAATTTGGGTAGAATTCTTGATCAATATCTAAATAGAATCTCTCAATATATGTATCTTTTTCCATCAACGCAGCTAATTGAAGAGTAGCTAAAAAACCTGGTCCAAAATAAGCAGTGTGAGGCATTACAGAGACATTATTTTTTTCTGCATGCTGAATAATTTTGAACATTTCATAAATACCACCAACTTTAATTACTGATGGTTGAACAAAAGTAACTGCTTTTTGTTTGATCATTGATTTAAACTCAAATTCTGTACAAGCATTTTCCCCACAGGCTAAGGGTATTCCAAGTTCTTTATTTAATTTTGCAAGAGTTTCATAATCTTCTGGTGGGTAAATAGGTTCTTCTAACCAAGTAAGTTTCATACTTTTTAAAAAATCCTTTTTGGATATAGTTTCTTCATAAGTCCAAGGACAATTAGTATCCAACATTAAAGGCAGATTACCTGTTCCTTTTCTCCCAGCTTCAATACAATTATTCTCTATTTCATGAAGTTTAACAGCTTGGTAACCATCATCTAAAGATTGCTTACATTTTTGTTCTATAATTTTTGGATCTCCATATCTAAAAAGACTTGAGTAAGCTTTAAATAAATCTTTATTTTTTTCCCCTAACAATTCATGAATTGGCTTATTTTTATCTTTTCCTAAAGCATCCCATAATGCAATTTCAACGCCAGATATAGCAAACATCGTGACTCCGTATCTACCAAATAAGTGTAAAGATTTTTGAAGGGTTAAAAGAAGTTCTGGTATATTACTCATATCTTTTCCAACGAGTAAAGGAGCTACCATTTCTTCAATTGCGATTTTAACTGCTTTCCAACTAGTATAACCAAAGGCTTCACCCCAACCAGTGATACCTTTATCAGTTTCAATTTTTACTAAGTTAAATTCTAAACTTTTCCATTCTTTTCCATGAAAAATTATCTTTTTTCCTCCATGACTAAACGGCATACTCAAAGTGATTGCTTTGATTGATTTAATTTTCATTATCTAAATTTTTTGAAATTTGGCTTTCTTTTTTCTAGAAAGGCTTTGGCGCCTTCTGTCTGTTCACCAGTTTTAAAATAACCAGGAGCAACTTCTTCAACCATTCCTTTTTGGGTAATCTTTAAAATTTCTTCAAATTGTTTTCTAAAACTGGCCTTTAATATCTTTAAACAAGTTGGAGCAGCTTTTAATATTTCATCGCCATACTTTTTAACTTCCTCGTCTAATTTATCTTTTTTTACTACTGAATTTACCAAACCCCAATTCATCATCTCTTTTGCTGAGTATCTTTTGCAAGTCATCCACATTTCTCTTGCACGTTTGTGTCCTAAAATATTAACAGAGTGGGCAACTATAGCTCCTCCGGCTGGAGATCCAACTCTGGGGCCATTTTGACCAAATATAGAATTCTCACTTGCGATAGTTAAATCACAAAAGTAAGCCATATGATTTCCACCACCAATCGCGTATCCATCAACTTTAGCTATGATTGGTTTGCTACATTTTGTTAAGTGAATGTGAAATTCGTATTCATGATCTTGAAATTCTTTAGAGCTTTCCCAGTTCATATCTCCACCTGAACAAAATGCTCTATCTCCAGCACCTGATAAAACAATTACTCCAACTTCTTTATCTTTTTCTGCAGCATCAAGTGCTTCCTTAAGTTCATGAAGAGTTACTGGTGTAAAAGCATTTAATACCTTAGGTCTATTTATTGTGACATAAGCGTACTCACCTTTAACTTCATATAATATATCTTTAAATTGCATGTGATCTAATCTCCTCTACAGACTCTGGGTTTAGTAGCGTTGATAAATCACCCGGATCCTGGTTTGATAAACATGATTTTATAACTCTTCTCATAATTTTCATATTTCTTGTTTTAGGTAAATCTTTTACAAAGATTACCTTATCAGGCTTAAATGATTTTCCTAAATCTTTTATAACTAAATTTTCAAAAAAACTTTCTTTTTGATCATTATTTTCTGCAGGAACGATAGATATAATAATTTTTGATCCCTTATTTGCGTCAGGTATTCCAACAGCAGCGACCTCTTTTGCTTTTCCACTTTTGACTATTACGCTCTCGAGCTCTGATGGACCAATTCTTTTGCCTGATACTTTTATGGTATCATCAGATCTTCCATGTAAATACCAATGGCCATCAGTATCTCTACTTGCAAGATCACCATGTACCCAATAATTTTTAATTACACTCCAATAATTATCGATGTAGCGCTTGTCGTCATTCCATAAACTCTTTGTTAATCCGATTGATGATTTTCTCATAACCAATTCACCCATTTCATTTGTAGAAACTTTTTTTCCATCTAAATTTAAAATGTCTGCGCTCATTCCGGGAATAGGAGCATTAAAAGATCCGACCTTAAAAGGACGATGTAAACAACAATGCAAAATAGAACCAGAAACCTCAGTACCCCCAGCTGAATTCATAATAGGAACTTTAGATTTACCAATGACTTGAAACAACCATTTCCAAGGTTTTTCTGTCCAAGGCTCTCCACCAGTACAAATCATTCTTAATGAGCTTAAATCTAAATCTCTAAAAAGTTTTTCATCTTTAATCATTTGAGTTCTGATGAGAGCAGGGGAAAGCTCTGTCCAGGAAACCTTGTATTTTTCAATAAGTTTCCAAAAACGAACCTCATCAGGAAAATCAGGAACTCCTTCAGCAATTACCATTTGCGCTCCGTGTACAGAAGCTATTGTTGCAGACTTAGAACCCACCATCCATCCCATATCAGCCATACACAAATGAATATCAGTTTGTTTAAAGTCTGCTAAAACTCCTTCATCAAAAGACATTTTAGCAACTAAACCAATATGAGTATAAACACATCCTTTGGGTTTTCCGGTTGTACCTGATGTAAAGTGGATAATAGCAGGATCCTCAGCATCGGTTTCCTCTGTTTTTAAATTATCAGAAACATTTTGAAAATTTTCCCAATTAAAGATTTTCTTTCCTTTTTCTTTTCCTAATAAAAAAATTTTTTCTAAAGAAATGACTTGATCTAATTCATTTTTAATTTGATCAAACATTCTTATTTCTTTTGCTTTTCTAAATGTTTTTTCAACAGTAAAAATACCTCTAGCTTTTGCTATATTAAGTCTCTCAATAACTGCCTTTGATCCATATCCAGAGAATAAAGGTAGCACCACACACCCAATTTTTAAAATAGCAAAGTAAGCAATGTAAGTTTCTATAAATTGAGGCATGTAAAGTGCGATTACATCACCTTTTTTAAAGCCATTTATTTTTAAAGTATTCCCAACCTTTGAGATTTGCTTATCAAATTCTTCATACGTAATTGAGCTTTCTTTTCCGTCTTCTCTTTCAGCAAAAATGAAAGTATTTTTAAAAAATTCTTTATCTTTATGTCGATCTATACAATTTAAAACTATATTAGTTTTTCCCCCGATACACCACTTTGTCCAAGGAGTTCCTTTTGATTCATCTGATATTTTTGAGTAAGGTTTATAAAATTTTAAATCTGAAAATTTTATTACATTGTCCCATAACCATCCTGGATCAAAAAAACTTTTTTTTTCTAACTCATCATAATTTTTTAATTTACAATGCTGTATAAACTTAGTTAGTTTTGAATTTTCAATTTGCTCTTTTGATGGTCGCCAAATAATTTCTTTAGACACAAGTCTTATACGTACATACCCTCTTTAATCTTAATAATATTATACATGAGGTCATTTAAAGGTGTTTTAATCCCATGTTTTTTTCCAATTTTAGAAACAGCTCCACTTATGAAATCAATTTCTGTTTTTCTATGCTTTACAACATCGAATGCCATTGATGATTTATTAGTTTGTCTTGAGTCTACTATTCTATTGAACATTTCTAAACAATCGCTTTCACTAACATCAACTCCATCGGCTTTAGCTACCTCTCTAGTTTCAAGAATTATATCCTTACCTAATTTTCGAGACATAGTCTGATTTTTATTAGAAATGTATAAATCTGTATGATGTAAATCAAATATTGCTGATAATGGACCAATTGCTGTTAAAGCAAATAATTTCATCCATTTTCTTCTTTTGATATTTTCTTCTGCAATAGTTTCTAAGCCATGTGCAGTAAAAGTTTCAGCTAAATCTTTTACTCTATCGCTTGAACCACCTTCGTATTCACCAATCCAAGATGGTAAACTTGCGTGGTTTTGGATTATTCCAGGACCTTGAATACTAGAAGCTTGTGTTGTGGATCCACCTAAAACTTTTTCTTTACCAGCTATTTTTTGCATAATTTCTTCATGCCCAATACCATTTTGAAATGACATCAGCATTGTATTATCTCCAATAATGTTTTTTGAATTGGATAAAGCCTGCTCTAAAGCTGTAGCTTTACACATAATAATTATTGCATCGACTGGTTTTAAAGTTTTTGGGTCAGTTGTAGCATGGATTTTTATTGTTCTATCTCCGCCATGACCCATCATTTTTAAACCTTTACTATTAATTTCGTCTACATGTTCTTTCCAAACATCAATAAGATGAACCTCTAAACCTTTTTCAGCTAACAACCCGCCGAAAAGGCAGCCCATAGCACCAGCGCCTAATACTGCAACTTTTGTATCTTTCTTTATCATTAAGCTTTCATTTTAACTTGAACACCAAAGAAGCCTGTTGGCTTGATCATTAAGACAACTATCATTAATAAAAAGGCGTATAAATCTTTGTGACTTCCAGAAATATAAAAAGAAGAAGCTGTTTCAAATATTCCAACTGTAAATCCTCCAACTATTGCACCAGGCAGATTACCAAAACCACCGACAACTGCAGCAGCGAAAGCTTTCATAAGAATTATATAACCCATGAATACAACAACTTGATAAGTTGGACCAACTAATGTTCCTCCTATACCTGCTATGGCACAAGCTATACCAAAAATAATTGATATGTATAGCGGTACATTTATTCCAACTAGATTTGAAACATCTTTAGAGTAAGCTACGGCTCTGATACCTAACCCCATTTTTGTTTTATTTAAAAAGAACCAAAGACCCGCAGCAACAGATAAACCAACGACGATCATCCAAATATAAGTAATCGGTAAAAATAGTCCTCCGATTTCCATTGGCAAACCTAATTCTGCAGGAAAGGGTTTTGCTACTGGATTCCAAATTAGATAAGCAACATTAATTAAAACTACTGAAAGACCAAATCCACATATTATTATTCCCATTCCAGCTACAGTGTAACCACCACCTTTTTTTGTTAAAGGTCTTAAGAAAACTCTTTCAATAAAAACTCCAAACAAACCCATTGAAACAAAGGCTGTAAATAAACAAACTACATAAATTATCCAACCATAAGCATCAGGAAATACATTAAAAATCCAATCTTGATTGCCCAAAAGATTAAACATAGTAAGACCCGCAAATGCACCTATCATAAAAAATTCGCCGTGAGAAAAATTAACTACATCTAGACCTGTGTAGATTAACGAAATTCCAAGGGCAACTAAGCCATAAATAATACCAACAGAAAGACCAATAGTTAAAACTGATTTGAGCGATTCAATATTCATATCGGGGCTATTCACACACCAACCGATATAGAGGAGCACAAATGTTCCGAATATGATATTTTCACCTTTTTTTCCAATTCTCAGTTTATTAAACATTGGCTTTAGTTCCTCCAAGATATGACTCTTTTACACTTTCATCGTACATTAGTTTCTTACTATCGCCCTCAACATTGATTACACCGTCTTTAATTACATATCCGTAATCAGCAAGCAATAATGCCATCCTAACATTTTGTTCTACCACAAGAACTGTTAATCCATCTTGTCTAATTCTATTAATATTTTTAAAGATATCTAAAACTATTTGAGGCGCTAGAGCAGCACTGGGCTCGTCTAGCATTATCATTTTAGGATTAGACATTAACCCTCTTCCAATACATAACATTTGCAACTCTCCACCTGATAAAGTTGCGGCCAATTGATCTTTTCTTTCATTTAATCTTGGAAAATAGTTATAAACTTTTTCTAAATTATCTAATAGTTGTTTTTTGCTTTTTAAAATAAAGCCGCCCAATTTTAAATTTTCAGTGACAGACATTGCAGGGAAAACATCCTTTCCTTGAGTTACTTGTACCAATCCTCTTCCAACTATTTCGTGAGCGGGTAAATTTTGAATTTGCTCACCATTAAATTCGATTGTACCTTTCCACGATCTAATTAATCCAGATGCAGCTCTTAGAATAGTTGATTTGCCTGTACCATTGCCACCGAGCAATGCAACTATAGATTGTTTTTCAACTTTCATATTAGCTCCATTTAAAATTTGTACCGAGCCATATCCAGAGATAAGTTGATTTATCTTAAGCAATTATCCTCCAATTTTTTTTCTGATTTACCAAAAATGTAACTATTAGTCATAGACATTATAACTATTATTTTATAGCCTTAGCAACAATTAAATAACAAATGGGGGAAATAATGAATAAACTTAAATTTGTTTTTTCAGCAATTGTCTTTTCCGCAGGTTTAGTAATCACAACTTTAGCTCAAGCAGAAACAATCAAAATAGGTGTTTCTTTTAGAATGCTATCAGATGTTGGTTATAAACACGGAGAGTTAATTACTGATACTGTTGCAAAGTGGAATAAAGAAGGCACTATCAACGGTCAAAAAATTGACTTAACACTTTATAACGATGAGTGTAAATCTGAGAAAGGTGTAGCAAACGCAACAAAACTTGCTTACCAAGATAAAGTTCACGTTATAATTGGATCTAGCTGTAGTTCTGTAACATTACCTATGGTACCTGTTTCAGCTAAAGCTAAAGTTCCACAAATCATACCTCACTCAACAAATGCTGACATTACTAAAAAAGGTAGTGAATACATTTTTAGAGTACCTGTATCATCAAGATTTTACAAAATCGTACAAGGTAAATTTACTGCAGAAAATCAAGGTACTAAGATAGCTTATATCTATGGTCCAGATGCTGCTGGTAAAGATTTTGCATTATCTTTAGCTGATTACATGAGAGAGAACTACAACGTTGAGCCAACTTATATGGTTCAATCTGGAGAAAAAGAAACTGACTTTAGAAGTTACTTAACTAAAGCTAAAGCTACTAATCCAGAAGTTCTTGTAATTTCAGCTTTATTGGATGAAACAGTTAGAGGACTTGTACAATCGTATGAAGTTGGAATACCAAAATCTGTTCACAGAGTAACAGCTTCTATTGGTTCTAAAGTAGAGATACCAATAAATGCTGGTTCTGCTGCAAAAGGTGTAACTTTCTCAGCTGCATTTGCTGCATCTGACACTAGACCTGTAGCTAAGAAATTTGTGAAAATGGTAAAAGACAAATACGGTGTTGTACCTGGTCACGACTTTTCACAAATGATGGACTTACTAGATATTCTAGAGATAGCTCTTAAAAAAGTTAAATTCACTGGAGATCTAGCAGCTGACAGAAATAAAGTTAGAGACGCAATTGCTGCGACAACTGAATTTAGAGGTTTAGCTTCTGGTCCAATCAATTTCTGTAAATCAGGAACGCCTGAGTGTAGAGATGGTAACAGAACTCCTGTTATGATTGAGTACACTAAAGGTGGAAAAAACTTTAAAACAAAAGTTGCTGGTACTGTAACGTTCAATGCTAGCGCTGGTTTATAATAGTTAAAAAAATTGTGAGCGGTAGGTAAAACTACCGCTCATTTTTTCAAGGAAACCACAAAAATGATAAATGTAAACAAATTGAAGAAGGTAAAAAGTAACTTTCCTGTAATGGTTGGCAAAGGTGCCATTTCAAAAAAAGATTGTGAAAAACTTATAGACGAAATTCGAAATGCAAAATCATTCGACGATTTAATACAAGGTGGTAGAAATAGAATTAACAAAGGGTCAAGAAATTTTAAAAATTATTTAAAAAAATCAACATTATCTAACAAATTATATAAACAATTTAACAGCCAATCTTTTTATAAAAGAGTTGAAAATAGATTTAAAAAAACTTTTAAGGATTATGGTTGGTCAAATGCATACTTGCCTAGCAAATTTTTGAGGGAAAAATTTACAAATAAAAAATTGATGAATTCAAAAGAATTAATGAAAATGTTAGGTAAAACTTATAAAAACCCAAATGTAAATCTAGACATAGATTTTTCTGTTTCTAGGGGCGGATATAGGTTAAGGCCGCACAGAGATGATGTAACAAGACTTTATAATTTTCTTATTTATTTAAACGATATACCAAAAAAAAATGGCGGAGCTTTATCAATTTTTAAAAAGAAAACTGATATGAAATATAGAAAAAGTTTTAAAAGATTTCCTGGTATTTCTGAACTAACAAAAGTTAAAGAATTTACTCCGTCAAAAGGGAGTGTAATTTTTTTCCAATCTACACCTAACTCTTACCATGGTGTATCTTTATTCAGAGAAATCAAAGGCAAGAAAAGATTTTTCATTTATGGAAGTTATGCGTTAAGTAAACCTGTTGTATGGAGATATAAAAACGTTAGCTATTTACCCAAAATTAAGAAAACAAACAAAAGAATGCTCACATCTTCACATGACTCAGATTATTTAATGAGAGAAGTTGGATAATGGAAAAATTTAAATCGATTATCAGAGATTATCCTTTTATTGCTTTTATTATAGCTTTCGTCATCTTAGCTTTTGTACCATCAGTAGTTTTCACGGATGTTTATCAGTCACATTTAGCTACTTTAATATTTGTAAATATTGTGGTTGCCGCAGGACTAAACATTGTTAAGGGATATTGCGGTCAAGTTACAGTAGGACACGTTGGTTTATTTGCAGTAGGTTCTTACACCGCTGGAACATTATTTTTATATTTAGGACTTGGTTTTTGGGCAACTTTACCTATAGCTATAATAGTTACTGCAATTTTTGGAGTAGCAATGGGAATTCCATCTTTTAGATTGGAAGGTCCTTATTTAGCCTTAGCGACATTAGGTGGAGGTGAGGCAATAAGATTATTTATTGAAAACGGAAACTTTTTTAGATCTACATTTGGTATTTCTGATATTCCAACACCTTCTTTAATGGGTTACAACTTTGACTCTCCGGACAGATATTACTTCATCTCAATGACAATAATGATTATAGCGGTTTACTTCTCATTCAGTATTTTAAGATCTGGAGTTGGAAGAGCGTTTATGTCTATCAGAGAAGATCCAATTTGTGCTGCAGCCGCTGGAATTAATGTAAAAAAATATAAAATTTTAGCTTTTATTTTGAGTGCTATGTTTGCTGGTGCGGCAGGTGCAGTTTATGCTCACATGCCTCCAGGATACATACATCCTAATAATTACACAGTTATAGAAATGGTAACCTTCTTAGCTATGGTTGTCCTAGGAGGTCTCGGTCATATTTGGGGTGGAATTATTGGCGCTATAGTAATTACAATTGTTTATGACTTAACTAGACCATTATATAAATATCAGCTTTTAATATTTGGTTTAACAATTGTATTAACTATTTTATTTATGCCTAAGGGTTTAGGCGGTTTTATTGACAGATATTTCTTAGAAAAGAGATTTAAAAAGAAAACTGGAACAGAAAAAACAACATGATTTTAAAAACTAAACAATTATCTAAATCATTTGGTGGCTTGAAAGCTATTAATAAAGTTGATTTTGAACTTCCAAAAAATGAAATTAGAGGAATAATTGGACCCAATGGCTCAGGCAAAAGTACATTTTTTAATTTAGTTTCAGGAATCTATGATAGCGATCCTGGAAGCTATATTGAGTTTGATGGTCATGATATTACTTTTGCACCTCCACATGAGATTGCTACCTATGGCTTATCAAGAACGTTCCAATTACTAAGACTTTACCAAGATATGACAGTTATAGATAATGTTATGTCGGGATATCATACTAGAGTGCCTTACAAGTTTTTCGATGCAGTTATAGGAAGAAAAAAAATCTGGGATCAAGAAAGAGCTATCAAAGAGGAAATGATGGAACTCCTTTCTTTTGTAGGATTAGCAGACTATGCAGAGCTAAATGCTAGTGAGCTTTCTGGCGGTCAGAGAAGATTATTAGTTTTAGCAAGAGCAATCGCTATGAAACCAAAATTACTAATGTTAGACGAACCAGCTGCGGGTTTATCCCCAGTCAACGTAGATAATTTAATGAAAATTATTATGCAGCTAAAAGAAAAATATGGCCTTACTCTTATTATTATAGAGCATATTTTAAAAGTCGTAATGGATACTTGTAATTCAGTAACTGTTTTTGACCATGGTCAGAAAATTGCAGAGGGTACTCCAGCCCAAGTAAAAGATGATAATGCTGTAATCGAGGCGTATTTGGGTAAAAAAATGGACGATGAAGAGATGCGAAAAGCACTTGCAGTCTAAAATAAATTTGATAATATTTTTCCAATCATTACGATTCAATGAGCCAAAATATTAAAAAAGTTTTTGAGAAACAAGGTTTCATAAGATTAAAGGGTGTTTTAGATTATAAAGAGGATTTAGAACCAATTTTAAATGATATGGCTTTTATCATGGATAGGCTCATTCATAGATTTGTTCCTAAAAGTGACAAAGTAAAAGTACTAAATTATGAGTTTAAGAAAAAATACTCATATTTGGTTTCTTTAGATATTCCTGAACTTGATCAATATTTTAACATAAGACTTCCTGAAAAAAACATAAACGCTAATAGTGATTTTTTTGCAAGTCAATCAATATGGAATTTAATTAAAAATAAAAAGATTTTAGATAAGATTGAAAAAATTCTAGGTCCCGAAATAGCTTCTAATCCTTGTCAAAATTCAAGAATCAAACAACCTGAAAAAGGTGTTGCAAAAAAGAATTTAAATGACGGCCTAGTTGGAAGAACTCCTTGGCATCAAGATGCCGGTGTTATGAATAAAAAAGGACAGAAGGGTACTGAACTAATAACGTGTTGGATACCTTTTACTAAAACAAGAATAGAAAATGGTTGTATGCTTGCTGTAAAAGAAAGTCATAAATTTGGACTTGTTAACCACGATTTTGGAAGCAAGGGACAAGTAGAAGTTAGAGGCAAAGAAATAATCGATAAATTATCAACCGTGCCCCTCGAAGCTGATGTCGGCGATATAATATTATTAAATAGATATCTACTTCATTGTTCACTACCAAATAAATCAAAAAATTTTAGAATAAGTATGGACTTGAGATATAATAAAGCAGGTCAGCCTTCAGGAAGAGATCCATTGCCTAATTTTATTGTTAAAAGTAAAAACAAAAAAAATATAAAAGTACAAAATTACAAACAATGGATAGCTTTATGGGAAAAAGCTAAAGTAAAATGCATTCCAAGAAAATGGTCTTATAAATATCCTCTTCCTACTTTTAAAGGAACTAAAAGAGATTTAGCAAATATTATTTAATGAATTCAAAATTATCGGAGAAGAGTTATCTTCCCGAATTTTTTCTAGCTTGCCTCGGGTATTTTTTATTTGTAACTCAAGATGCAATAGTAAAATATATTGCTGAAGATTACGACATAATACAGATAATTTTCGTCAACTCCTTGTTCGCTCTTATACCTATTATTTTGTACACTCAAACCCTCGATGGCTGGAAAGAATTAAAGGGTGCTAATTTAAAAATTCATTTTTTTAGAACTTTAACGATGGTGTTAGCTGTTTTTTTTGCATACACAGGATTCTATTTATTACCAATGGTTACTATGTACAGTATTGTATTTTTAATACCATTATTAATAACCATCGGATCAGTTTTATTTTTAGGTGAAGTTGTTAGATGGAAAAGATTTACTGCTATAGTAATTGGTTTTATCGGAACACTTATTTCTATTAATCCTTTTGGAGCCGAAATTAACAGTTACGTATTTGTAGCTTTGTTGTGCCCAATTTTTGCGTCTGCAAGTTATTTAATAGTAAGAAAATATGGTTATGAGGAAAGCTTGTTCTCATTTTTAATATTCGGAAAAATTTTTATGATATTGTTTTCTGGTATATTTGTATTCTTTGTTTTCAAAGAGATGACTTTTAATGATTTAGTATTGAACGCTATTTCTGGAATTTCTAGAGGAACAGCCATGATATTTGTCATCAATGCTGCTAGACACCTGCCTGGAGCAATTTTTGGATCAATTTTATATACTCAAATTTTTGCAGGTGTATTTTTGGGTTACGTTGTTTTTAATGAGATACCTACAATTAATAATTATATAGGAAACTTAATAATAATTGCAGCAGGTGTATATATCGTTTTGAGAGAAGTAAAATTAAAGAAAAACATTGTTACTTCAACAGCAAGACACCCAACTATTCCTATTAAAAAAGATTAAAGTTTCTTTTTAAAATTTTCTAAAATTTCTTCACTAACATTTACTGAATTTTCAGGCCCAGGAAATTTCCCCTCTAAACTATCTTTAATAAATGCTTTTAAGGCTCTAACTCTTTCGATTTCAATTTCATCTTTCATCTTTTTTAAATTTGTATAAGCTTTTGCATGTCTAGGGGACTTTTCTTGCTCTCCACAAATATCATTCATGAATAGATACATAACATCAGCTTTTTTTCCAGATCCTAGAGATACAGTTACAATACTCGTCCTTTTTGATATTTCCCCCATAATATTTTCAGGAATAACTTCACATTCGGCTGAAAAGGCCCCAGCATCCTCTAAACGTTTAAATTTTTTAAATAGTTCGTATGCTTCATCAGCAGTTTTACCTACAGCTCTTAAGCCACCAATCCATGTAGATTTTCTAGGAACCAAACCTAAATGACCCATAACTGGAACATCTTCTTTTGCAAGCATAGAAACAACATCCATACTTCTGGCAGTCATAACCGCATCAGCACCATTCTCTAAAGCTTTAAAGGCTCCACGTAACACATCCTCGGCTGTAGGATAATTATGTAGTTCGAGTGCTGCAGTATAAAAAAGAGACTTGGATCCTTCCCGAACCTTCTTAACATTTGAAGCACTTCCTATTATCATGTCAAAACCTGCTTCTTCAGCTGCTTTTGCCTCTAATGAATTATTTGCAGTTACTTGTGTAAGAATTTTTTTTCCTTTAGCTTCAATAATATCACCTACAGTGACAGTTCTTTTTGCAGGATTAGCCGCCCAAGTATAAATATTTTTCATAATTTATATTTAATCAAACTAATTAGTATTTTTCAATTCCTTGTAAATATTGTTTACTCTATGAACTTCCTCGGCGGTATTGAAATAGCATTCGTATTCAATTTCATTAGGGGTTACATCGAAATGATAGTGGCCGGCATCTTGAGCACCTTTATAAGAATGAAAATGAGTGTGTTCTCCTGACTCTCTTAAATCTAATTTTCCTCCAGAGGGATCATTAGTCCATAAAACTGAATAGCATTGAAAATGTGGCCCTATAGGTTCGTAAAACTGTAAAAAATCCTTAACACATTTCATTTGTTTTGGATCATAATATTCGTGTTTTATATCTGCATAGTCTGGTTGAACATGGGATTTAATCTTGCCATTTAAGATTCTAAACACACCACCCAGCGCAACACTAAAGTTTGTTTGTAAATTTTCAATTAGCGCAGTTCTCATAGATTGAGGTAAAGAGCCTTGCTCACCCGACCTTCCTTTAATTTTAATTTTTATAACATCTCCTTTTTTTCCTTCGGAGTAAAAGATATTTCCTAGTCCGCCATGCTTTCGGTGAGTGTATGACGTTGATTTGCATTTTTTATTTTCATCAATTTGAGCAATTATTGATTTTGACTCATTAGTAATTAAATTTTCATTAATAATAAGCTCTCCACAGTGACCCTCTAAGCACGACATTGCTCCTGATCCTGCACCTAAAGCATAAGATTTCTCTGAGCCTATTCTTTTTGCTATTTCTTCATAATCAAATTCAGTACCTATGAACCTTTTATCGTGCATGTATGGTTCACCTCCAACATCAATAATTCTTTGGTTTCCACTTATACCTTCAGCAGGACAATCCCATTTTCTTAGATCAGGGCATTCAACAATCGAAACATCAACTTCAATATAGTTTTTAGATAAACCTATTTTTAAAGCTTCGCTTACTTGTTTCAAGGAAATTTGATGAAACTTGGCTTTTTCGATTGTTAATTCCATAATCTATTAATATCATTTAAAGAAGTTTATCAATTAAATATAATTTTTATTATGAACAAGTTAGGCACAGAACTAGCAAATGCATGGACAAAGAAAACTTTAGTTGATCTAAATGGGTTCACTGAAAATGAAATTCCTAAAAATCGAGATGAAGCATACAAAGCTTTAAACTTATTTTATAAAGAATTGGATAAGAAAACAGTGGGTTGGAAAATAGGGGCAGTCGCAAAAGAAGTTCAAAAAGAGGAGGGATTTGATGGACCTGTACCAGGTAAAATTTTTAAAGAAACTATTTTACCTTCTAATTGCTCGATTAAATATTCAGAAATCCCTTACTCCAAATTGGAATGTGAATATGCATTTGAAATTGATCAAGATGTAAAAATTGATAGCAAATTACTAAATAGGATAAATAATTTTAAATTATATACAGCTATTGATATTACGTCTTCTAGATATGTACAAAGTTCAAAAAATAAATTTGATAAACTAGTTCAAATGTATCTTGGAATTTCTGACCATGGAAATGGAGGTAAGATTATTATAGGAGAAGAGATAAAGAATTGGCATACAACAGATATTAATAAAATTAAAATTAGATTAAAAATCAACGATAATGTTACTGAACCTTATTTCACTGGAACAAAAAGAATAGATCCTAGAGACTCATTAAAGGCTTTTGTTGATGAGTTTAAAGATAAAAATATAAGCTTTAAAAAAGGAGATTATCTGCTTTGTGGTTCTTTGACTCAACCATACAAAATTAATATGAAAGACAAAATTATTGTGACTTACGAAAATTTAAGAGATATTAATATTAAGATCTTATGAAAACAGCATTAATAACAGGGGCTAGTCAAGGCATTGGAGCAGCAATAGCTGATAAGCTTAATGATAAAAAGATTAAAGTTATTTTAGTTTCAAGATCAAAAAGTAAATTAAAAACTTTTCAAAAGAATTTAAAATTTCCTAAAAATTCTTTAATTATTTCTAAAGACTTGAGATCATTATCTGCATGCAATTCAGTTACTAAAAAAATTAAAAAATTGGATTACCTCATAAATGTAGCAGGGGCAACAAAGGGAGGAAAATTTTTAAATCTGAATGACAATATCTGGGAAGATGGATTTAATTTAAAATTTAAAGCTGCAGTAAGATTAAGTAGAGCTTTTTGGCCTGCGCTCAAAAGAAGCAAAGGAAAAGTTATTAATATTGGAGGAGGGGCCGCTAGAAATCCTTCAAATACATTTATGATAGGCGGCGCTGTTAACTCAGCCTTAAATAATTTTTCGAAAGCTTTAGCTATGCAAGGTAAAATTGATAAAGTTTCTGTATCGATAATTCATCCAGGCATGACTTTAACAAGCAGACTAGAAAAACTTCTACAAACAGACGCAAAAATATTTAAAAGAAGCATTAAACAAATTTTAAAACAAAGGTGTAAAATTGAGAAAATAAAAAGACCTACAAAACCTGAAGAGGTCGCAAATTTAGTTTATGAACTAATTAAAGACAAAAATTCAAATTTTAAAAACTTTTCAATAGACGGCGGAAAAATTAAAAATTTAAGATGATTGTATACAGTCATCCAGATTGTTTACTAAAATTTAATGGACAAGGTCATCCAGAGAGAAAAGAAAGATTAGATAGTATTCTAAAATCTATTAAATTATCCGATTTAAAAGTAGAGTTTAAAGAGGCTCCTAAGGTTGATTTAGAAACAGTTTCCTTAGTGCATCCTAAGAAACATATTGAACAGATATTTGCTAATATTCCAAAAGAAGGAATTATTGGTGTTGAGAAAGAGCCATACGCAGATACAATGTTATGTCCTGAAAGTGAAAATGCAATTTTAAGATCTTGCGGCTCTGGTATTGCTGCTTGTGATGATTTAATTAAGAATAATGAGCGAGTTTTTTGCGCAGTTAGACCCCCAGGACATCATGCAGAAACTGTTCGTGCTAACGGCTTTTGTTTCATAAATAATGTAGCAGTTGCGGCAAGATATTTACAAAAAAAATATAATATAGGAAAAGTAGCCATTATTGACTTTGATGTTCACCATGGCAATGGAACCCAAGAAATATTTTATAAAGATAAGTCTGTTGCTTATGGATCTTCTCATGAATTTCCATTATTTCCTGGTACTGGAGCTGAAAATGAAACTGGTGTAGGTAATATTTATAACGCCACTTTAAAAGCTGGCTTAAAAAGTGAAGAATTTCATGATATTTTTGAAAAAAAAGTTTTAACTCCTGTAGAAAAGTTTAAGCCAGAAGTTATTTTAATTTCTGCTGGTTTTGATGCCCATAAAAGAGACCCTCTAGCAAATATAAACTTAGAATCTAGTGATTTTTTTACGATTACAAAAAAAATAATTGAAATTGCCAATATTCATTCAAAAGGAAGAGTTATTTCTTTTCTGGAAGGTGGTTATGATTTACAAGCTTTATCCGAAAGCATAATTGAGCACATTAAAGGGTTAAAGGCCCATATTTGACCAGTTATCAGGATTTTCAAATTTCTCTATTTCTTTTTTTGTTACAGGTCTAAAAAGATAATAAATAATATATGCTGTTAAAAAAAATAGAAAAATTGAATTCATTAATTGATATTATCAAATTTTGAGTAAATTTTATCATTAAAATATCAATATTTTCTTAATTTTTTATTCACACAGCACCCAAATCGTTCACATATAAAGGTGATTTAATAAACCAAAAGTTTAGAATCCGACTCATGGATCCAATTATAGTTATAGCTACTGGTATAATTCTTGTGGTGACAGGGGCCATAGATCCTCTAATTAAAAATAAAGAGGACGTAGCCCAAGCTCCTAAAACTGAAGTTTCAACGCCTGCGCCTGAGCCTAAAAAGGAGCCAGAACCAGAACCAGAACCTGAGCCAGAGCCAGAACCAGCTAAAGAACCGGAGCCAGAACCAGAACCAGCTAAAGAACCGGAGCCAGAACCAGAACCTGAGCCAGCTCCTCAAACTGAAGAGCCAAAAGAACAAGTTAAGGCTGAGGCTAACCAAGAACAAGACGCTAAACCTGAGGAAGAGGAAGTGAAACCGGTTACAGAAGAAACACCAATTGAAGAAGAAAAAGAGGGATTAAGTATTGTAAATATCATGTTGTACATTCTAGGTGCTATTGCAGTTATTGCTGCTGGAATATATTTCTTTATGAGAAGAGAGCCATCTCCACAAAGTGCAGCAGATATTGCAAGAGCTCAATCACAGGAAACTACTCCTGAACCACAGCCAGAACCTGAACAACCAGTTCAAGAGGAATTACCAACAGAAACTACTCAAGAAGAACCTCAATCAGATACTACAGACCAATCATCTAACACAGATCAATCATCTAACACAGATCAATCATCTAATAATGATGATGAAAATAATAACAGATAAATTAAAATTTCTTTCCACCCTCAAGATAAGCACACTTTTCACAAGTTTTTTCAATTTTAGGCGGTTCATCTAAGTTTAGAACATCTTTCATTTCAATTAATTTTTTCTCAATCCAATCAGTATTTACTCGGTATGGGATCAGCGTAGTTTTGAAATCTATCTTATTATCAAATTTATTATTTGTTTTTTCTCCATTACAAACATAAAAAAAAGTTCGGTCTGAAACTTTAAAATTCATTTTTCTTAAGATATGAACATAAATGTCCATCTGTAATTTATAACTTAGATGCCATTCAGTATCGAGATAAGAAGATACTGTTACAGGATAAGTTGACGATTGAGCTTTATAATCTACAACAACTAATTTTTTTTCAGTCAAATCAAACCAAATATCATCAATACCTCCATGAATTATAAGGTTTGTATTTTCATCCAAATATGAAATGCCACCTTTTAAAGAATTTCTCCACATATCTAAATCTTTATGTTGATAAGGAACAAAGTTGAGTTTATGTTCAATCATAATTGGATGGGGTTTTTGTTCTTTTCTATATTGATCAAATTCTTTCTTTAATAATTCATCGACTGTAACGTTTAGAGCCCATCCAGGCATTGAGGGTTCTTTTAGTCCTTTTACACGATCTAAATAAAAGCACCTTTTACAGCTCATAAAGTTGAAAAATTTAGACCTACTTATTTTAAAAGGAGTATTAGATTTTTTATCGTAAATTGAAGTTTTTCTTATTCTGAAAGATACAGCGTCTTTCATTTAAATTTGTTTTAATCTTTTAAGCACTTCAGCCTTATCTAAGGAGAGAATAACATCATAAAGACCAGGTCCAAATCTAGAGCCAACTAGCGCTATCCTTAAAGGTTGTCCTACACCTTTAAAATTAGTTTTATGTTTATCAATTAGAGACTTTATTAAAGGTTCTAAAGTTTCTCTAGATAATGTGGAAAGTTTTTCATATTCATTAATAAATTCAGTTATTATTTTTTTTGATAAATCATCAATTAACTTTTTATCATCTGCGCTTATCTCAATTTTATCTTTGATAATGTATTGAGCATTATTCCAAATATCCTCTAAAGTTTTTGCCTTATTTTTTAAAAAACCCATAGATTTTAAAAGAATGCTTTCTTTTGATTGATTTAAAGGTTTTTTGTATTTTGAAACATATTCTTTAAAAAAATTAAAAAGATCTTTCTGATCGATACTTTTTATATATGTCTCATTTATTGAATAAATCCTATTCATATCTAATTTTGAAGGTGATTTTCCAACACCACTTAAATCAAATAAATCAATGCTTTCTTGCTTAGTAAAAATTTCTTTATCTTTGTAGGACCATCCTAATCTTAATAGATAATTTCTTAAAGCGTCTGATATAACTCCTATTTTAATATAATCTTCAAGAGTGGAAGCATTGTCTCTTTTTGATAGTTTTTTTCCTTGTTCACTATGAATTAAAGGAATGTGTGCAAAGTTTGGAACCTCCCAACCCATTGCTTCGTAAATTTGTCTTTGTTTAAAAGAGTTAATCATATGATCGTCTCCTCTAATAACATGAGTTATTTTCATTTCATGATCATCAACCGTGGCTGATAGCTGGTATGTTGGAGTATTATCTTTTCTTAGAATTACAAAATCCTCAATAGTAGAATTTGAAATATTTCTATCCCCTTGAACTAAATCTTTTATAATCGTATTTCCTGATATTTTACTTTTAAATCTTAATACTGGTTTTACTCCTTCTGGAATTTTTAAATCTTTGGCATCTCTCCATTTTCTATTATAAACATATGGCATTCCTTGTTTTTTGCATTTTTCTTTTTGTTCATTAATTTCTTCTTCAGAACAATAACATTTATAGGCAAAACCTTTTTTTAACAGTTCCTCTGCAACTGTAACGTGTTTAGATATATTTTTAGATTGAATATACTCATCTCCATCATGTTCAATACCAAGCCAAGCTAAAGATGTAATAATTTGTCTTTTGAATTCCTCTTTAGATCTTTCTTTATCAGTATCTTCAATTCTTAGAAAATATTTACCTTTGTTTTTTTTTGCTAAAAGCCAATTAAATAAGGCTGTTCGAACTCCACCAATATGAAGAGGCCCAGTAGGAGAGGGCGCAAACCTACAATTAAAAGACATTAATATTAATTAGACTATTTTAATGAAAGTTTCTATATAAAGAAACAAGTTTACCTTGAATTTTTATTCTATTTGCAGCGTAAATTTTAGTTCCATAGTTTCGATTTGCTGCTTCAAGAGCGATAGTGTTTCCTTTTTTTCTTACTCTTTTTAAAGTAGCTTCCTGGTCGTCTATCAAGACTACTGCAATCTGACCATTATCTACATTAGAAACTTTTTTTATAATAACAGTATCACCGTCAGCAATACCTGCTTCAATCATTGAGTCTCCTTTTACTCTAAGACCATAGTGCTCACCATTATTTTGAAGATCTTCTGGTAAAGCAACTCTATCAACTTCTTGTTGAATAGCTTCAATTGGTGTACCAGCTGCAATACTTCCTAATACCGAAACATCAGTAGATTTATTATTATTTTTATCTAATCCACCTTTGATAACGCTTGGAGTGAAAGTATTAAATATATCATTTGCGCTAGCGTTCTCTGGCAATTTAACCACCTCTAATGCTCTAGCTTTATGTGCTAATCGCTTAACAAAACCTCTTTCTTCTAATGCAGAAATTAATCTATGTATTCCTGATTTCGACTTAAGGTTGAGTGAATTCTTCATTTCCTCATAAGAAGGAGAAATCCCTGAAGATCTAATCTTCTTATTGATGAATATTAATAAGTTTTTTTGTTTTTTTGTCAGCATAGAACAAACCTCGTACATGTATGTTCTATAAAAGTTCTTTTTGAATTACAACTTCAAATAAATGGCTAATTTATTGAGTAATTTGAATTAATTTTTTCATTAATTCATCAGGATTGTCAGATTTTAAAAGTGATTCTCCAATAAGAAAATTTTTAATTCCGGTTTTTTCGTAAATATATTTAGCATCATCTGCAGTTTTAATTCCGCTTTCAGAAATAATAGGGCCTTTGTGTGTTTTAATAACTTCAAAAATTGAAATAGTGTTATTTAAAGAAACTTCAAGTGTTTTCAAATTCCTATTATTAATTCCAATTAATGCTTGATCAAATTTTAAGGCCATTTCAGCTTCTTTTTGATTATGTACTTCTACTATGACTGATAGATTATGTTTTAAAGCCTCAGAGTAAATCTCATCTGCTTGGGCTCCATTAAGAGCTGCAATTATTATCAAAATACAATCGCAACCATAACTTTTAGATAATGCGATTTGGTAAGGATCAATAAAAAAATCTTTAGCTAAAATTGGAACTTTAATTTGTTTTTTTATATCTTGAATATAATCTAATTTTCCCAAAAAATGCTTTTCTTCCGTCAAAACCGAGAGGCAAGTAGCACCATTATTTACATACATTTTCGCGATTTCTAAATGATCAAAATTATTTACAAGAACACCAGCAGATGGGCTAGCTTTTTTGATTTCGGTTATTAAAGAAACACTCCGATTTTTTTGGATTGTTTCTTTAAAATTTAAAAAACTTTGCTCTTTAATGTTTTTTTCTAAAATATCTAAAGATTTTTCTTTTTTAATCAGGTCCAAAGAGTATTTTTTTTCCTCGATAATTTTTTCTAAAATATTAGTCATTAATTTAATTGAATTTTTACTAAGTGGTGAAATACCTTTCCCGAGTTTAAATGTTTAGTGGCCTTTTCGTACGACGTCTTAAAATCACTTTCTTTACCAGAAACAATTAAACCTGCTGCTACATTAAGAGCAACAGATTGAGAGAATTCATTTTTTTTACCTTTAAAAATTTCAATAATTTTCTCGGAATTATATTCTGCATTTTTTCCTTTTAAATTCTCCTTATTTGCAGAATAAATCCCTAAAATTTTTGGATCAATTATAAATTCTTTAATTATTGAGTCTTTAAGTTCTACCACATATGTTTTTGCAAATGGTGATATCTCATCCATCCCATCTTCGCTATGAACGATGAATGCGTGGATAACTCCGTTTTCTTTAAGGGCCTCAGCGAAAGGGTTCATCCATTTTTTATCAAAGACCCCTATCACCTGTCTTTTTACTTGTGCAGGACTACTTAAAGGACCAATTAAGTTAAAAATCGTTTTCTTTCCCATTTTTTTTCTAGCAGGTCCCACATGTTTCATTGCTGAGTGATAATTAGGTGCAAACATAAAAGCAAAATTAAACTTTTTTATACTTTCTTCAGCCTCATCTGCTTTCAAATTAATATTTATTTTTAATGCCTCTAATACATCCGCAGAACCACAGTTCGAAGATACAGCTTTATTACCGTGCTTAGCAACTTTTACACCCATACTCGCCAAAACTATAGCTGCAGCAGTAGAAATATTTAAAGAGTTTTGCCCGTCTCCTCCTGTTCCGCAAGTATCTATAGTATCTTGTTCAGCTTTAACTTTAGTTGCTTTTTCTCTCAAAACAAATATCCCTCCAGCTAGCTCATCTTTAGTTTCACCTTTTTTTGCGAGAGACTCTAAAATTTCTATAATCAAATTTTCATTATATTTACCCTCCATAAGCCCGTTAAAAAGAGCTTTACTATTCTCAAAAGTAAGGTTCTGACCTTTTTTTAAAATTTCTATAAAATTTGACATTTTAATTAATTATAAAGTTTTTAATTAACTTCATACCTACTATAGTGCTTATACTCTCTGGGTGAAATTGAAACCCATGAATATCATAATCTTTATGCATTAATCCCATTATTGTTTTATTTTTAGTTTCAGCCGTAATTAATAGACTCTTTGGCAATGTATTACGATCGACAACTAAACTATGATATCTAGTAGCTTCAAAGTTGTTATTAATATTCTTAAACAAACCCTTTTTATAATGCTGAATCTTACTTGTTTTTCCGTGCATTAAATTTTTAGCATTAATAATCTTTCCACCAAAAACTTGACCTATGATTTGATGCCCTAAACAAACTCCAAGAATTGGGATTTTTTTATAGACATCTTTCACAATTTTAAGACAATTCCCAGCTTGGTTTGGATTTCCAGGTCCAGGGGATATTACAATCTTATCATATTTTTTTCTTAAAACTGTTTTGCTATCTATTTTATCATTTCTAATAACTTCAACATTTTTTTTAATTTTTGAAATATAATGAAATAAATTATAGGTAAAACTATCATAATTATCTATTAATAAAATTTTCATTTAATCTACCGCTTTCATTAAAGCTTTGGCTTTATTAACTGTTTCGGCGTACTCTTTATTAGGCTTACTATCAGCGACAATTCCTGCGCCAGCTTGAACATAAAATTTATTGTTTTTAATAAGAGCTGTTCTCAGAGCAATACAAGTGTCAAATTCATTATTTGGTGTAAAATAACCTATACCGCCAGCGTATAATTTTCTTTTATTTTTTTCAAGCTCGTCAATTATTTCCATCGCTCTAATTTTTGGTGCACCACTTACTGTTCCTGCAGGAAAACCTGAGAGCATGGTTTCAAAGATTGAAGATTGATTATTAAACTTGCCAACCACATTTGATACAATATGCATAACATGAGAATATTTTTCTACTTTAAATCTCTCAGTGACCTTTACAGTATTTACTTTTGAAACTTTACCAACATCATTTCTTCCTAAATCTAGAAGCATAAGATGCTCTGCTAACTCCTTTTTGTCTTTGAGAAGATCGGAAACGTACTTCTTGTCTTCATTTATTGTTCTGCCTCGAGGTCTAGTCCCTGCGATCGGCCTTATAGTAACTTCATCTTTTCTAAGCCTTACTAATATTTCCGGACTACTTCCAAGCACATTAAAATCTTTATAATTAAAATAAAACATAAAAGGAGATGGGTTTGATTTTCTTAAGTAATTATAGATCTCAATAGGTCTTTTATTTATTTTTCTCTCAAATCTTTGACTTATAACTACCTGAAAAATATCACCTTTTTTTATGTAAGATTTAGCTTTTTTAACTAGTAATTTAAATTTATTTTTAGAAGTATTCGATTTGATTATATTTTTATTAGATTTAAAAGTAAACTGATTAGGCAGTTTTATATTTTCAAAACTTTCATAGAGTTCAAATTTTTTAATTATCTCATTATATGATTCATTATAATCTTTTATTTTCGTATCAGTATAAACATTTTCGATATAATAAATCTTTTTCTTTAAGTTATCATAAATAACTAAATTTCTTGGTCGAGAAAGTCTTACGTCTGGAATTTTTAAATCATCCTTACATCTGTCAGGAATTTTCTCAATATAACGAATTATATCATAAGAAAAATAGCCAACTAACATTGAAGCCATAGACGGTAGTTTTTTTGGAATTTCTATTTTAAATTCATTAATAAGTTTATTTAGATATTTTAATGGATTAGTTTTTATCTTATTTACTTTTCCATTACTGTCTAAAACAACTATGTTATTACGGATATCCCAAATTTTATCGGGATTGAGACCTATAATTGTATATCTTCCTCTTGTAGTTCCTTTTTCTACAGACTCAAAAATAAAACTATTTTTCTCTGCTAAAAGAAACTTATAAAGATTTTCAACTTTGTAATAATTTTTGCAATTACGTGACCTAAAAATTACTTGATTTTTTTTTCGTAAATGATTTTTTTTAAATTCTTTTAAGCTTGTATTCAGTTGCATCAAAATGAATTTTTAATTCGTTCTATTGTTCTTTGGTTAAATTCTACTTTATATTTTTGATTAAGATTATTATCATGAGATTGGTAGATTTTATTAACTAAATTTAGTCGAGCTTTTGCTTCATACTGCTCATATTCATTACTTCCTTTTTTTAAATCCTTATATTGAGTCTTAATTGACATCACTAAAAAGCTTTTAGTTAAAGTGTTATTAGTAATTAGATTGATTTCCCCATCTTTTTGTTGAAATATTCTTTTCAAAACATTCTCAGAAAAAATTTCGTTTTGCTTCAAATCATTTATTTTATAATCTTTAACTTCTAATTGATTATCTGACGCAAATTTAATAAATCTTGATTTGTCAAAAGCTCCCATACTAATATCTTTTATAATTGAATTATTATTTTCAATTTTTTTCTTAAAACTTAATTGCGCATTTAATGCTTCTTGAACCTCTGGATCATCAATCGATCTACTTTTCTTTTCAATATTTGATACTTCGGCTAAGTAATATTTATTACCCAAATTAAAAACCTCAGGTGTTTGAGAATTATTTATACTGTAGATCTTGTTAAAAAGATCATCTGAAATCTTTTCAATTTTTTTTTTATTTTCATCTTCTTTATTTGCATTAATTTTATTAATTGAAATAACATTTAAATTATAATTTTGCGCTGCTTCATTAAAAGATTGACCATCTAAAATATTATTTTCAAAAGCGTCTAATTTTTTAAAAAAAATTTCACCATATTCTTTATTGCCACTTATTTTTTCAGGTGTAATTTCAGCATATTTAATAGTTTTAAATTCTGTAAAAAAAACATTTTTATTTCTTTCATAAAGCTCTTTTTTACTTTTTTCTGAAGGTTTATTTTTGGAGTGGTACTTTTCTAAGTCAATAAATTGAATTGTTTTGATTTGATTTTCTTTTTTAAATTCATTAATGATTAATATTTCAGGAATGACTGCGCCACCTGATATAGAACTTAAAAATTGTCTTCTTTTTTCCTGTTCTGCTATATTTGCCTCAAATAATGGAGCGGTTACACCACTAGTTAGTAAAAATTTTTCGTATTTAGTTCTTGAGAACTTACCATCTTTAAAAAAAGATTTATCATTTTTAATAATATTTCTTAAAGAATCATCATTTACCATTATCCCAAGTCTTTCAATCTCTAATGACATAACCTTTTTTCCAATATATTCAGATAGAATTTTCTCAATAAGATTTGTATTTGGTAAATTTTTAATTTGTTCTTCGTTAAGATTGAGCCTTTGAAGATATTTTACAAATTCTTGCGTGCTTATCTTCTCTGAGTCTACCGAAGCTATCACATTTTGGCTACCCCCTCTAAATACATCACCCATTCCCCAAAAAACAAATGGAAGAATAATTATTCCAACTAGAAGTTTGATAAAAAAAGACTTAGATAATTTTCCTATTGAAGTTAACATTATAATAATTTATTACGTTTTTAAAACTATACACCTATAGATTAAATTTTATATTAAGGCAAATAATGAAATATTTTATTGGAAATTGGAAAATGTTTGGTGTCCCAAAATCCATTGATATACTTAAAAAAATAAATTTTTTTAACCTAAAAGATAAAAATCGTAAAAAATATAAAATTATTATGACCCCGCCTTATACCTTATTAGAAACTTTTTCTAACTATTTTAAGAACAAAAAGATTATTATTGGTTCTCAGAATTGTTACCAAAAGGACCACTTTTCATCAAATACAGCTGCAATAAGTCCTTATATGATTAAAAATGTTGGAGCAAATTATACATTAGTCGGTCATTCAGATAACAGAAGTGAGGGAGACACTAATGAGATGCTAAAAAATAAAGTGATTTTTGCTCTCAAAAATAATTTAAAAGTTGTTTTGTGTATCGGTGAAAATAAAATTGAAAAAAAAAATAAAAAAACCTTTAAAGTTTTAAAAAAGCAAATTATTAAAGTTTTAGAAAAAAAATTTAATAAAAACAATATCATAGTCGCATATGAACCGATTTGGTCTATTGGAACGGGTAAAATTCCAACAAAAAACGAGCTAGAGGAAACAATCATTTATATAAAAAAAATATTAAATCAAATTTATAGAAAAAAAAGCCCTGCAGTTCTTTATGGTGGTTCTGTAGATGGTAATAGTGTTAAAATATTTAAAGACATTAAAGAAATTGACGGATTTTTAATCGGTGGAGCTTCAAAATCCTCAAAAAAATTCGTTGATATAATAAAGAATTACTATAGATAAACATTATGGAAAGCTTGCTTATTTTAATTAATGTCTTACTTGCAATAATATTAATTATTGCAATATTATTGCAGAGATCTGAAGGTGGAGCTTTAGGGTTAGGTGTTTCACAAGACAATTTCACGTCTGCAAGATCAGTAGGAAACTTTCTCACAAAATTTACCTCTATAATTGCCACTTTATTTATAATTTGTAGTATTGCAATTGTTGCTATCTCTAGAGACGAGTTTCGTGAAACACAATCAGTTTTAGAGAAAGAGGAAGAAGAAAATTCAAATCTTCCACAAATCCCACAATCAAAGTAATTAAGGCTTTGTAATTATAAATTAATGAAGTATAACATACTTCCATGGCGCGATATATTTTCGTTACTGGCGGCGTGGTCTCTTCCTTAGGAAAAGGATTATCATCTGCATCATTAGCTTACCTACTTCAGTCTCGAGGTTATAAAGTAAGAATAAGAAAACTGGATCCTTACTTAAATGTTGATCCTGGAACAATGAGTCCTTTTCAACACGGTGAGGTCTTCGTAACAGATGATGGTGCGGAAACCGATTTAGATTTAGGGCACTATGAAAGATTTTCGGGAATTTCAGCAAAAAAATCGGACAATATTACGACCGGTAAAATTTATAATGACGTATTGAAAAGAGAGCGACAAGGAAAATATCTAGGTAAAACTGTTCAAGTAATACCTCACATTACGAACAGAATTAAAGAATTTATAAAAAATGATTCAAATAAAGAGGATTTTGTTATTTGCGAAATAGGAGGCACTGTTGGAGATATCGAAAGTCTACCTTTTTTAGAAGCTATAAGACAATTTTCAAATGAAATAGGTAAAAAAAATACATTATTCATTCACCTAACTTTAGTTCCTTACATGAAGGCCTCTGATGAGATAAAAACAAAACCAACTCAACATTCAGTTAAAGAATTAAGAAGCATAGGTATTCAACCAGATATTATTATTTGCAGATCTGAAAGATCTATTCCTTTAGATCAAAGAAAGAAAATTTCATTATTTTGTAACGTTGAAATAGAAGATGTTATAGAAACTGTGGACGTAAAAACTATTTATGAAGCTCCGATAAGTTTTAATAAAGAGAAACTAGACGAAAGAGTATTAAGATTTTTTAGAATTAATTCTAAGAAAAAAGTAAATCTTTCTCCTTGGAAAAAAATTACTCATTTAGTTTTAAATACAAAAAATAAAGTTAACATTGCAATAATTGGCAAGTATGTTGAACTTAAAGATGCATATAAATCTTTAGACGAGGCTTTAACACATGGTGGAATAGCAAATAATTTAAAAGTCAATTTAATAAGAATTGAATCGGACTTTTTAAAACAAAGTGAAATTAAAAATAAACTCAAAGGGGTATCTGGAATTTTGATACCAGGAGGATTTGGTAAAAGAGGCACAGAAGGAAAAATAGCAGCTATTAATTATGCAAGATTGAACAAAATTCCTTTTCTAGGCATCTGCTTTGGTATGCAAATGGCAGTGATTGAATTCGCTAGAAATCAATTAAATATAAAAAAAGCAACATCCAGTGAATTTGGACCATCTAAAGCATCAGTCGTTGGACTTATGAGTGAATGGACAAAAGACGGAAAATTGATGAAGGGCACCGACAAAGATTTAGGTGGAACAATGCGTTTAGGCAGTTATGAAGCTAGACTTAAAAAAGACACAAAAATAAGTAAAATTTATAAAGCATTAAAGATAAACGAAAGACATCGTCATAGATATGAAGTTAACATCAACTATAAAAAAGATTTTGAAAATAAAGGTATGATTTTTTCAGGTTTATCTCCAGACAACAAATTACCAGAAATTATAGAATTGGAAAACCATCCTTGGTTTATTGGTGTTCAGTTTCATCCTGAATTTAAATCTAGACCTTTATCACCACATCCTTTATTCTCATCATTTATAAAGGCCGCAAAAATCAATACGAAAAAATGAATATTCATAAAGTAAAATGTTCTAATTTTGAGATCGCTAACAATAAACCATTTACTCTAATCGCTGGCCCTTGTCAGCTTGAGAGCGAAGAGCATGCTATAAAGATTTCAAACGAACTTAAAAAAATTACAAGCGAACTAGGTATTAATCTTATTTACAAAACTTCTTTTGATAAAGCTAATAGGACAAGTTTAAAAGGAAAAAGAGGTTTAGGTTTAGAAAAATCACTTCCCATTTTTGATAAAATTAGAAAAGAAGTTGGTGTCCCAGTTTTAACCGATGTTCATACTGCTGAACAATGTTCTGTAGTTTCTAATCACGTGGATGTTCTTCAAATTCCAGCATTCTTATGTAGACAAACTGATTTATTAATTGCCGCAGCAAAAACTGGTAAAATAATTAACGTTAAAAAAGGACAATTTTTAGCTCCGTGGGATATGGCTAATGTAATAAAAAAAATTGAAGACTCTGGAAATAAAAATATTTTAATTACAGAACGAGGAGCGAGCTTTGGCTACAATACTCTTGTTTCAGATATGAGATCCCTACCTATAATGTCGAAATTCGGATTTCCAATCGTATTTGATGCAACTCATTCAGTACAACAACCAGGTGGCATGGGAGAGAAAAGTGGTGGACAAAGAGAATTTGTTCCTTATTTAGCTCGTGCTGCTATTGCAGTTGGTGTAGGAGCAATTTTCATGGAAACACATGAGAATCCTGATAATGCACCTTCAGATGGTCCAAACATGGTTCCATTAAATGAAGTAAGAACTTTGTTAAAAAAACTTACCGAGATAGACAAGATAGTAAAATAAGAATGGCAAAAATTAAAAGTATAAAAGGCAGACAAGTCTTTGATAGTAGAGGAAATCCAACAGTGGAAGCAGAAGTTTTTTTAGAAAATAATATTTCTGCCACTGCAATGTCTCCATCAGGTGCATCAACTGGTGCATTTGAAGCACACGAATTAAGAGATAAGGATAAGAATAAATTTTTAGGCAAAAGTGTAAATATTGCAGTTGAAAATATAAATAATAAAATTTCAGATAAACTTAAAGGTTTCGAGTCTGACGACCAAAAAAAAATTGATAAAGCTTTATTAGATTTAGATGGAAGCGAGAATAAAACAAATTTGGGAGCGAATGCTACTTTAGCAGTCTCACTAGCTAATTCAAAATGTTCAGCTTTATCAAATAAAAAATCATTATTTAAATATCTAGGGAACACTTTTTCTTTACCCGTACCATTAATGAATATTATTAATGGCGGTGCGCATGCCGACAATGACTTAAATATTCAAGAATTTATGATTAGACCTGACTCAGCTAAAAATTTTATGGATGCTATTGAAAAATGTTATGTTGTTATTCAAAATTTGAAGAAATTATTAAAGTCAAACAAAATGCTCACAAATGTTGGAGATGAAGGCGGATTTGCTCCATCAATTAATACAAATGAACAAGCCTTGGAATTAATTGTAGATGCAATAGAAAAGTCGAATTTAAAACCGGGAAAAGATATAGTTATTTGTCTAGATGTAGCAGCGAATGAATTAATTAATGAAAAAGGTGAGTACTCAATCCAATCAAAAAATTACACATCAGTTGAAGATAATATTAGTTATTATAAAAAACTAACATCCAGATATCCAATAAAATCAATAGAGGATCCTTTTGCTGAAGAGGACTGGGATTCGTGGAAAAAAATTACAAACGAAATAGGGAAAAATGTTCAAATTGTAGGAGATGATTTATTCGTTACAAATGTAAAACGTTTAAGCAAAGGAATAAAAGAAAAGTCAGCTAATTGTATTTTAGTAAAACCAAATCAAATAGGCACTTTGACTGAAACTTTAGAAGTAATTTCAATGGCAAAAGCTGCAGATTTTAATACTATCATTTCTCATAGATCGGGGGATACCGAAGATACATTTATTGCTGATTTGGCGTCCGCGACAATGTCTTCTCAAATTAAAACTGGATCTTTGGCGAGATCTGAAAGAGTAGCGAAATACAATAGGTTATTACGCATTGAAGAAGAACTTGGAAATCAAGCAAAAATGGCTAGAATCTAACTCATGCGACTTATTGAAAGTTTAAAGAAAAAAAAATTTATATTACTAAATATTTTTTTAACTCTTTATATTGGAATTAATTTAATTGGAGGCGAAAGAGGATTAATTTCTTATTTTGATAAAAAAAAATTATTTCAAGAATTAGAAATTGATGAAAAAATGTTGACTGATAAATTACAAGACTTGGAAAAAAAAATATCATTAGTTAAAAATAATGATTTAGATTATTTAGACATGCTTTATAGGGAAAAATTTAGATATGGCACAAAAGATGAAATTATTATTAAGTTAAAATGAGCTCAAAACCAAGACATCCAGAAAAAGTTAATAAGCCTTTTAATCCAATTAAAAAGAAACCTGAATGGATAAGGTCGAAAATAGTAGACTCTCAAATTTTCTTTCAAACTAAACAAGTCGTTAATCAAAATAACCTTGTCACTGTCTGTCAGGAAGCTAATTGTCCAAATATAACTGAGTGTTGGAGCAAAAAACATGCTACATTTATGATTATGGGAGACACATGCACTAGAGCATGTGCATTTTGTGATGTTAAAACTGGAAAACCAACAGAGCTAGATATTTTTGAACCAGCTAAAATCGCAAGAGCGGTTCAAAATTTAAATTTGAAACATGTTGTAATTACATCTGTAGATAGAGATGATTTAGATGATGGGGGATCGGAACATTTTTACAAAGTTGTTAAAGCTACAAGAGATAAAAATCCAAAAACATCTATAGAAGTCTTAACTCCCGACTTTTTGAGAAAAGGAGACTCTTACAAAAAAATTTTAAAAGCTGATCTTGACGTATTTAATCATAATATAGAGACAGTTCCTAGACTTTATACAACTGTAAGACCAGGAGCACGTTATTTTGCTTCATTAGAACTTTTAAAAAATGCAAAAAAATTTAACAAAAAAGTTTTCACTAAATCAGGAATTATGGTTGGCTTGGGTGAAAATAAAGAAGAAGTAATTCAAGTTATGGACGATCTTAGATCTGCTGAAGTTGATTTCATTACTATCGGTCAATATTTACAACCATCTCCCAAACATCATCCACTTAATCGTTATTATCATCCTGATGAATTTAAAGAGTTCGAGCAAATTGCAAAGACAAAAGGTTTTCTACTTGTTTCTTCATCACCTCTTACAAGATCTTCTTATCACGCAGATGAAGATTTTAGAAAATTACAAGATGCAAGAAATAAACAGCTTGAATGTCTTCCGCATCAATAAAAAAAATTATTCCTTGTAAAAAAGAACAATTAGTTGAAATGGTTCTAGATATTGAAAAATATCCAGAATTTGTTCCATGGTGTATCGAAGGTAAAATTTATGAGAGAAATGAAAGTGCAGATCTTATTACCTTTAATGGAGATTTAAAAGTAGGCAAGAGCATCTTGAATGAAACTTTCTCAAGTCACGTGTCTTATTATAAAGAAAAAGATACAATTATAGTCACTAACCTTGATGGACCATTAAAACATCTGAAAAATGAGTGGAAATTTAAGGAAGTAAACAATTCGACACAGTTGGAATTTTTTATTGATTTTGAATTGAAAAATCCGATTTTGAATGGAATAATGAAAAAATCTTTTGAGCTTGGTTTAAATAAAATTGCCAAAGCTTTTGAAGAAAGAGCAATTAAATTATATAAATAATGTTTACAATATCATCTTTATTAATCTTATTTATTTTAACTTTTAAATTTTTATCTTCATATATTAAAACAATAAGAACAGGCGATCCTAACGAAACTGACCTAACTTATTGGATGTTTTCCTATGATTTTAAGTCTAAAAGTAAAGAATGGGTACCCGAAGACAAACAGCTATTGCAAAAAAAACGAGCTAGAAATTTTTTAGTTTTTATACTCTATTTAATTGCTTTTGGAATCTTTTTGTTGCTTAACAGTTTTACTGCCCATCTTTTAGATGTAATTGTTAATCCAGAGTTTAGCTATCCCGTTTAATCAATTGTACTAATAAATTCAGAGTTTTTTTTACAGTTTGCTTTTGAATAAAAATTCTTCCTTTATTCTTAAAATTACATTTATTAACAACAACCTTTTTTCCAACTCTAATTCCAATATAAACCAATCCAACTGGTTTTTGTTTAGATCCTCCTTTAGGGCCAGCTATTCCTGTTATTGAAACACAAATTTTTGATTTACTAATTTTACTTAAATTATTGACCATAGCCAAACAACACTGAACACTTACAGCTCCATTTTTTTTTATTAGTTTTTGAGGTACTTTTAATATACTTGTTTTGGCTTGATTTGAGTAAGTTACTAATCCCATAGTAAATACTTTAGATGATCCGCTCACAGAGGTGATAGCGCTAGACAACATTCCTCCAGTACAAGACTCTGCAATTGCAAGTTTCATCTTTTTTCTTTTAATTAATGAAATTATTTTTTTATTTAGACTCATTAGAAAAACTTTGATTTAACTACCATAAATATTATCAATGTAAGAACCACATATAAACCTGCTACTACATCGTCTATTATTACTCCAAAACTATTTTTAAATTTTTTATCAAAAAAACTTACCGGAAATGGTTTTTTGATGTCAAAAAATCTAAATAAAATAAAAATATATAAATAAAATAGAATTGACTCCTGCGGGGCTTTCGTAGTTCCGTGTGCAATTTCATATAGATAAATTGGAATGGATTGGCCAATAAACTCATCTACAACAACTTCTTTTGGGTCTTTGTTTTCATTATATTTTATATATTCGGACACTGCATAAAATGAATATATAAAAATTAAAAACAAAATTAGTAATATAATACCGCTAGATAGATTAACTATATGGAATAGGCTGTATAAAAAAATTGTTGTAACTAAAGAAGTTATAGTTCCTGGAGCAAATCTAAAAGATCCAATACCAAAACATGTAACAAACAAATAATTAATGGTTTTAATCATATTTAATGACTGAACATATAACTTCACAGGCTATTGCTTTTTCTTTCCCAATGACACCTAATTTTTCTGTTGATTTTCCTTTTATATTAATTTGATTTTTAGAAATTTCACAGAGCTTAGCAATACTTTCAATCATTTTATTTTTTAAGTATTTTATCTTAGGTGTTTGAGTTATAATGTTAATATCAATATTATTTATAAAATATCCTTTAAACTTAGTCTGTTCTATTACCTTTTTTAGTAAAATAGTTGATCTTATGTTTTTAAATTTATTACTTTTGTCTGAAAACAATTGACCAATATCTCCCATTTTACAAGCTCCTAAAATTGCATCAGTAATTGAATGAAGAACTGGATCGCCATCTGAGTGTCCTAATGTTCCTAATTTAGATTTAATATTCATACCTGCTAAGTAAAGTTTTCTGTTAGGCACTAACCTATGAACGTCAAAACCTATTCCAACACTTTGTTTAGACTTGTAAATATTTCTTAAATTTTCAAAATCTAATTTGTCCGTAATTTTAAAATTACTTTTTTCTCCCTCAATAAACCTAACTTTATTAAGGTCCATGTATAAAGAGATATCATCATCCTTATATTTGTCAGAGTTTTTTTTATGTAGATAAAATATTTCCTTTAGATTAAATGCTTGTGGTGTTTGAGTTAAAAATAAATTATCTCTTTTTTTTCCTACTATGTATTCTTCTTTACTAGAGTCTATTATTTGTTTAATTGCATCTTGTACTTTTATTTTGGGAACAACTGCTCTGTTATTCTTCATATTTCTCAATATAGATTTTAAAAGTTTTGTCGAAAAATTTGGTCTAGCTACATCATGAATTAAAACTTTAGAAACGCCTTTTTGGCGAATTAAATATTTCAGAGCATTTAAAGTAGATTGTTGTCTACTATTTCCTCCAACAACAAGTTTAACATTTTTAAGTTTAAGAGATCTCACTCGTTTTGAGTCTTTTTTATTGTAAACTAGAATAAATTTTTTAATTTGCTTGAATCTGGTAGCTTTATTTAGGTTTATCTCAATTAATGATTTGCCTGCTATTTTTTGATATGGTTTGCCTATATTAGACCTAAATCTATGGCTACTACCTCCTGCAAGAATAATTAAACAAAAACTCATGGTATAAACTTATAATATATTTATATAAATATTTAATGGTTATTTAAGATGTTCAAGATTATTAAAAATTTCAACTGGATTATTTTATCCTCATTTTTATGTATTTTCATGGGTATTGTAACCTTCTTGACCTTTATTAACGAAGGTTTTGTACCATTAACAGACAAAAACTTACAAACATTATTAATAATTGATATCTTTTTACTTTTAATTTTTTTTGGCCTTATCTTTAGAAATTTTTATAGATTTTATTATACTGGCAAAAAGAATAAAAAAGGATCGCAAACAAATCTAAAGTATATCTCTGTTTTTTCACTATTCACAGTTATTCCATCTTTAATTGTTGCAATTTTTTCATTATTTATTTTCAATTTCGGCGTCCAAAATTATTTTGATAAACAAATTACAAAAGCAGTAAACAATTCATATGATGTTGCAAAAAATTATTTAGAGGAAAGTAAGGAGAACGTATTATCTGATGTTATTTTAATGAGTGTAGGTTTGAATAGAGCATCAAATTTATATTATTCTAATCTCTCAAATTTCAAAAAAATATTAAGATCAGAAAAATTCTTAAGAAGAATTGATGATGTTTATTTAATTGATAGTGTAGGAAATATACTAATTTCAGACGTAAGAGATGTTACTGAAGAATTTGTAATCCCTTCAGACGAAGATTATGATTTAGTTTTAGAAGGTAAACCAGTTTTTGTTTCAAATACTTTAGACAACAAAACTACAGTAATGACCAAATTAAATTCGTTGGTAGATACTTACCTATATATTTCCAGAAATATTGATCCTGAAATTCTTAGATATTTAAATGAAACCGAAGAGGCTGTAAGTTTTTATTATTCTGTAGAAAATAGTCAAACTGGTATAAAAGTTACCTTTGCTATCATTTATATAATTGTAGTAACATTACTTTTATTTTTATCAACGTCCATAGCGATAACATTTGCCTCACGGTTAACAAAACCAATAGTAAATTTAATTAATGCATCTGACTCTATCAGTAAAGGAGCTTTAGATGTTAAAGTTCCTGATTTAGATACTGATGAAGAATTTAAACAATTAAACAAAAATTTTAATCTAATGATAGAAAGATTAAAAGAGCAACAAAATAAACTTCTTATAACAGAAAGATATGAGGCTTGGGAGTCAGTGGCTAGAAAATTAGCTCACGAAATTAAAAATCCTTTGACACCTATTCAATTATCAATCGATAGTTTAAGGGAAAAATATAGAAATAAGTTAAATACACAAGGCCAAGACTTTGAAAAATATTTAGAAACTATTAATAGACAAATAAGAGATATTGAAAAATTAGTTAACGAATTTTCTAACTTTGCGAGAATGCCAAGACCGATCTTAAAAAAAGTTGACTTTATAAAATTAATTAATAGTTCATTAGATTTTGTCAAAATGACATCAAAAACATCCATTAATTTGAATGTGAAACAAAAAAAAGCATTTATTAATGGAGATGAAGATCAGCTTAACAGAGTATTTATTAATTTAATAAAGAATTCTGATGAAGCATTTGAAGAATTTACACAAAAAGACCCTAAATTTAAAGGTATTATTGACATAGAAATTAACAGTAATAATGATTATATAACATGTAGGTTGACAGATAATGGCCCAGGTATTACAGACGCTAATAAAGCTATGACCCCTTATTTCACAACAAAAAAAAAGGGTACAGGTCTGGGTCTGCCAATTGTAACTAAAATAGTAAATGAACACTCAGGTAACTTTTCAATTGAAAACAAAAAAAAAGGAAGAGGCACTATAATTAACCTCTCTATCCCAAAATTTGATGCATAAAGAAATTTTAGTAATTGACGATAATCCAGATATCCGTTCGATTGTAAGTAATATTTTAGTCGAAAAGAATTACGTTGTCCGAACTGCAGCAAATTATGATCAAGCAGTCTTTGAAATAAACAAAAAACTTCCAGATCTTGCTGTGATAGACATCAAACTTGATAAAACTGATAAAGATGGAATAGATTTGCTAAAATTAATTACAACTATAGATAAATTAGTACCTGTTATTATGATTTCTGGCCATGCTACAGTTCAAATAGCAGTTGAAGCAATAAGACTTGGTGCATATGAATTTATTGAAAAACCGTTTTCTAAAGAGAAAATTCTTAATTATGTTAATAGAGCATTAGAGTCATTCGAGCTAAAAAAGGAGAAAAATCTTATAGAAAATAAACTTTTCCACTCATTTGAATTAATTGGAAAAAGTCCATCAATAATGAAAGTTAAAAAAATTATTGATAAATTATCAACTTCTGAAAGTAGAGTGCTGATTTCTGGACCGACTGGTACGGGAAAAGAATTAGTTGCAAGAAAAATACATAAAAATTCTACTAGATCTCATGAACCATTTGTAATCATAAATGCCGCTCTTCTTAAAGAAAGCACATATGAGAAAGAATTATTTGGAGAGGAATTTGAAGATGGCAATATATCTTTTGGAGCACTAGAAAGAGCAAATAAAGGAACCTTGTTAATTGATGAAGTCTCAGAAATACCTTACCAGACTCAGGCGAACATACTTAGAGTTCTTATAGACCAAAAATTTAAAAGATTGAATGGGTCTAAAGATATAAATGTAAACATAAGGCTTATATCTTCAACTTCAAAAAACTTAAATGATTTAATTAAAATAAATAAATTTAGAGAAGATCTTTATCATCGGTTGAACGTTATTCCTATTGAACTTAATTCACTTAATTCTAGAACAGAGGATATTCCATTGTTAATAAATTACTTTACGAAAAAACTTTCAGAAATTAATGGCGTTCAATTACATAATTTAGATATTAATAATGACAATTTATATACTTACAATTGGCCAGGAAATGTAAGAGAGCTTAGAAATTTAATTGAAAGAATAACTATATTATCAGCTAACGAGTCTCAATCAAACATTAATCAATTAATAAACGATATTTTAAACCCAGCCTCATCAAATTATACCAACAAGGATCTTTTAGAAAAATCTTTTACCTATTCTTTAAAAGAAGCAAGGAGAAGTTTTGAAAAAGAATACTTAACAACTCAATTAAAGAAAAATCACGGAAACATCTCAAAGACAGCTGACTTTATTGGCATGGAAAGATCAGCTCTTCACAGAAAACTAAAAGAACTTGGCATTAAAGGTATAAACTAAAATGAATATTATTATATGTGGAGCTGGCAAAGTCGGCTTTTCAATAAGCAAACAATTATCTGCTCAAGGACACTCTGTAACAGTGATAGATCAGTCTTCTGATGACATAAAAAAAATTAATGAAACACAGGATGTTAAGGGCATTGTTGGCAGGGCTTCATTACCGAGTGTTTTGGATAACGCAGGAGCTGAAAAAGCAGACATGATTATAGCAGTGACAAGAAATGACGAAACAAATATGATTGTGTGTCAGCTTGCAAGTTCATTATTTAATGTTTCAAAAAAAATTGCAAGAATCAGAACAAAAGATTTTTTAGAGGGAAAATGGGGAAAACTCTATAATAAATCCAATATACCAATAGATGTAATTATTTCACCTGAATTAGAAGTGGCCAAATCTTTATATAGGAGGTTAGAAGCACCAGGTGCATTAGACAATGTCCCTTTTGGAAACGGAAAAGTTAAAATGTTAGAGATTTCTATAGAAAAAAACTGTCCTATTAAAAATATACCATTAAAAAAACTTACAGAAAAATTTCCAGATTTTAAAGCAAATATAATAGGCGCTTTAAGAAAAGATAAATTTATATATCTTAAAAAAAATGATCAAATGCTTGAGGATGATAACGTTTATGTTGTTGTAAATAGCGATCAACTTAACCAAATTTTAAAAGCTTTCGGGCACGACGAAAAAATATCTAAAAATGTATTAATTATCGGTGGAGGAAATATAGGATTAAATTTAGCGAAGATGCTAGAAGAAAATTTTGAAGATTTAAGAGTAAAAATTATTGAAAAAGATAAAAAAAGAGCGGAAGAAATAGCAAATGAGTTATCATCGTCTATTGTTATTAATGGTGACGCATTAGATGAAGAAATTCTTAAAGAAGCAAACCTCGAAGGTTCAGAAACTGTTTTAGCCTTAACCAATGATGACGAAAATAATATGATGGCTTGTGTTTTAGCCGAAAAAAGTGGAATGAAAAAAAGAACAATAGCAATAGTTAATAAGTCAAATTATAATTTATTACAAGATTCACTTAATATCGACGATTTGGTTGATCCGAGGATGACTACTGTTTCTAGGATTATGGAACATGTACATAGGGGAACCATTGGTTCAGTTTATTCCTTGTTAGATGGCGAGTATGAATTTATGGAAGCTAAAATTTTAGATAATTCTGAATTATTAAACAAAAAAATAAGAGACTCAAACCTTCCTGAAGATATAAGAATTGGTGCGATAGTTAGAAAAGATAAAGTAGTTATTCCAAGATCTAATTTTATTTTTGAAAAAGATGATTTAGTAGTATTTCTAGCGAAAAGAGAACAATTAAAAGACGTCGAAAGTATTTTTAGCGTAGGCTCTATTTAGGCAAAAAATGAATTTTAAAAGTATAAGTTTTTACTTAAGTTTATTTTGTTTTCCAATAAGTATTTCAGCTTTTATAAATATTTTGTATTCATCATATTTTGATTATTTTCTTAGTATAGAGTCTTATTTTTTAACTTTAATATTTTCGATTGCACTTGGCGCTGGATTTTATTTTTTTGGTAAAAAATCTAATAAAAAAATAGATTTTATCGATCAATTGATTTTAATAGTACTTGTATATATAATTGTAGGATTGTTAATTTCTACTCCATTTTATTTAAGTAATTTTAAAGTATCTTTTCTGAGTGCTTTTTTCGAAGCAATCTCTGGTTTAACAGGAACGGGTTTTTCAACTTTTGAGAATATAAAATATTTAGATCCGACCTTAATTTTATGGAGATCATCTTCTCAATGGATAGGCGGACTATATTTTTTATTTTTTTTAGTTCTCATTTTTTCAAATAAATCATTCAATTTCAAAATGACAAATCTAACTTACACGGGTGAAAATATTTCAAAGTCTGATCAAAATATTAAAGATAATGTTTTAAAAATATTTATTTATTATTCAGTTCTAAGTTTCATTTTCCTTGCATTACTAAATTTTTCAGGAATTAGACTTTTTAATTCTCTGAATTTAACAATGACTTTAATTTCTGGAGGAGGCTTCCTGCCATCAAATAATTTATCTGAAATAATCTCTACTAATTTTCAAAAGTTAGTTTTGATTTTTGCTTTAATTATTTCAATGTTAAATCTTTATTTATTATTTAATATTTTTAATAAAAAAACTTTAATAAGAGATCATAAAGAAGATTTTTATTTATTAGTTTTAGCTATTGTATTTATATTTTTAATATATTTATATGGTTTAAATGGTTTAAATATATTTATAAATATATTAAGTAGCTTAGCTAATTCAGGAATTTCTCTAATAAAGTCTGATAATAATTTAAGCCTGTATTTTTTACTGATTACTATTATTGGTGGCTCATTAATTTCGAATTCCTCAGGAGTCAAATTAAGTAGATTTTATATACTATTAAAAATAACGTCTGGTGAAATAATCAAATTAATTAGTCCAAACAGTGTAATTAAAAAAACAATTTTCAATTCTGATAATAAAATTACAGATGAAAATATAAAATTCTCATTCTTGATATTTATTTCTTTTTTTATAAGTTTATTTATCTTATCTACTTTCTTGGTGTTTGATAATATTGGTTTTGAAAAGTCATTTAAATTAGCTATTCTTGCTTTGACAAATACTGTAAATTCTGAAATGTACAACTTACAAAATCTTAATTTTGCAGATTTGTTAATATCCTCTAAAATAGCTTTAATTATTTTTATGATTATAGGAAAAATTGAGCTAATATCAGTTTTTTTAATTTTCAAAAAAATTTTATTTAAGGATTAAATGTCAAAAATTGTAATTATTGGAGCGGGAGCAATGGGTTCTGCTTTTGCGTTACCATGTTTAGATAATAACCACGATATTAATATAGCGGGAACACATCTAGAAAATGATTTTATTGATAACTTAAAAAAAAATGAATATTTACACCCGGGTTTAAACACTAAAATTCCAAAAGAAATAAATGTATTAAGATTTGAAAAATTTGATGAACTTTTAAATTCGAATGTTGATTTAATTGTATTAGGAATTAGCTCGAAAGGAATTGATTGGGCTGCAGATCAATTAAGCAGACTATTTAAAAAAAAAAAATTACCGAAATTATTAATGCTCACTAAAGGATTAAGTATTTACAAAAATAATTATGAGCTATTGGTAGATAAACTTGAAAGATTGTTATCTGAGAAAGGTATTAAAGAAATAAATATTTCAGCAGTAGGTGGACCTTGTTTAGCAGCTGGCTTAGCTAATAGAGTTCATAGCAGCGTTGTTATAGCAAATAAAGATATCAATACAGCAAAAAAAATAGCTAATATGATAAATACTAATTATTATCATACTTCATGTTCAGATGATTTAAATGGTGTAGAGGTATCAGCTGCAATAAAAAATATTTTTTCTATGGCTGTAGGCGCAGCTAAAGGTTTATGTGGCAAAAATATTTCAAATGAAGTTAGAGAAAAGAATTATTTAAATACAGCTTCAGCCTTAATAAAACAATCAATTTTGGAAATGGAGATTTTTGTAGAACATCTTAAAGGAAAAAAAGAGACCGTAAAAGGATTAGCAGGGTTAGGTGATTTGTACGTTAGCTCAGGAGGAGGTAGAAATGCAAAAATGGGAGCCTATATCGGAGAGGGCCTAACATTTTCTGAAGCAAAAAAAACAAAAATGGAAAAAGTTACTGTTGAAGGTGCTGACTTAGCTAAAGAGATCGCAAAGAAAGTAAATGAAGATTTTAATGAGAAACAATTACCTTTAATGCTGAGTATGATTAATGCTATTGTTGAAGACAAAAAACTTGAGTTAAACTGGGAGGCTTTTAGATGAAAAAATTTATCATTTCAATTGATGCAGGGACAACTTCTAATAGATCAATTTTATTCGATATAAAAGGTAATCCAGTTTTTTCTTCACAAAAAGAATTTACTCAATATTTTCCAAAAAGTGGTTGGGTAGAACATAATGCAGATGAAATTTGGAAAACAACAATAAAAACTCTTAAAGACGTAATACAAAAAGCCAGAGGTTTAAAAGGTAAAATTTTAAGTATTGGAATCACCAATCAAAGAGAGACAACAGTTTTATGGGATAAGAAAACAGGAAAACCTGTTTATAAAGCTATTGTTTGGCAAGATCGAAGAACTGAAGAATTTTGTAAAAAGTTAAGAAAGCAAAATAAGGATACAATGGTTTTTAATAAAACTGGCCTTTTGATAGACTCATATTTTTCAGGAACAAAAATTAAATGGATTTTAGATAATATCCCAAAAGCACGGCAGTTAATGAATAAGAAACAGTTGTTATTTGGAACAATTGATAGCTTTTTAATTTGGAGACTTACAAAAGGAAAAGTTCATGCAACGGATGCAACCAATGCAAGTAGAACAATGATATATAACATTTCCTCAAATAAATGGGATGATGCAATATTAAATCTCCTTAAAATTAAAAAACATATTTTGCCAGAAGTAAAAGATTGTGCCGATGATTATGGTCAAACCCATCCTTCTGTAACTGGTAAACCAATTCCGATTAATGGAGTAGTAGGTGATCAACAATCAGCAACTATTGGTCAATGCTGTTTTGAACCAGGTTCGTTGAAAAGTACTTACGGAACCGGAGCTTTTGTATTATTAAATACTGGTTCTAAAAAAATTTATTCAAAAAATCGACTGTTAACCACTATTGCATATAGACTTAAAGGACAAACAACATACGCAATGGAAGGCTCTATTTTTATTGCTGGTGCAGGTGTTCAGTGGTTAAGAGATAGAATGAAATTTTTTAAGAGAGCACCAGAAACAGAAAAAATAGTGAAATCACTTAAAAATAATAATGATATCTATTTAGTTCCAGCTTTTACAGGACTAGGGGCGCCCTATTGGGATGCTAAAGCAAGAGGAGTTTTGAGTGGCATAACAAGAGATACTAGCCCTAATGAAATAGTAAGAGCTACAATTGAAGCAGTCGCTTATCAAACTCATGATTTATTTGAGGCTATGAAACATGATGGTTTAAGACCTAAAATTGTAAAAGTTGATGGTGGGATGGTAATGAATAATTGGTTTTCACAATTTTTATCTGACATAGTGAATGTAAAAGTATTAAGACCTAAAGTTCAAGAAACTACTGCCTTGGGGGCAGCGTTTATGGCTGGTTTGTACATAGGGATATACAAATCATTAAAAGATATTTCCAAAAACTGGAGCTTAGATAAAAAATTTTCACCAAAAATGAAAAATAAATCTAGAACAATTCTAATTAACGGCTGGGAAAAAGCTGTCAAGAGAGCCTTAATAAATTAATACACACTTTAAAGTTGTAATTTTTAAACTTTCTGCACTGTACTTTTCACTTTTATTTTGGTTGAATAAGTAATCTTTAAACAACAACAACGAGGGAAATAATCTATGTTTAAAACATTAAAGAGTATTTTAGCTGTTGCTGTTTCAATTTCTCTATTAACTATTTCAAACGCTGTAGCTGACGGACACGGAGCTGCAATTAAGAAATGGTCAAATGGTGAGTTTAGTCTTTCAACAATTTCTGCAAAAGAAAGAGAGAAAGAACTTAATTGGTTCCATGATGCTGCAAAACCATTCAAAGGAATGGAAATAAATGTATTATCAGAAACAATTCCAACTCACGAATACGAGTCAAAAGTTTTAACAAAAGCTTTTGAAGAGATAACTGGTATCAAAGTAAATCACCAGTTACTTGGAGAAGGGGAAGTAGTACAAGCTGTACAAACTCAAATGCAAACTGGAAGAAACTTGTATGATGCATACATCAATGACTCTGATTTGATCGGTACACACTCAAGACTTCAGTTAGCAGTAAACTTAACAAAGTGGATGAAAGGTGAAGGTAAAGATGTAACTTTACCAACATTAGATATCGATGATTTCATCGGTAAATCATTTACTACAGGTCCAGATGGTGATTTATATCAATTACCTGACCAACAATTTGCTAACCTTTACTGGTTTAGAAAAGATTGGTTTGACAGACCTGAAATCAAAAAAGGTTTCAAAGCTAAATACGGATACGATCTAGGTGTACCAGTAAACTGGTCTGCTTACGAAGATATCGCTGAATACTTTACAAAAGACGTAAAGAATATCGACGGTGTTAGAGTATACGGTCACATGGACTACGGTAAGAGAGCTCCAGACTTAGGATGGAGAATGACTGACGCGTGGTTATCAATGGCTGGCGCAGGTTCAGTTGGTAAACCAAATGGTGTACCAGTTGACGAGTGGGGAATAAGAATGGAAAAAGGTTCTTGTAACCCAGTTGGTGCTGACGTAGCAAGAGGTGGGGCTGCTAATGGTCCTGCTGCCGTATATGCAATCAGAAAATGGGACGAGTGGTTAAGAGCTTATGCACCTCCAGGTGCTGCAGCAATGGACTTCTATCAGTCTCTGCCAGCTTTATCATCAGGAAACGTTGCACAGCAAATTTTCTGGTATACAGCGTTCACGGCATCAATGGTTGCTCCAAAAAGTACTGGAAACAAAACAGTTGATGATAAAGGTAATCCTTTATGGAGAATGGGACCATCACCAAAAGGTCCTTACTGGGATGAAGGTATGAAGCTTGGTTATCAAGATGCTGGATCATGGACTTTATTTAAGTCTACTCCAGTTGACAGAAGAAAAGCTGCATGGTTATACGCTCAATTCGTAGTATCAAAAACTGTTGATCTTAAGAAAAGTGATGTTGGTTTAACTATCATTAGAGATAGTACAATTAATCACAAGCACTTTACTAAAAGAGCTCCAAAACTTGGTGGACTTGTAGAATTCTACAGATCTAAAAACAGAGTATTGTGGTCACCGACAGGTATCAATGTTCCGGATTATCCGAAACTTGCACAAATCTGGTGGCAACAAATTGGAGATGTAAACTCAGGTGCGTTTACTCCACAACAAGCTATGGATCGTCTTGCAGAAGAGATGAACTTAGTTATGTCTCGTATGGAAGCTGCTGATAAAGCAAACAATACATACGGTGGATGTGGTCCAAGATTAGCTAAGCCGAAAGGCGCTGATTATTGGTTGAAACAACCAGGATCGCCAAAAGCTAAACGTGATGAGAAACCTAAAGGTAAAACAGTTCCATTTGAAAGAGCTTGGAAGTAATTTAGGTTTAATCTAAATTTAAAGGGGGCTTAACGGCCCCCTTTTTTTAAAACAGATTTCAAAAAAATATGAGCTTAGAATTAAAAAACGTAGAAAAAAAAATAGGGTTAGATACTCATATTTATCCAACAAATTTAAAATTAGAAAAAAATACAATTAATATTCTCTTAGGGTCTACTTTAGCCGGAAAGACCACTTTAATGCAGATTATGGCTGGCCTAGATAAACCAACATCAGGCGAGATTTGGTTTAACAATGAGAATGTGACAGGTATGAAAGTTCAAAAAAGAAATGTCTCAATGGTTTACCAGCAATTTATAAATTACCCCAATTTCACAGTTTATGACAACATTGCATCTCCATTAAAAATTACTGGAGTAAATTCAGATGAAATAAAACAAAGAGTTGGGAAAGTTGCAGAATTACTAAAACTCTCTGGAATGTTGAATAAAAAACCAAATGAACTTTCCGGAGGACAACAACAAAGAACTGCTTTAGCAAGAGCACTAGTAAAAGACTCAGACCTAATTCTTTTAGATGAACCACTTGCAAACTTAGATTTTAAATTAAGAGAAGAATTAAGAGAAGAATTACCAAAATTATTCGAAAATAGAGATTGTATTGTAGTTTACGCAACCACAGAACCCTCAGAAGCTTTACTCTTAGGCGGTAATACTGCAACGTTACAGGAAGGTAAGATTATTCAATATGGAAAAACTTTAGATACTTATAATAAACCTAACTCTCTAGTTTCAGCCCAGGTCTTTAGTGATCCACCAATGAATATTGCTAAAATAAAAAAATCAGGAGACCAATGTTCATTTTTACAAAATGATATTCAATGGAAGACTAAATTAAATATCAAAGATGGTGAATATAAAGTAGGTATTAGACCTCACAATATTACCACGTATAAAGAGGGCAACAATACACTTGAGATAAAAGGTAAAGTTTTAATCTCTGAAATTAGTGGTTCTGAAAGCTTAATCCACTTTACAAATGGAAATTTGAATTGGGTTTCATTGTCTAACGGAGTTTTTCAAAAAAACGTTGGCGATGAGATGAATTTATACATGAATACAGATGAGTTTGTTTATTTTGATCAAAATGAAAGGTTAGTATCTAATGGCTAAAGTTACATTAAAAGGTTTAAGCCATAGTTATTTAAAAACTCAGTCTTCAGATGCTGACTGGGCAATTAGAGGAGTAGACATTGATTGGAATGATGGGGGCGCTTATGCTTTATTAGGCCCGTCAGGTTGTGGAAAGACAACATTATTAAATATTATTTCTGGACTCATTACACCAACTAAAGGGGATATATTATTTGATGATAAAGTTATTTCTGGATTGAATCCTGTAGAGAGAAATATCGCACAGATTTTTCAATTCCCGGTTATTTATGACACGATGACAGTTTATGATAATTTAGCTTTTCCTTTAAGAAATAGAAAAATTCCTGAGGAAGAAATCAAAGTAAAAGTTCATGAGATAGCTGAAATGTTGGAGTTATCTTCAACATTAAATAATAGGGCTTCTGGTTTAACTGCAGATGGTAAACAAAAAATTTCACTAGGACGCGGATTGGTAAGATCAGATGTAAATGCTATTATGTTTGATGAACCATTAACAGTAATCGATCCACATTTGAAATGGATTTTAAGATCTAAACTTAAAGAACTTCATCAAAAGATTAATAGAACAATGATTTATGTAACACACGATCAAACAGAAGCTTTAACATTTGCTGATCAAGTAGTTGTAATGCATGAAGGTCAAATTGTTCAAACAGGAACACCAGTAGATTTGTTTGAAAAGCCAAAGCATACATTTGTGGGATATTTTATTGGTTCACCAGGTATGAATGTTTTACCTTGTCAAATTAAAGGAAATGATGTGATAGTTAATGGAAAAAAAATAGAAACTCACCAACAAATTAAAAAAAATAATTTTAACAAAACAGAGGTTGGTGTGAGACCTGAATTTATATCTTTTAGCAATGAAGGAATTCCAGTAAAAGTTTTATCGGTAAGTAATACTGGAAGGCACAAAATTGTAGATACTGAAAGTGAAACTGGAAAAATTAAAATTATTGCAAAATCTAATGAAGATATTCCGTCAGGATCTACATTTTTAAAATTTAAAAAAGAATATACTTATACATATGGAGATAGTTGGATAATTGAATGAATAAAACAGTAAATCAAAAAGCATGGTTTTTTGTAATACCAGTATTTGTACTGGTAGCTTTCAATGCCATTATTCCATTAATGACAGTAGTAAACTATGCTTTTCAGGAAACTTTTGGGAATAATGTTTTTATGTGGGAAGGCACAAGATGGTTTAAACAAATCATGTTATCCGAAAGATTTCACGCATCACTTGGTAGACAATTTTTATTTACATTTATAATTTTATTTATTCAAATTCCATTAGGAATAGCTATTGCTCTTACTATGCCTAAAGAGGGAATAGGAGTACCCGTTTGTTTAGTTTTAATGTCCATGCCACTTTTAATTCCATGGAACGTTGTAGGAGCTATGTGGAATATTTTTGCGTTACCAGATATTGGTTTCTTAGGTAATTCACTTAATGCTTTGGGATTTGATTATAACTTTACTCAACAAATTGGTGATGCTTGGTTCACAACTATACTAATGGATGTATGGCATTGGACATCGTTAGTAGTTTTATTGTCTTATGCAGGATTAAGATCTATCCAACCTGCTTACTATCAAGCAGCAGAAATTGATGGGGCTAGTCGTTGGGCAATTTTTACGAAAATTGAATTACCTAAAATGAAAAAAGTATTAACGATTGCAATACTTTTGAGGTTTATGGACAGTTTCATGATTTATACAGAGCCATTTGTTTTAACTGGAGGCGGTCCAGGCAATGCTACTGCATTTTTATCTATAGACCTGGTTAAAATGGCATTAGGACAGTTTGATTTAGGACCAGCTGCAGCAATGTCATTAATATATTTCTTTATAGTACTTTTGGTCTGCTGGGTATTTTACACATTGATGATGAGAAATGAGGAGAAATCATGAAGAAAGCTAAGTGGTTAGTTCCTACAATTTATATTATTTTCTTGATGCTACCAATTTATTGGTTGCTTAACATGTCTTTTAAAACAACAACTGAGATTATAAACACTTACACATTGTGGCCTCAAGAATTTACATTAGATAATTACAAGAAAATTTTTACCGACAGTACTTGGTATACTGGGTATCTTAATTCTATTTATTACGTAGTGATGAACACCATGATTTCAGTGGCAGCTGCACTACCTGCAGCTTACGCTTTTTCTAGATATAAATTTTTAGGGGATAAACATTTATTTTTTTGGTTATTGACTAACAGAATGGCCCCTCCAGCAGTATTTGCCTTGCCATTTTTTCAATTTTATTCATCAGTAAACTTGTTTGATACACATGTGGCTGTAGCTTTATCACATTGTTTGTTTAATATTCCTTTAGCAGTTTGGATTTTAGAAGGATTTATGTCTTCTGTGCCAAAAGAGTTAGATGAAACAGCTTATGTTGACGGTTATTCGTTTTGGAGATTTTTCTTTAAAATATTCATACCCACTATTACTGCAGGCATAGGTATTACTATGTTTTTCTGTTTTATGTTTTCTTGGGTAGAATTATTATTAGCTAAAACACTTACAGCTGTAGCAGCCAAACCTATAGCCGCAACAATGACAAGAACCGCCAGTACATCAGGATATGAATTAGGACTACTTGCTGCTGCAGGAAGTTTGACAATTATACCTGGTGCAATAGTAATTTACTTTGTAAGAAATTATATAGCGAAAGGATTTGCGTTAGGACGAGTATGATGATGTTCAATATTTTAAATGCCGCCACTTGGGGTGACATGGCTAAAAAGAAAGAGAAGGGACTCTTCGATTTTGAATTTATCACTTGGATGGCCTGGACCTGGCAGACAGCTGCATTTTTTATATTCATAGCTTTATGTTTAACAGCAATGGTTATTTGGGAAAAAAAATCACCTGGTGGAGATCCAAGAAAAGGAATTTTAGGTTTAGACACCACACGAGGTGACAGATTATTTATATCATTACTCGGAAGTGCTTTTATTCATTTATTCTGGCTAGCATTAATTGGTAGTGTTTTATGGGTAGCCACAATAATTTGCTTTGGTTATGCTTTTCTTGTTTTTAAATATGTCTAATCTAAAATTTTATTTAGAACAGAACAAACATATTTAATATCACTTTTTGAAATTCCTAAACCCGAAGGCACATAAAAACCATTTTTAGATATGTACTCAGAATTTTTCATAGATTTATTCTTAAAATATCCTAGTTTCTTGAAAATTTTTTGTTTATTCATACTAAGAAAGAAGGGCCTAGTATCGATTCGGTATTTAAGTAATTTTTTCATAACTTCATCTCTAGTATATTTAGAATTTTTATTTAATAGAATTCCAAAAACCCAATAAATATTTTTTGAGTATTTTGTTTTATTTGTTTGAAGAATAAATGAGTTATTATCTTTCAAATATTTATAATACATATTCCCAATTTCCCGTTTTTTTTTAATAATCTTATTTATATTTTTTAGCTGACCGCAACCTAATGCAGCTTGAAGATTTGTCATTCTATAATTCCAACCTATATCATCATGATTATATCTATCAAAATAAGAATTTGAAAAAGAGAGATTCCTGAGCGATCTACATTTTAAATATAAATTTTTATCATTAGTTAAAACCATTCCACCTTCACCCGTAGTTATATGTTTATTTGCATAAAAACTAAAAGTACTTAAATCACCAAAACTACCACAAATTTTATTTTTATATTTTAAACCAATTACTTCCGCTGCATCTTCTATGATCTTTATATTATTTTTTTTGGCAATTTTAATAATTTTTGAAAGATCAACTGGTAAACCATAAATATGAGTAATTATAATAGCTGAGGTTTTTGAATTTATTTTTTTTATAACGTCTTCAGGTTTTACGTTCCAAGTTTCTCTATCACAGTCAACTAGAATTGGTTTAAGTTTAGATTTTATTACACAAAGAGCGGTAGATATAATTGAAAAAGCTGGAATAATTACTTCTGAGTTTTTTTGAAGATTTAAAGATTTCACTGCCACTTCTAAAGCAGCAGTACCACTTGAAACAGCGATTCCATATTTTCTTTTATTATATTTAGAAAATTTATCTTCAAATTCTTTGACAAATTTACCTTCTGATGAAATCCAATTTGTTTTTAAACATTCGTTTATATTTTTTCTCTCGTCTCTATATAATCTAGGAATATTAACCGGCACAAACCTATTAATTTTTTTCATTGATTAGAATTTAAATTTATCTTCACTTTTTGAATAAGGTCCTTGTTTTACCTCAATCATTTTACAATTTTTCTTTACCTCAAAGCCATGTCCACCCGTTAAAAGTATTATAATATCGTTCTTTTGAGCAATTTTACTAAATATATATTTTTTTTTATTATCAAAAAAATTTATTTTGAGGATCCCATCTAAAATTATTAGAACCTCAGTTGTACCTTTAATCTTTCTCAAACTATTTTTGTGTGTGTGAGGCTGAATCAAATGATTTTTTGGATGATTCATATAAGCGACCTGCTGATTAAGTTTTGGATTTGTAAAAAAATTTACTCCCCTTTTTTTTAAATAGTTACCTTTTATAATTATTGCAAGAATTTTACTTTTGTGTGTTATATTTTTAATCATAGAAAAACAAAATATTAATAACAATTGTTCTTTATATAGTAAATATGAGTTTTAGCATTATACTTCCAACTTTAAACGAAAAAGGACATATTTTGGAATTAATCAATGAAATTTCAAATATTTTTCAAAATAAAAATCTTCAATTTGAAATAATTATAGTAGATGATAGTTCAACGGATGGAACTTTAGAAGTTGTCCAGAATTTTAAAAAAGATAATAAATTTGTAAAATTAATTTCAAGAAAAAATTTAAAGAAAAATTTAGCTAAGTCTATCAATCAAGGTATTGAAGTAGCTAAATACGATTATATTATTTGGATGGATGCAGATTTCCAACATCCTCCAAAATATTTAGAGAATTTTATAGATTATTCAAAAAATTATGATGCCGTTATTTGTTCCAGATTTTTAAGAGATAGCAAGAGATATTTTAATAGTGACAAATCTAAAAAAGAACATAATGAAAATCAAAGCTATTTTTTTAACAAATTATGTAAATTTTTTCTTTATGAAGATTTAACTGACTTCACTAGTGGATTTATATGTTTAAGAAAAGATATTTTTAAAAATTATTCTCTAAGTGGTTATTACGGGGATTATTTTGTTAGTTTGATCGTTCATTTGAAAAAAAAAAATAAAAAATTAATCGAAATTCCTTTTGAAGACGAATTGAGAGCTTCTGGTCTTTCAAAAACTATGGTTTCATTAAATTTTAGATATCTTTATACCTGCTTAAGGTATTGTCTGACATTAATTTTTTGTATATTAAAAAATAAATTTAAATGATCAATAAATTTTTCAATCAGAAATTTCCTTTCATTTTTTTTAGTATTTACTTTTTTATCGGATTATTAATTTATAAAGATTTTGGAATAGGTATAGAAGAGCATTTCCAAAGAAAAAATGGTTTTTATTGGTTAAAACAATTTTTATTTTTTTTTGAACTGGACAATTTTAGTAATTTAGCCACGAATAAATATCAAGAAATACTCATGGAATATCCATTGTTACCAGATACAAATTATTTCAATTTTTATGGCATAATTTTTGATTTACCTTTAGCTTTTATTGAAATTCTATTCTCTATAGAAGATAGTAAAATTTATTTTCATTTAAGACATCTATCTATATTTTTAATATTTTTTTTAAGTTCAATAAGTTTTTATCTAATTTTAAAAAAAAGATTTACTAAAAATTCTGTAATTTTTTTAGGAGTCTTATTTTACATTGGGACACCAAGAATTTTTGGAGACAGTTTTCATAACAATAAAGATATATTATTTTTATCTTTATTAACTTTATCGGTTTATTTCCTTTTTAGATTTTTTACAGAGTCAAAAAACAAGCATTTAATTTTATTTTGCTTATTTTCGGCATTAGCGACTTCTTCAAGAATTATGGGCATTTATTTGCCTATATTTACAATTTTTTTTCTTTTTATTGAATATTTAAACAAAAAAAATAATTTATTTTTTTTAATTCAACAAGTGGTAAAAATTATTTTTTTCTATTTGTTTTTTCTTTATTTACATTATCCTTATATTTGGGAGCTGAATATCTTTGAATTTTCTTTATGGTTCAAAAAATTTTTTTACTGGATGGATATAAAAGTTCTTTTTGATGGAGAATATTATTCAATTAAATATTTACCCAGAACATATCTACCTTTTTGGATATTTATATCGACTCCTTTTGTAATTTTATTTTTTTCAGTTTTAGGATTTTTAATCTTAGCTAAAAGATTTTTTGTGCGACTTCTAAATATAAAAGATAAAAAAATTATTAATAGTGATTTTTGGCAAACGAACAAAGAAAAAATAGATGTATTTATATTGTTAAGTTTTACTATTTTTTTTACTTACGCGATTTTTTTAAACGTTGCCATGTTAAGTGGCTGGCGGCATTTTTATTTTTTACATTTATTTTTAAGTTATTTTGCTGCTTTCTCTATTAATTATTATTTAAACTATTTTAGAAAAAAAATTAAAACTGTATATGAATATTCATTATGTGTATTAATTGGATCTTTTCTAGTTTACCAAAATATTAAATTTCATCCATACCAAAGTTTATATTTCAATGAATATTTAAGTAAAAAAGAAATCGAAAATTTTCAAGTTGATACTCCTTCGCTAAGTAGATCGCATGCTTTAAGTTATATTTTTTCAAAAGAAAATGAAAAAAAAAAAATTTATGTAGCAAATTCTTCGTGGACGCCTTTCAAAAATGGCAAGGATATGTTAACCGAGAATCAAAGATCAAAATTTATATTCGTTGGGCAAGAGTTTGATAGAGCTGATTATATTTATACAAATTATATTTATAAATCAGATGAAAAGTATAATAAAAATTACAATATTCCAGTAGAATTTAAGAAAATCGAGGAGTATTTTATTGGAGATATTAAGATATTTTCGATTTATAAGAAATAAAAATGAGAATTTATATTTATAAAGTAATAATTTTTATAGTAGCCATATTTTTTCTATATCAATTAACCGTTGGATATACGATCCATAATTTTCAAAAAAAAATATTTTCTACATTAGATAAAGAAACTAGTGAAAAGATAAAAGACAAAATTAGACAAGAATTGAATAGTTCGTTAAAAAAAGATAACATTCTTGATAAAGAAGATGCAATCCTTATAAAAAATTTTTTAGACAAAATTAGCTCAGAACTAAAAGAGAGCAAATAGTTACAAAGTGCAACTACTTAAAAAAGACAAATATATCTTAGAATATTGTCCAAATAACCTAGATAAGATTTTTGAATTAATTATAGAGAAAATACCTTCATCAATATTTTCTATTTTAAATAAAAATTTCTTTAAAAAAGCGGTAAAAGAAAAGACAATAGATCTATATGTGATCAAAAAAGATAAAAATATCGTTTCTATAATCAGTCTTACCACAATAGATAATTATAATTTATTAAGAAAAAAAATAATTTTATTTTTACTAATGCATCCTTTGATTGTATTTACTAATATAAGCTTTCTTTTAAGAATGATGGGAAAATCTTCAATTGATTTTGGAAAAAATAGGGAGAAAAATTATATTCATTTGCTTCATTTAGTAATTTTGAGTAAATATTTTAAAAAAATCAGCTTAAGAAAAAAAGATAATATTATTAATTATTTTTTCAAAAAAATTCTTAAAAAAAATAATGCAAAATTTCTTTTTTTGTGTTATGAAGCCAAAAATTTTAAAGCCCACGCTTATTATAAAAGAAACAAATTTAAAATTTATAAAAAAATAAATAATATGTTTTTTTTGCGAAAGAGTTTTTAATTAAGGTATGATAAAAATTGGAATAAATGGATTTGGAAGAATAGGTAGATTAATTCTTAGAGCTATTTTAGAGAATTATAAAGATAAAATACAAGTTGTTGCAATAAATGATTTAGGATCTATAGAAACTAATGCTCACTTGATTAAATATGATAGTACTCATGGTATCATTAATGAAGAAATTCAGACTTCTAAAGAAGGTTTCAAAATCGGTAATCAAGAAATAAAAGTTTTTGCAGAAAAAGATCCTGCCAATATTCCTTGGGGAAAAGTAGGTGCCGATGTAGTATTAGAATGCACTGGTATATTTTTAGATAAGTCATCAACAGAAAAACATATAAAAGGTGGAGCGAAAAAAGTAATAATTTCTGCTCCTGGTAAAGAAGTAGATTTTACAATCGTTCAAGGTGTTAATAACAAACAGTTAAAAAAAGAGCATAATATTATATCCAATGGTTCGTGCACTACAAATTGTCTAGCTCCTGTTGCAATGGTTTTAGAAAAAACTTTTGGAATTAGTTATGGTTATATGACTACAATCCATAGTTATACAGGCGATCAAAAATTGCTTGATACACTACATAAAGATTTAAGAAGAGCTCGTTCTACAGAAGGAGCAATGATACCTACTTCAACAGGAGCCGCCAAAGCAATGAGTTTAGTTTTGCCGAGTTTAAAAGGAAAGTTAGATGGAACAGCTATAAGAGTTCCTACACCAAATGTTTCATTAATTGATCTAACATTAGTTACTGATAAAGAAGCAACACCTGAAAGTATTAATGAAGCAATGACAAAGGCTGCAAAAGGAGAATTAAAAGGAGTTTTAGATATAAATCAGAAACCTTTGGTATCAAAAGATTTTAACCACAATCCTCACAGCTCAATATTTGACATAACTCAAACCCAAGTTATTAAAGGAAAATTTAGCAGGGTTCTTTCCTGGTACGATAACGAATGGGGATTTTCTAATAGGATGTGTGACACTGCAATACAGATTGCATCTTTGATTTAGCATCAAATTTATTTATTATAGTCATATGATGTCAACTGTAAAACTTATTAATCATGCTTCTGCTAAAGTCAGAATAGATGATGTCTCAATAATATCAGATCCATGGTATGACGGGTCAGTTTTCCATAAGGGATGGAAATTATTACACGAGCTTACAGTGGAAGAGACAAAAGATCATCTACAGAATACTGATTATATCTATGTTTCTCACGAACATCCGGATCATTTCAGTCCAAGTTTTTTTTTTAATAAAGAGTACAAATCTTTAATACTAGAAAACAAGACTCAAATTTTATTCCAGGAGACAAAAGATAAAAGAGTTTTGAATTTTTTAAAAAAAAATGACTATGATGTTATTGAAGTTCCAAACAATAAATTCATAAATTTAAAAAATAATGTAAGAGCAAAAGTAATAAAATTTGGATATGTTGACTCTGCTTTGATTTTAGAAGGCTCAAAAGAAAGAATATTAAATCTAAATGACTGCCCACTTAACAATATAGAAGAAATCAAAAAGTTTCGTAAAGATCATGGAAAATTTGATCTACTTTTAACGCAGTTCAGTTATGCTGCTTGGAAAGGAAATAAAGATAACAAAGATTTTAGAAGATCAGCCGCTCAAGAAAAATTAAATACTATTGAAAATCAGTTTAAAATTTTAGAATGTAAAAAAGTAGTTCCTTTTGCGAGTTTTATTTATTTTTCAAACCAACTTAATTCTTTTATGAATGATGAAATAAACAAACCACATGTTTTTCAAAAATCTTTATCAAAAAAAATAGACTCAGTTATTCTTGCACCTGGAGAAGAGCAAATAATTTCTCAATTAAAACAATCCGAAAATTCTCTTAACTTTTGGAAAAAAAAATATGAAGATATAAACAAGTATCCTTTAGAATCTTTTAATAATTCAGTTGATTTGGGAACTTTGCAAGACGAATATACTAAATATAAACAAAAAATTTTAGAAATAAATTCAAAGGCTATTATATATATCTCATCCAAAATCAAATTTTTAAAATTTTTTCAGCCTATTAATATTTTCTTGTATGATCACAAAAAAAATTATGAATTTTCTTTAGTAAATGGTTTCAATCCGACTGAAAATAATTCATCTGATATTTCTATGCATAGTGAGTCCTTAGCATTTATTTTTAAAAATGATTTTGGATATGATACCCTTACAGTTAATGGTTGTTTTGAAGCCTCAAAAGATGGATTTATAAAAGCCACAAGGTCTTTTGCTATTGGAAGCTTAAATTCTATGGGCCTTAAATTAAATTATAAATTAATTTTTAATTATAATTTGATAATATTTTTCTTAAAACTTTTGAAAAAAGTTTCAAAAAAACTTTAATGATAAAATTAAAAAAAAAAATTCTTTTTTTTATTTTTTTTTTTATTTTAATTATTTTTTGTTTGGAGATTTTATTAAGAATATTAAAAATTGAATATCCAATATTTCAAACACATGATCCTGTGCGAGGTTTTTCATTGCTACCTAATAGTTCAGGTACTTGGAGAAGAGAAGGTGAAGGAGTTGTAAAAATAAATTCTAATGGCCTCAGAGATGTTGAACATAAAATTTTAAAACCAGATAATACTCTTAGAATAGCTATTTTAGGAGACTCATTTGCTGAAGCTCGTTCGATAAATATTGAGGATACATTTTGGTATAAACTTAAAAACTATTTAGAAACCTGCAATAATTTTCATAGAGGAAAGGATATTGAAGTTATAAACTTTGGTGTTTCTGAATATGGAACTACACAGCAATATTTAACCTTAAAAAATCATGTTTGGAAATACAACCCAGATTTTATTCTTCTTGCATTTTATAGCGGAAATGACATATCAGATAATTTAAAGATATTGTCGACGAAAAAATATCGTCCCTATTTTTCCTTTGACAAAAATAATTCCATTATTATTGATAGAAGTTTCTTAAATTCAGAGCCTTATAAAATTTTAAGTTCTTATGTTGGTCAAATGTTTATTCATATAAGTCAATATTCAAGAATTTCTCAATTGCTAAGAGAGACATATGTGCAAATGTATTTTAAGAGGAAAAGGGATGAAGCAACAGCTTCAAAAAATATTTTTGTTACAGAAAATAATTTATATAACCCAGGAAATTCAATCTGGAATGAAGCCTGGATATTAACAGAAAAAATAATTAAAAAAATGAATGATGATATAATTGGAAAGAAAAAAAATTTTATTCTTGTTTCATTATCAACACCTGAACAAGTAAATCCAAACAAGGATGAAGTAAAAAACTTTAAAAGAAAAAATAACATAAACAACTTGTTTTATCCGGAGGATAGACTTCAACAATTATCTAAAAATAATTCAATTATGTATATTCCGCTAGCAAAAAAAATGAGCACAATAGCAACTAACAGAGACATCTTTTTTCATGGTTTTAAAAATACCAAACTTGGGATAGGGCATTGGAATAAATCTGGTCACAATCAAGCTAGTCAGCTAATAAGTGAGGAGATTTGTAATTATTTCTAATTATTATTTTTTTCTGCTTCCTCGATTAATTTTAGAGTATTTTTTGGAATTTCAGAATTAAATAAATAATCACTCTTTTTTTTAATACTTATATCCTCTTTAACTTTTTTCTCATTAAGCTCATTAATCGCAGATAAAATTTCATCGATTGTGTAATTATTTTTGTTCACTACTGTACTTTATAAAGTCTCACCATATTTGTCATGCCCGCTTTACCAAAAGGCAATCCAGCAGTTATGACCACAAAATCATTTTTTTTTACAAATTTAAGTTTTCTAATAATTTCTTTTGAAATAGACATCATATCCTTCCATCCATTTGCATCTCTACTGTTAATAGATTTTACTCCCCATAACAAAGAAACTTGTCTGCTTACATTAATATTAGGTGAAATTGTTACTATCTTAGCAGCAGGACGCATTGACGAAACAAGTTTTGCAGACTTACCAGAGTTAGAAAATACTATTATGGCTTTGACATCTGGATTATAAGCTATATCTTTTACAGAAAGAAGAATAGACTTTACTGGATCTTTGTTGGCAATTATAGAATTTTTAAAATCTTCAATGTGTTTTCTTTTATATTTTTCGGCAGAAAGAATTGTTTGTGTCATAGTAGAGACAGCTTGAGTTGGAAATTTACCAATGGCTGCCTCTGCGGACAACATAACTGTGTCAGCACCTTGAAAAATAGCTGTAGCAATATCATTAATCTCTGCTCGAGTCGCAGTGCTATTCTCAATCATGCTTTCAAGCATTTGAGTTGCCACAATAACTGATTTAGAATTTTCAGAACATTTTTTTATCAAACTTAATTGAACTTTCGGAACCTCACTATGTCCTATATCAATCGCCAAATCACCTCTTGCGACCATGACAGAGTCAGTTGCTTTTATTATTTTATCAATATTTTTTAATGCAATTTTATTTTCGATTTTTGCAATAATTCCAATATCTTTTTTTATTAATTTTCTTGCAGCAAAAATAAGTTTTTCGTTTTGTAAAAAAGATAATGCTATCCAATTACAACCAAGTCTAGCCGCAATTTTAATATCTTTTTTATCCTTTGAGGTGAGGTTATTAAATGGCATATTTATATTAGGAATGTGAACACCTTTATTACTTCGAATAATACAATTGTGACTTTTACACTTTGTAATTATAGAATTTTTAGATTTTGCAACGACTGAAAATAAGTATTTGCCATCATCAATAAGTATTTTATTTCCTCTCTTTAACTTTTTTAATATTTTTATATATGGAAAGTTGACTCTAAAATTATTACCTATTTGCATTTTATTGTCCAAAATAAATTTCTGGTTAAATTTAATTTTCTGGCTTCCTTCTTTTATCTTTCCAATCCTTAATTTGATTCCTTGTAAATCTGCGATTAATGAAATTTTTTTATCTTTTCTTTTCTCAATTTTTCTTATTCGGGAAATAATTCTTTTCACACCACTAGTATCATGACTGAAATTTATCCTAAACGCATCAACCCCAAGATCTACAAGCTTATTTAACTTAGATTCACTATAAATTGATGGACCGAGAGTAGCTATAATTTTTGCTTTTTTTTCCATTAAGAGATTTTTATGTTATAACACCACTTCCCTTAAAAAAGAATATTAAAGAAAAATTAATTTAATGAGTAGTAAAAAGATAGGAATTTTAACAAGTGGAGGAGATTGCGGTGGTTTAAATGCAGCAATTAGATCGATCTTTTATAGAGCAAAAAATAAATATAACATGGATGTATTTGGAATTAGAGATGGTACAGCTGGATTAATCAAGCGACCAGTAGACGTTATACAATTGAACCATAAAACTTTTGGAGGTTATTTGTTGAGACAAGGTGGGACTTTTTTAGGATCTACCAACAAAGGCAATCCTTTTAAAATTCCAACTGGAGATGGAAAACACGTTGATAAATCAAAAGAAATAATTGAAGGATATCATTCAATGAAACTAGATGGTTTAATAATAATAGGTGGAGATGGGAGTATGCAAATACTAAAAAAATTAGCAAAAGACGGTAATATGAAAATAGTTGCTATCCCAAAAACAATTGATAATGATGTGGGGGCAACAGAAAGCTCGATAGGCTTTCATACTGCAGTAGATGTTGCCACTCAAGCATTAGACAATCTACAATCAACTGCTGCTAGCCATAGAAGGTCCATGATACTTGAAGTAATGGGGCGTGATGCTGGACACATAGCTTTAAATGCTGGCATAGCAGGTGGTGCAGATATTATTTTGATTCCTGAAATTAAATATTCAATTGACGGGATTATTAGAAAACTTAATTTTATGAAAAAAAATGATATTCAACATTCTTTAATTGTAGTTGCAGAGGCAGTAAAAAAAGAAGATGGCTCTAGAGTAGTTCATAAATATATGGACGGAGAACAAAGACTTGGTGGAATCGGAGATTACATAGCTCAAGAATTAATGATGAAAACTGATGTCGAATGTAGAGTAACTTCACTTGGTCACGTTCAGAGAGGAGCTCCCCCAACAGCCAGTGATAGAATATTAGCAAGCGCATTCGGAGTTTATGCTGTAGATCTTTTAAATCAAAAAAAATTTGATAGAATGGTAGCATGGAGAGACCGAAGAGTGGTTGACGTGCCTATTGATGAAGGCATCAAAACATATAAGAATGTTGAAAGAAAAGACTCTTTAGTCGAAACAGCTCTTTCATTAGGAATTTATTTAGGAGATGACATTTAATGGAAGATAAAAATTCAAATTTAGTCGCTAATAGAATTGTAAAAGCTTTTCTAAAAAATAAAATTATAAATCCTATTTCAAACAAGTACACAAAAAAACTTTTGAATGCTGATAAATTTAGAAAATTATGTGAAAGTAAAATTAAAAAACCAATTATAGGATTTAAAGCAGGGGGAACGGGGATACCTGTTATTAAAAAACTAAAAGAAAAAGAACCTTTCTACGCTTCTGTATATAAGCATAACGTATTGAAAAATAACAAATCCGTAAAAATAAATGAATATACTTTAGGTATTGAACTTGAAGTTTGTTATCTGCTTAAAAAAAATTTTTTTGATTTCAAAAAAAAAATATCAAAAAATAATATGAAACAATTTATAAATTATATTGCTCCATGCATTGAAGTAGTTGGCTATAGACAAAAGAAAAAAGGTATTAAAAGTTTTGGAGACTTATGTTCTGATTTTGGAGCTAATGTAAAATTTGTTATTGGAACAAAAAAAAAATTTAGAAATAATAATGTAAAAAATTTAAAAACGAATATTTCTAATTTGAAGATTAAACAATCAGTAAATGGAAATACCAATACTGTTTATATAAATCCTATGAATTCTTTATTATTTGTTTTAAAAAAGCTTCAGAAAGATAAAATTAAACATGATAAAGATTTTTATGTTTTTACTGGTTCATCAGTAGGAGTTGTTCCAATTCTATGCAAAGGTATCTACAAAGGAAAAATTGAAAAATTGGGATCAGTTAAAACTAAAATTAATTAGACAACAAGTAGCCACCAACTACTAAAATTACAATTCCAGAGATTAATTTAATGTTTTTTAGGAATGACTGTTTTTTTTCGCTTTGAAATTTTCTTTTTGAGAGGAAATAGATATTAGTTTCAGCTTTATTTCTAAATTTAGGTCTTAAAGGTGAAGGAATTGATTTATTTTCAATATTTTTGAATTTTTTAGGGTTGATTTGCAACATAAGTCTATTAACTCCATTTTTGAAAAGTTATCAACAAGTTAAAAGGAGATAAACTGCGTCAATTATGCTAATGATAATCATTCTCAATATATTGTAAATGATAATCATTATCAAAAACGGGGAATGATGAAAAAAACACTTATAATAAGCTATCTTTTTTTAGTCTCATTTGTAGGAAGTTTGTTTGCTAATGAGGTAAATATTTTTAGTGCAAGGCACTATGATTCTGATGTTCAACTTTATGAAAAATTTACTGCTAAGACAGGAATAAAAGTAAACGTTGTATCAGGCAAATCAGGTGCTTTAGAAAAAAGGATAATTGAAGAGGGAGCTGACAGCCAAGCTGATCTTTACATTACAGCAGATGCTGGAAGACTTGGTGCTTTTGAAGCTAATCTTCAAGGGGGACTTACAAGCGCAGCAATAAAGTCAGCTGTGCCTAGTAATTTCAGAACATCAAAATGGACTGGTATAGCTAAGAGAGCTAGAATTGTATATTTCGCTCCAGAAAGAGTAAGTGGTGCAGAATTAGCCGGTTTAACTTACGAGAGTTTAGCTGATCCAAAATGGAAAGGTAGATTAGTTATTAGAGCTTCTAACAATATCTATAATCAATCACTTGTAGCTTCATTAATTAAAAATAATGGAAAAGGTAAAATAGCTGATTGGTCAAAAGGAATGGTTGCTAATATGGCAAGATCTCCAAAAGGTAATGATAGAGCACAAATACTTGCTGTAGCTGCAGGAGAGGCAGATATAGCAGTAGCTAACACTTACTATTTAGCGCTAATGCTTTCTGGAAAAAAAGGTCCAGAACAGCAAGCTGCTGCTAAAAAAGTAAAACCTTTCTTTCCTAATCAAGATGGAAGAGGAACTCACATGAATATCAGCGGTGCGGGACTAGTAAAAAGTGCACCAAATAAAGCTAACGCAATAAAATTAGTTGAGTTTTTATTAAGTGAGGAAGCTCAAAATCATATTGTAAATAATACTTTTGAGTATCCAATGATAAAAGGTGTGTCTCCACATCCACTTGTTGTAAATATGGGGTTAGATTTTAAACAAGATCTAAAAACCAAGGTTGTTAATTACGGAAAAAGACAAGCAGATGCTTTAGAAGTAATGACTGCAGCAGGGTGGAAGTAGTTATAAATATATGGGACAAACAATTAAAAAAAAAATTAACTTGAATAAGTTAAAAACAGGTTGTTCTCCTTGTATGTCAGAAGCTAAAAAAATGGAACAAAAAATATCACATAGAAAAGTTTCTGAAATCAAAATTGAGGAGGTAAAAAATATTATTTCTTCAATGTTTGATAACAAAACTTATTTATGACAAAATATAATATATGGTTTTTTGGATCACTGATTGTGGCTGCGGTAGTAGCTATGCCAATTATTACCGTTTTTTTTAGTTTTTTTACCGAAACAAGCAATTATTTTTTCGTATTAAAAAATACTTTTTTAATTGATTATATTTTTAATTCTATAACAGTCTTATTTTTTGTTTTGCTTTTCACTTTAATACTTGGAATTTTTTCCGCATATTTTGTATCTTTTTACGATTTTCCACTATCTAAATTTTTTAGTTGGGCGTTAATCTTATCTTTTGCAGTTCCTGGATATATTTATGCATTTTCAATAATCGCTTTTTTTGAAAATTATGGCACAGCCTTTTCATTATTAACATTTCTTTTTGGTGAAAATAATTATAATTTAATTATACCTAAAATAGATGGACTAATCGGAGCTATATTATCTATATCATTTTCCCTTTTTCCATATGTTTATGTTTTGACTAGAGCATCATTTTATTATCAATCGAATAATTATATTGAAGTAGGAAAAAATCTTGGTCTTTCGTCTAGAGAAACTTTTTTCAGAATAATTTTGCCTTCTGCAAGACCAGCAATAATCGCGGGATTAGCTTTAGTATCAATGGAATGTTTATCAGATTTTGGCACTGTATCATTTTTTAACGTTAATACGTTGACTACTGGAATTTATAACTCGTGGCTCTCTTTTGATGACTTAAACACCGCTAATCAGATATCTTTTATTTTACTAATTTTTATTCTCTTACTCTTTTCGATAGAAATTTACTCAAGGAAAGAAGCAAGGTACCATCAACCAGGTAGAGGATTTAAGCCAATTACTAAAATTAAGCTAACTGGAAAAAAGTCTATAATTCCAATTTTTATTTGCTCATTGATTTTTTTTTTAAGTTTTATTTTTCCAGTTACTCAAATGATTTATTGGACCATTAAATTTCCAAAATATATCCAAGATATTGATATCATTAAAATAAATATAAATACTTTAATTTTAGTTGGAATAGCCAGTGCATTTATTGTGATAATTTCATTATTTATTAATTATGGGAGCAGAATATCGAAAAGTAAAATTCTGAGCTATTTAACCAATTTTTCTATCTCAGGATACGCAGTACCTGGAGTGATTTTAGCGGTTGCATTTATTACTTTTTTTTCTAATTTGAGCGATTTTTTATCTCACTTTTTTAATTTTAAAAGTATAAAAGGTTTATTCATAGGGTCTATCTTTGGACTTATTTTAGCTTATTTTATAAGATTTTTTTCTTTATCTTTTAATGGAATTAGATCTAGCTATGAGAAAATAAATAACTCGATAGATGAAAGTGCATATCTTCTTGGTTACTCTAAATTTAATACTTTTTTTAAGATACACGTCCCATATCTAAGTACAAATATTGTATTGATCATTTTACTAATTTCTTTAGAGGTGATTAAAGAATTACCTATGACAATGATTTTAAGACCTTTTAATTTTGAAACTTTCGCTACTCAAGCATATATTTATGCATCTCAAGACTTGCTAGAAGCAGCTGCTTTGCCATCTCTTTTTCTAATTTTTTGGGCGACTATTTTAATTCTATTGTCATCTAGATATATACTTTCAAAAAAAAATTAATATAATCAAAAAATGAGTAAGAATTTTTTTGAAATTCAAAACGGTTATTTCACTGCAAGTGAGACCAATAAAGTTAATAACGTAAATCTTACAATTGAAAAACAAGGTGAAATAGTTTCTTTGTTAGGTCCTTCAGGAATAGGAAAAACTACAATTTTAAGAACAATAGCTGGATTACAAAAACTCAGTGCTGGAAAAATAAAACTTAGAGATACAATCTTAGCTTCAGATGAAATTAATATTGAACCAGAAAATAGAAATATTGCTCTTTCATTCCAAGATAATTCTTTATTCCCAAACTATAAGGTCATTGAAAACATTAATTTTGGAGAAAAAAGATCAAATGGTAACAGTTCTAAAATAGACGTTAAAGAAATAATTAAACTATTAAGAATTGAACCAATATTAGAAAAATTTCCCCATCAAATAAGTGCCGGCGAGGCACAAAGAGTTTCTTTAGCGAGATCTTTAATGTCCAAACCTGATTTATTATTATTAGATGAGCCCTTTTCTAATATCGATCAAAGCTTAAAGGAAGAAATTCAAGTTTCTGTAAAAAAATTATTAAAAAGGATAAACTTAACAACAATTATTGTTACTCATGACTCTTACGAAGCATTCTCGATAGCGGATAAATGTGGAATAATATTAGACCAGGAATTAAAACAATTTGATGTGCCATATAATGTTCATCACGAACCAAATTCAATTGATGTTGCCAATTTTTTGAATAAAGGAATATTTATAGAGGTTCAAGTAGTTGACAGTGAGTGTGCAGTTCATAGATTAAGACATGAGGAACTAGGCGAAATAAGAGGAAAATTATCTAATAGTTTTCCATCGGGATCCAAAGTAAAACTCCTTTTACAACCCGAGGATCTAATACACGACGATCAAAGTAAATTAAAACTTGAAGTAGTAGATAGAAAGTTTAGAGGCACAAATTTTATTTATACCTTAAAGACAAAAAAAGGTGAGCATTTACCTGTATTTGTTCATTCTCACCATATACACCAACATGAAAAATCCGAACAATTCGGTGTCAAATCTCCGATTTATATTGACCACTTAGTATGTTTTTAAGTAAATATAATAATTGAGCGCCCTTAGCTCAGCTGGATAGAGCATCGGTTTTCTAAACCGAGGGTCGTAGGTTCGAATCCTTCAGGGCGCGCCATTCAATTAAACTATGATCAAAAATATTCTTATTACTGGTGGAGCAGGTTATATAGGATCACATATTTCTGAAATATTAGTAAAGAATAAAAAAAAAATTTACATAGTAGATAACTTATCAACGGGCTACCGTTCTCTTATAAATAAAAAAGCTAAGTTTTTTAAACTAAATATTCATAACAATAAAAATATTAAAAAAATTATTAAAGAAAATAAAATTGACTCCGTAATTCACCTAGCAGCAAGTTTAATAATAAGTGAAGGTGAAAAATATCCAAAAAAATACTATAGGAATAACGTTATTGGAACACAAAATTTGTTAAAAGCTTGCAGTAATAGCACTATTAAAAATTTCATATTCTCCTCCACTGCTGCAATTTATAAGGATGGTCAGTTTGAAGTTTCAGAAAATTCAATTATTAAACCCAAAAGTGTTTACGGTAAAACAAAAGTAAAGTGCGAAAAGATTATTCAATCTTTTTGCAAAAAAAACAAAATTAATTACGGTATACTTAGATATTTCAATATTGCAGGGTCTAGCCCCTCTGGAAAAATTGGATTGATAAATAAAAGTGACCATTTGTTTAAGAATTTTTCAAGAGAAATTATGAAAAAAAGACCTGTACTCAAAATCTATGGCAATGATTATAAAACTAAAGATGGTTCGTGTATAAGAGATTTTATTCATGTGAGTGATATTGCGGAGATTCATTTCAAAGTCTTAGAAAAAATTGATAAAACAAATAAATCTAAAATACTTAATTGTGGTTATAATAAAGGAACTTCAGTTTTAGAAGTTGCCAAAGAATTTAAAAAACAAACTTCAAAAAAAGTAAAAATATTAATCACGAAGAGGAGAAAAGCTGACCTGGTCAAAATTATCGCATCAAATAATAAATTAATGCGTTTTGTTCACTGGAGGCCAAAATTTAACAATTTAAGAAAAATTGTTAAAAGTTGCTTAATATGGGAAAAGAGACAATAATACAATTATGAAGAATTATAAAATAGCAACAATAGCTGGCGATGGCATAGGTAAGGAAGTAATGCCAGAAGGTATTAAAGTACTAAAAGAAACTGCAAAAAAACATCAATTCAACATACAGTTTAATGAATTTGATTTTGCTTCATGTGATTATTATGAAAAAAATGGAAAAATGCTTCCTGATGATTGGAAAGAAAAAATTTCAGATCATGACGCGATATATTTTGGTGCAGTGGGAGATCCTTCAAAAGTTCCAGATCATATAAGTCTGTGGGGTTCATTACTAAAATTTAGAAGAGAGTTTGATCAATATATAAATTTAAGACCAGTAAAACTATTTGATGGCGTTCCTTGTCCTTTGGCAAACAAAAATCCAGGTGATATAGACATGCTCATCGTAAGAGAAAATACAGAGGGAGAATATTCATCAGTTGGAGGTAAAATGTTTCAAGGCTCAGAGAGAGAAATTGCTATACAAGAAACAATTATGTCAAGGCATGGAATCGATAGAGTTCAAAAATTTGCTTTTGAATTAGCTAAATCAAGAGGTAGAAAAAAAGTGACGAATGCAACAAAGTCTAATGGAATTTCAATCACTATGCCATATTGGGATGAAAGATTTAATTTAATGAAAAAAAATTATCCTAATATTAAAACTGATCAATTTCATATTGATATACTTACTGCACGATTTGTATTAACACCTGAATGGTTTGACGTTGTAGTTGCCTCAAATTTATTTGGAGATATTTTATCAGATTTAGGGCCAGCATGTACCGGAACAATAGGAATTGCTCCGTCAGGAAACATAAACCCTGATAAAAAATTTCCATCATTGTTTGAACCAGTTCACGGCTCTGCACCCGATATAGCAGGTAAAGGAATAGCAAATCCTATTGGCCAAATTTGGTCTGGAGCAATGATGTTAGATTTTTTAGGTGAGCATGAGGCATCAAAAAGCATAGAAAATTCAATTGAGAAAACTTTGGCAAATAAAGAGAATAGAACAAAGGATCTGCAAGGAAATAGCGATACAGTAAAATGCGCTAAAGCTGTATTTAATAATATATAATTAATGTTTAAAAATTCTTTACAAAATTCTTTTAGAGAATTTTGCAATAGTAATAAATTTGAAATTAATAAAAAACAAATAGAAGTAGTAAAATCTTTAGAGGATTTTTTAAATACAAAAAAGAAATTAATTAGTTTCTTTTCGAAGACAGATAAACATTGTTTTTATCTATATGGCAATGTGGGTGTTGGAAAGACAATGATAGTGAGTCAAGTATATGAGCAAGTTAAGGCTAAGAAAATGAAGGCTCATTTTAATGAATTTATGATTAACTTTCATGATTTCAGACACAAAAAAAGTGAAGAAAATTCAATTACAAAATTCGTTCATAATTTAAAAAAAAAATTCGATCTTATTTTTTTAGATGAATTTCAAGTTACAAATATTGTGGATGCAATGATTCTTGGAAAATTATTTGAAAGAATATTCAAAGAGAATATTAAGATTATAATTACAACGAATACAAAATTAGTTGAACTATATAAAGATGGATTACAAAGGGAACAGTTTATTCCTTTTATTGAATTAATAAAAAAGAATTCAGTGCAAAAAGTACTATTTTTAGAAGATGACTATAGAACCCAGATACAAGACAAGAATCAACGAATTTTTTATCCATTAAATGAGAAAACATTATTTAATATAAATCAAAATTTTAGAATATTTACAAAAAATTTAAATAAAGAAGAAAAGGAAATAAATACAAAAGGAAGAGTTTTTAAAATTATTAATTTTTATCAGGGTGTCGCAAGGTTCAATTTCAATCAATTATGTGATCAAAATCTTGGAGCAGAGGATTATTTAAATTTATCTCAAATATGTAAACATGTATTTATTGAGGAGATTCCTAATTTTAATGAGTTTAATTCCAATCAACAATTAAGATTTATAACTTTAATTGATATCTTTTATGAAAAAAAAATTAGGCTTACTATTTCTCTAAATTGTACGCTTGATAAATTAGGAACTTCAAAAAAACATTCAAAAATATTTAAAAGAACTTTGAGTAGACTTTATGAAATGACCTTATCCAAAAAATCTTAAATTTGGGTTGTAAATACACATATTTAGTCGATTTTGAAAATATTAAACCTATATATTGACTATCATAAAATTGAAGTGGGAATAAAATAAAATTATATTAAGCAAGTTTTGAATTCTTAATTCAAAAATATTGTTAACAATAAAAAAGGAAATCTTAAATGATGAAATCTATCAAAACTTGGATTTTAGTTGGATTTGCTTCTTTACTTTTGGTTGCTTGCGGCCAAGGTGGGGGAGGAGCAGGTTCTAAAAAATCTAAAACTCTAGACAATACTAAGAAAGCTGGTTTTGTGAAATGTGGAGTTTCGCAAGGTCTGCCAGGTTTTTCTAATGCTGATGCATCTGGAAACTGGTCTGGTATTGATGTGGATGTATGTAGAGCTGTTGCAGCTGCTGTTTTAGGTGATGCTGATAAAGTTAAATATACACCATTAAGTGCCGCAGAAAGATTTACAGCTTTAACATCAGGTGAAATCGATGTTCTTGCACGTAATACAACTTGGACATTATCAAGAGATGCTGACATTGGTTTAACATTTGTTGGTGTAAACTTCTATGATGGACAAGGGTTCATGGTAAGAAAAAATTCTGGAATTAATTCCGTGAATGATTTCAAAGATGGTATATCTGCTTGTACAAACACAGGTACAACTACTGAACTTAACATGAGAGACTTTTTCAATTCTAAAAACATCAAGTATGAACCAATTGCTTTTGAAAAAGCAGATGAAGTAGTTCAAGCTTATGATGCAGGAAGATGTGATACTTACACAACTGATAAATCTGGATTAGCTGCTCAAAGAACAAAATTGAGTGCACCAGATGATCATAAAGTGTTACCTGAAACAATCTCAAAAGAACCATTGGGACCTGTTGTAAGACAAGGGGACTCAGTGTGGGAAGATATTGTAAGATGGTCTCTAAACACAATGATTGAAGCTGAAGAGTATGGTGTTAATTCATCTAACGCTTCAAGCCTAAAAGACTCTGACAACCCAGCTATCAAAAGATTAGTTGGTGCAGAAGGAGAATTAGGTGCTGCGTTCGGCTTAGATAACGACTGGAGCTTAAGAATTATCGAGCAAGTTGGTAATTATGGTGAAAGCTATAAAAAACATATAGCTGATACCGGAATTTTACCGAACAGAGGTCCAAATGAATTATGGACTAAGGGTGGAATTCTTTATGTACCACCAGCAAGATAATTGCTAATAAAATTAAAAAGGGCTGGATTTATCTAGCCCTTTTTTTTATTCTCACTTTTTAATGAATCTTAAAAAAATCAATATTGAAAACAAAAAAATCAGAGATTTAATACCTCAAGTATTAACTGTATTAGCTTTAATTTCAGTGATTTTTTATTTTGCAACCAATGCTCAAATCAACATGGGCAACAGGGGAATATCTTTTGGTTTTGGTTTTTTAAGTCAAGAAGCATCATTTGATATAGCTTTTTCTTTAATCGAATTTGATGGATCTTATTCTTATGGAAGAGCCTTTTTAGTTGGTTTATTAAATACTATTTTAGTTTCAATTATTGGAATTTTCTTAGCGACAATTCTTGGTGTAATTGTGGGTGTTGCAAGATTATCTAATAATTATTTGATTGCTAAAACTGCAGAATGGTACGTAGAAATATTCAGAAATATTCCACTAATTTTACAAATATTTTTTTGGTATTTTGCAGCACTCAGAGCATTACCTTCACCAGAAAATGCAATTAATTTTTATGATGTTTCTTATTTAACAATTAAAGGCTGGTATATTCCTAAGTTTGTATGGATCAATTTTGATATATTTTGTTATTCAATTATAATAGCTCTTATATCTATTTATTTTTTTAATCGATATGCAAAAAAACAGCGTGAAGAATATGGTAAAATTTTACCAACTTTTACTTTATCTTTAGGGATATTAATTTCGATACCTTTATTAAGTTTTCTTTTATTAGGTGTATCTCTCTCTTTCAATTATCCAGAATTAAAACAACTATCAGAAACATCTTATACTTATGAGAAAGGAGTTAGCATAATACCAGAATTAATAGCGCTTGCTCTTGCACTTTCCATGTATACAGCAACTTTTATAGCTGAGAATGTTAGAGCAGGTGTTATAGGTGTAAGCAAAGGTCAAAAAGAGGCTGCAGCGAGTATCGGATTGAATAAAAGCCAAATCCTTAAATTAGTAGTTATGCCTCAAGCATTAAGGATTATTATTCCACCAACTACTAACCAATATTTAAATTTAACTAAAAACTCGTCCTTAGCGGCAGCAATAGCATATCCAGACATGGTTTTAGTTTTTGCAAAAACTGCTTTAATGCAAACAGGAAGAGCGATTGAAATTATTTCAATTACAATGCTTACCTACTTATCTCTAAGCATATCAATATCTATATTAATGAACTGGTATAATAAAAAAATGGCTATCAAGGAAAAATAAATGATATTGACTAATTTAAAACCAACAAAAGAAAAAATAAATACTTTTTTACCTTTAGGAAGTATTTTTGTCATTTTTGCCTTTTTAGACGTTTTGACAAATACTTTTTTAAATCAAAACATTACGGGTTTTTTGCCTCAAACATTAAGTTACATCGCTCCATTATTATTAGGCTACATCGGTTTTTATCTAATTAGAATAGAGTTTAGTGGTATTAAATTTTTAGATAAATTAAATAAAAACATTAACTCAAGTAATTTTAATGCTTTTTTAACTCTTTTAATATTATTCATAATAATCAAGGCAATTTCACCTTTAATGAATTGGCTAATTTTAGAGGCTAATTTTGCAGGTTCTTCAAAAGATGATTGTACTGGCAATGGAGCTTGTTGGGTATTTATAAAAGTATGGTTTAACAGACTGATGTACGGGCTTTATCCTGATGTAGAGCAATGGAGAGTTAATAGCGCCTTTATATTATTATTTGCTTTGGTAGGAATAGCTTTTTTTGTGCCTCAAAAAATTAAAAAATATTTTATAATCTTTTTACTCTTTGTTTATCCTTTCATTGGTATTAAGTTACTTTCAGGCGGAAGCTTCGGGTTAGTATATGTTGAGACCGCTGCGTGGGGAGGCCTTTCATTAACTTTTATTATTTCTGCATTTGCTATCCTTTTTTGTTTTCCAATAGGTGTACTTTTAGCATTAGGTAGGCGATCTTCATTGCCAGCTATCAGATATATTTCGATTGGTTTTATAGAACTTTGGAGAGGTGTGCCTTTAATTACAGTTTTATTCATGGCAGCTGTAATGTTTCCTATGTTTTTACCAGATGGTACTTTTATTGATAAGCTAATTAGAGTTTTAATAGCTATCACATTGTTTGAAGCTGCTTACATGGCAGAAGTCGTTAGAGGAGGATTACAAGCTTTACCAAAAGGTCAATATGAGGCTGCTAAGTCTTTAGGTATGGGATATTGGAGAATGAATGTACTTATTATATTGCCTCAAGCTCTTAAATTAGTAATACCTGGAATAGCTAATACACTGTTAGCCTTAGTAAAAGATACACCATTAATTTTTGTAGTAGGGTTGATGGAATTAGCAGGTATGATAGGTTTAGCTAAGACTAATCCGAAGTGGTTAGGTATGGCCATGGAAGGATATGTATTTGCTGGTTTAGTTTTTTGGATAATATGTTATGCAATGAGTAGATACAGTCAAAATTTAGAAAAAAAGTTAAGCACTGAGAGATAAATGAGCAAAATAATTGAGTTAAAAAAAGTTAACAAATGGTTTGATAAATTTCAGGTATTAAAAGATATTGATCTTGAAGTTGCTCCACAAGAAAAAATAGTTATTTGTGGTCCGTCAGGGTCGGGAAAATCAACTTTAATCAGATGCATCAATAGATTAGAGGAACATCAAGAAGGAAATATTATCGTTGATGGCACAGAACTTGCTGAGAATACAAAAAATATTGAGAAGATAAGAGCTGAAGTTGGAATGGTATTTCAACAATTTAATTTATTTCCTCATCTTTCAATTTTAGATAACTGTACTTTGGCACCCATTTGGGTAAAAAAATTGCCTAAAAAAGAAGCCGAGGAAGTTGCAATGAAAAATTTAACAAGAGTTCAAATAGATGATCAAGCTTTAAAATTTCCTGGTCAACTCTCAGGAGGCCAGCAACAAAGAGCAGCGATAGCTAGGGCACTTTGTATGGAACCAAAAATTATGCTATTTGATGAACCTACTTCCGCATTAGACCCAGAAATGATTAAAGAAGTTTTAGACGTAATGGTTGATTTAGCAAAAGGCGGAATGACCATGATAGTAGTTACTCACGAAATGGGTTTTGCTAAGGAAGTTGCAGACTATATGATTTTTATGGATGAAGGAAAAATAGTTGAGAGAGCAAAAACAAAAGAGTTTTTTGAAAATCCGAAATCAGAACGTACTAAACTATTCCTGAGTCAAATACTATAACCATTTTGGTATTGGTAAATTTTTACTTTTTAAAAATTCTTTATTGAAAATTTTACTAGCATATCTTTTCCCATGATCACAAAGTATTGTAACTATAGTTTTTCCAGGACCCATTTTTTTTGCGAGCTTAATTGCACCAGCAATATTAATACCTGAAGATCCCCCTAATATAATTTTTTGCTTTTCAATTAAATCATAAACAATATTCAAAGCTTCTATGTCGTCTGTTTGAAAGGCATCATCAACTAAAGCTTTTTCAAAATTTTTAGTAATTCTAGCAGTTCCAATACCTTCAGTTATCGAGCTACCTGAGCTTTCTAATTTTTTATTCTTAATATGAGAAAATAGTGAAGAACCCATGGGATCAGATAAAGCAATCTTAATATTTTTATTCTTATTTTTTAATCCTATAGACACACCAGCTAAAGTCCCACCTGTACCAACTGCGCAAGTAAACCCATCTACTGATCCAGCGGTTTGACTCCATATTTCTTCTGCGGTAGTTTTAATGTGAGCTTCTGTATTAATTATGTTATCGAATTGATTCGCCCAATAAACTCCATTTTTACTTCTTTCATTTAGATCTTCAGCGATTTTTTTAGATTGTTTAATATAATTATTTGGATTTGAATATGGCACTGCTTCAACTTCAATTAATTCTGCCCCAAGCTTTTTTAAAGTTTCTTTTTTTTCTATTGATTGAGTATTTGGTATTACTATCTTTAAATTTAGTCCATACTCCCTACAAACAACTGCTAAACCTATTCCTGTATTTCCAGCTGTTCCTTCAACTATAGTACCACCTCTTGATATCAAATTTCTTTTCATTGCATCATTAACAATAAAAAGTGCTGCTCTATCTTTAACTGACTCACCTGGATTTAAATATTCAGCCTTTCCATAAATATTACATCCAGTTAATTCTGAGGCTTGTTTTAGTCTTACTAATGGTGTATTCCCAATTTGCGTGATTATAGAATTAGTTTCCATATCATTAAATATATGAAAAAATATATACTTTCAATTGCTTTAATATGCTTTTCAACTTTGGATATAAAAGCCCATGTAGATCATTATTCAAAATATAATTACTTAGAATATGAATTATACAGAAACAACAAACCTATTGGTTACCATATCTATAAATTTCAGAGAAAAGGGAATGATTTAATTATAGATAATGAGGTAAGTTTTAAAATAACAAAACTAGGCGTAGATCTTTATAAATATTATGCAAAAGGAGTTGAAAAATACAAAAACGGCGTCTTTTCAGGCTTTAACTCAGAAACCAATCAGAATAAAAAAGAAAAATTTGTTAAAATTACAGTAGATCCAATTGATAAAAATTTATTTATCGATGGATCATCTTTTAAAGGCAAAGTAAACAAAGATATGATTATTGGAACCTGGTGGAACCATGAGATTGTTAGCAAGAAAGCTCAAATTAGTGCAGTTTCGGGTAGAATTATAGAACAAAAAGTAGAATTTAAAGGCAAGGAGGATGTTAAAATAGGAGAAAAAATTTATAAAACTTTAAGATTTAATTTTAGTTCTTCAGACCCAAGTTTATCTAAAGACAAAAAGCTTAATACTGATATTTGGTATGAGGAAGACACTTTTCTTTGGGTGAAAGCTGCATTTGATAAAACAGGCTATTGGGAATATAGGTTAAAAAAAGTAAAATAATTAAATTTTAACCTTTATTTTTTTGCTTTAGTCAATACCAAATATAGGTTTTTTTTGCATTTCTTACCCCCCAAAAAAAAAAATTATTGGTATTGCCAAAGAGTTCATTTTGAGGTTTTATAATTAAAAATTTAGGGAGTTATATGGAAGATAATTTCAATATTCACTTAGGCAAAAAATTAAGAATGCGAAGATTATCTTTAGGACTAACTCAAACAAAGGTTGCTCAAGCAATAAACGTTACTTTCCAACAAATTCAAAAATATGAGAAAGGCACTAACGGTGTAAGCTCTAACAGATTAATGCAATTATCACAGTTTTTGAAAGTTCCGATTATATATTTTTTTGAAGATTTTAAAGAATTTAAAGATGTAATTGCAAATGAAGAGACTAATGACGATTTAAATTATTCTTTTTTAAGTAGGACTTTTGCCTCGTTATCTAAAACTCAAAAAGAAAAAATTTTGCAGATTTTAAATAATACTTCTAAATTTGAAAAAGCAGGATAATTGGCTCCTCGGGCAGGACTCGAACCTGCGACCAATTGATTAACAGTCAACTGCTCTACCAACTGAGCTACCGAGGAATAAATGGCAACATACTTTCTTTAATGTAATAAAACAACTTTTTTTTTTGGAGGCCACGCCCAGAATCGAACTGGGATAAAAGGATTTGCAATCCTCTGCGTAACCATTCCGCCACGTGGCCATTCTCAAATAGAAAATCATGATAGGTATCATGTTTTTATTCTGTTTTTTTTGCTATCGAATAAATATAACTTATTTCTTGGTAAGTAAATTGTAATATTTTTATCTTTAATATTTTTGGTGCTTTTTATTCTTATTTCAGTACCATTTAAATGTGTATATATAATCTTTTCTGATCCTAAGTTTTCAATAAGTTCAATAGTAATTTTAACAGCTATTTCGCTTTTATTTTCTAAAGAGATATCTTCTGGTCTTATTCCAATATAAATATCTTCATCAAAATTTGAGTTTTCAAATTTAATTATTTTATTGAACAAATTTAAATTATTTTTGTTTACAATATCCTCTTTTTTGATTTTTATAATATTCATTTTTGGATTTCCAATAAACTCAGCTACAAAAACGTTCTTTGGATCATTATAAATATCTTCTGGAGTACCGAACTGTTCGATATTTCCTTTATTCATAATTACGATTTTGTCAGCTAAAGTCATTGCTTCCACCTGATCATGAGTGACATAAATAATATTACTTTTTAATTTTTTGTGTAGTTTTGAAATCTCAACTCTCATTTCTGATCTAAGTGCTGCATCTAAGTTTGAAAGTGGTTCATCAAATAAAAATAGTTTAGGATTTCTTGTAATTGCTCTTCCTATTGCAACCCTTTGTCTTTGACCACCAGAAAGTTCTTTAGGTTTTCTATCTAAGAGTTCTTTTATTTTTAGTATCTTTGCAGCTTCAATTACTTTTTCTTTAATCTTATCTTTTTTTATTTTTTCATTCATTAGTCCAAAAGATATATTTTCAAAAACATTCATGTGTGGATACAAAGCGTATGATTGAAAAACCATTGCTATTTGTCTTTTGGAGGGTAATAAATCATTAAGAAGATTATTTTCTAATAGGATTTTCCCATTATCTATTTTTTCCAATCCCGCTATCATTCTTAATAACGTAGATTTTCCACACCCAGATGGTCCTAACAAAACTATGAATTTCCCTTTTTCAACCTCCAGGCTAAATTTACTAATTACATTGCTTTCTCCAAAAGATTTATCAATATCTTCAAATTTTAAAAAAGACATAATTCAAAAAATTTTAACTTTAACGTTTTTTCAAACCTAGTATGCATTTTAATCATATTAGATTTTGCTCGCATATTGTTAAACTTAAAGCATTATTTAATTAATTAATAGGAGGAAAAATGAGAAAAATAATAGGTCTATTTTTTGCTTTAACTTTGCTATCGTCTAATAGTTTTGCAGATATTACTTTTTGGACTACTGAAGTTCAACCAGCAAGAATGGAAAAACAAATGGAAATGGCTAAATCATTTGAGTCCAAAACTGGAATTAAAGTTGAAGTAATCCCAGTAGAGGAAAAAGATTTAGGATCTAGAGCTACAGCAGCTGCAGCTGCAGGTAATCTTCCTGATGTAATTTACCATACACTTCAATATGTTTTACCTTGGGCAGAGGCAGGCATACTCGATGTAAATGCTAATAATGATGTTGTCAAAAGTTTAGGAAAAAATACATTTGCTCCGGGAGCATTGAACATGGCAAAAAAAGGTGGAAAAATTGCTGCTGTGCCAGTTGACGGTTGGACACAAATGGTAGTTTATAGAAAAGACTTATTCAAACAAGCAGGTCTTGAACCACCGACAAATTACGAAAATATAACAAAAGCTGTAAAAATTCTTTCAAGCGGAGATATGTTTGGATTTGTAGCTGCGACCAAAACTGACGAAAACTTTATGAGTCAAGTTCTTGAGCATGTTCTTTTAGCTAATGGAGTAAATTTTGTTAAAAAGGGTGGAACAAAAAATCAAGGTAAAGCTCTTAAAAACTCTTTAGAGTTTTATAAAGTCATAGCTAAGGCTAGTCCTCCAGGAGAATTATTCTGGAAACAATCAAGAGAACTTTATTTTGCAGGAAAAACGCCAATGATAATTTGGTCACCATTTATTATGGATGAATTAGCTGGTCTAAGAGATTCAGCTCCTCCAACAATCAATAGTGATCCAACATCAACTGAACTAGCATCTAAAACTGGTTTCATAACTAACTTTAGTGGACCTAACAATAAGAAGGGTGCTGCTTGGGCAGATGTAAGATATTTTGGTATTACCGCTGACGCAGATACAGACGAAGCAAAAAAGTTTGTTGAGTATTCAATGGACGAAGGATACACAAGTACTTTGGCGATTGCTCCTGAAGGTAAATTTCCTGTAAGAAGAGGAAATTCTTCAGATCCTGCTGCGTTTACAAAAGCTTGGAGTAAATTACCAGTCGGTGTGGATAGAAAAAAAACATTAACCGAACTTTATTCACCGGATGTAATAAATAATATTGTTGCTGGTTTAGATACTGCAAACAGATGGGGTGTAAAAGAAGGTGAGCTTTCTAGAGCATCAAAAATAATCAATGCTCAATTCTTGAATAGAATTACAAGAGAATACATTGATGACCAGATTACTGTTGATGAAGCGGTTAAAAAAATTAACGCAGAATTAGCAAAATTCTAGCAAATTTATTTCTTAAAAGCGGATAATAGGTTATTATCCGCTTTTGAATGAGTTCCACATTATCAAAAATAGAAAAAAAGACTGCATATACACTTCTTTTACCTGCTGTATGCTTGGTATTTGCAATAATTTTATTTCCAATTTTTGCAAACGTCTGGATTAGTTTCAAAGAAGTTGGACTTAAAGATATAAGAATTCCTGAGCCTAGGGCAAAAAAAATTGTAAAAAATATACAAGATAGCAATTCTGAATTAAAAATTATCTATAAATTAAGAAATAGTTCTTTAATCCAAGATATTAGAGAAGTTAAATTTTCAGATAAATTACCAAAAAATATTGAACCAGTTAATTTAGACAAAAGATGTGAATTTAAGTCACAAAAAATTAAATGTTTTTTTGGAAATTGGGAAGCAGGTTATCGTGAAAATTTCGAAATTTTTGTTAAAGAAGTGAATAACAATGCTATTAACAGTAAATACGTTAAATCTAATAAGCCTGATTTAAATGGAAAATCAAATAATATTTTATTGACTACAGATTTTACTTTCAAAAATTTTAAAAATGTTTTCATAAATAACAATTTTGTTGAGCTATTAATGACGACTTTTTACTTTACTTTTTTTGGAACACTTGGAGCTATTTTACTTGGCATATTCGCTGCCCAACTTGTAAATCAAAAATTTTATGGAAGAACTTTTATGCGAAGTATACTTCTTTTTCCCTATGTAGGACCTGTGGTTGCTTTAGCTTATACCTGGACTTTACTCTTAGACCCTAATAGTGGTACGATAAACTCTCTTCTCGTTAATTACGGAGTCATTGAAAAACCTATAAATTTACTTGGACAAAAGTATTTAATCATTAACATTTTAGGTTTTGAGCTGAAACTTAGATTAGCATTGACCACAGTTATTTTTTTTGAGATTTGGCGATATTTTCCTTTAGCTTTTTTATTTATATTAGCTAGACTGCAAGCTATTCCAAAGGATCTTTATGAGGCTGCGGATGTAGATGGTGCAGGACCATTTAGAAAATTCTTTTATATTACTCTTCCACAAATTACAGCAATTTTATCAATATTATTCATGATTAGATTTATTTGGAACTTTAATAAATTTGAAGATATATTTCTATTAACAGGCGGTGCTTCGGGTACTTTAACGTTACCAATAAGCGTGTATCAGCAAGGATTTGCGGTATCAAATATTGGCATGGGCTCTGCAGTTTCAATAGTAATCGTATTATTATTAATAACTTTTATGATTGTTTATTTTAAATTAATTGGAAAAAAAGCAAATGAAATTTAAATCTTTAATAATAACTTTACTTGCATCATCAATTTTTCTTACAATAATAATTTGTATATGGAAAATATTAGCAACTTTGCAAGGTTTAAGTTTTACAAATCTTAACTTTAATCTAAATCTATTATTATCACTCGGATTAGTTATGACTTGTTTATTTATTGGAAAAAAGTTTAATCATTACTTAAAGATTTTTATATTATCCTTATTATTTACAATTTTATATATATTTTTGAACGAAAACTCCCCTATGTGGTTTTCAGTAGGTATTTTTTTACTAATTTTATTTTTTACAAATAAATTGAAAAAATATGATTTAAAATATTTAAATCAGGATTTTATATCTGAAAAAATTGTGTTTGAGTTTTTATCTTTATTTGCAATAGTATTTTTTGCATTAGTTATATTGTTTCCATTTTATATTATGTTTGTTACTAGCTTTAAAACGCAAACAGCTTTATTAATCAACCCGATTGATTTAAGTATTGATTTTTCAAAAAATATTTTTGAGATATTCAAATCTTACTTTGTCATTTTCAAAACATATGATTTTGGTAGATATATTCTTACAAGCTCGTATGTATCAGTTGGCACTGTTTTAATAACCTTATTATTTGCTATCCCCGCAGCGTACGCTGTTGCAAGATTAAATTTCTTTGGTAAGACCTTTCTTTCAACATCAATATTAATAATTTATATGTTTCCAGCAATAGTATTAGTAATTCCTTTATACACTGTTTTTAGTCAACTAGGATTGAGAAATTCTGTAGAAGGCCTACTAATAGTTTACACAGCTACCACTTTACCAGTAGCCATCTATATGCTTCAGGGTTACTTTAAAAGCATACCTAAAGAAATTGAAGAGGCGGGACTTATAGATGGACAAAATTGGTTTGGAATAATTATTAAAATAATAATTCCTCTCAGTTTACCTGCTATTGCTTCAGTATCATTGTATGTCTTTATGATAGCTTGGAATGAATTTTTATTTTCTCTTATGTTTTTGGATAATCCAAAAACATTTACATTATCTAGAGCAATAAATCATTTAACTGGTGATGCAGAAACACCACGGCAATATCTAATGGCTGGATCTGTGGTGGTTACTTTACCAATACTTTTAATTTTTATATATTTTGAAAAATATTTAGTAAGCGGTTTAACAGCTGGAAGTGTTAAAGGATAATGAAAAGCTCAATTAAAGAAGCAAAGAGAACCTTAATAAATAACAGAAGATTAAATTACACTTTACCCACTAACACTAATCTATATCCAGCTCAATGGAATTGGGACTCAGCTTTTATTGCATTAGGATATTCTAATTTCAATTTAGACTATTCATTTAAAGAACTTGAAACTCTGATTTCAGGACAATGGGATGACGGAATGATACCACACATTCTTTTCCATATTAAAGATTTAAATTATACTCCTAACTATAAAGCTTGGAATTGTGGTAAAAAAGTTTCCTCATCTGGAATAACTCAACCACCGATCTTAGTAAGTATTTTAAGGATAATTATTGAGAGACATAAGCTTTCAAAAAAAGAAATTAAAAAATACCAGACTTTAATTTTAAAGATTAAAAAATATTTAGAATGGTTTATTAGATACAGAGATCCTAAACGTACTGGTTTAATTTCCATACTTCACCCATGGGAAAGTGGTTATGATAATTCTCCTTTATGGGACAAACCGATGAGCACGATCAAAACAGAATTAAATCTTAATTATAAGAGAAAGGATAATAAAATTGTCAACCACAGCCAAAGACCTTTGAAAATTGATTATGATAGATATGTAACTATTAAAAATCATTTAAAGAAAATGAACTATGATCCAAAAAAACTTTATTTTAAATCAAAATTTAATGTTGTAGATGTTGGATTTAATTCGCTTTTTCTTAAAGCTTTAAAAGATTTGGATTTTTTACTTGGATGTATAGATAAAAGAAATTCTTCTATAAAAAAATATATTCTTTTAAATGAGAGTAAACTTGTAAAATTATTTGATTCAAAAAAAATGAAATTTAAGAATAAAGATATAAGAAATAATTGTTTAGTAACTATACCTTCAATAACTAATTTTTTTATGCTATTTGCTGATTTAAATAATAATTCAGTTAATAGATCATTAGTAAAAAGCTTAAAAAACTATAATAAAAATAATAAATATCTTTTTCCTTCAATAAATTCTAAACATAAATCATTCGACGAAAAACGTTACTGGAGAGGGCCAGTATGGATTAATTGCAATTGGATTATATATCAAGGTTTGAAAAATAAAGATAAGAAGTTCGCAGAATCAATAAGAAAAAAGACCTTGAATTTAGTCGAAAAAAAAAAATTTCGAGAATATTATAGTTGTAAATCAGGTTTAGGAATGGGTGCTAAAAATTTTTCTTGGACTGCTGCCTTATATCTAGATTTTAAACTTAATAGTTATTGAAATCTGATATATATCTATAGTTATCAAAAAAATGGAATTTAAAAAATATAATCATAGTAAAGAAGAAAAAAAAATCTCAGATTTTTGGATTAAAAAAGGCTTATTCAAACCAAAAAAAAAAAAATCAAATAAAAAATTTTCTATAGTAATTCCTCCACCTAATGTAACTGGCAGATTACATATGGGACATGCACTAAACAATAGTCTACAAGATGTTTTAGTTAGATTTAATAGAATGAAAGGCCTCGAAACCCTGTGGCAACCAGGAACAGATCATGCTGGAATTGCAACTCAAGCAGTTGTTGAAAATAACCTTTTAAAAGAAGGAATTAAAAAAGATGATTTAGGAAGAGAAAAATTCGTTAAAAAAATATGGGATTGGAAAGAGGAATCTGGTGGAATAATTCTAGATCAACTTAAGAAATTAGGTTGTTCGTGTGATTGGTCAAGAACGAGGTTCACCATGGATAAGGATCTTTCTAAAGCTGTAATTAAAGTTTTTGTTGATCTTCATAAAAACAAGCTAATTTACAAAGATAAAAAATTAGTCAACTGGGATACTAAACTTCAAACTGCTATTTCCGACTTGGAAGTTAACCAAAAGGATGTCCAATCTCAATTATATTACATTGATTATACGATAGAGAACTCAGATCAAAAGATCACTATTGCCACCACCAGACCAGAAACAATGATGGGAGATACCGCGGTTGCTGTAAATCCAAAGGATGAAAGATATGTTAATTTAGTTGGAAAAAATGTTCTTATTCCAATTGTTAATAGGACTGTCAAAATTATTTCTGACAATTACGCTGATCCGGAACAAGGTTCAGGAGCAGTAAAAATTACACCAGCACATGATTTCAATGACTATGAGGTAGGTAAGAGAAATAAATTAGAAATAATAAATATTTTTGAAGAGAATGGTAAAATAAACAAAAATGGGATCAAAGAGTTTCATGGTTTAGACAGATTTGAAGCAAGAAAACTTATAATTAAAAAGTTAAAGGATAAAGGTTCTCTTGTAAAAATCGAAAATATTAAAAATAAAGTTCCATATGGAGATAGATCTAACACTATAATCGAACCTCTCCTTACAGAGCAATGGTTTGTTGATGCAAAAAAATTATCCAAAAAACCAATTAAAATAGTTAAAGAGGGCAAAACTACTTTTTTTCCAAGCAATTGGTCAAAAACATTTTTTCAGTGGATGAATGATATTGAGCCTTGGTGTATATCTCGGCAGATTTGGTGGGGTCATAGAATACCTGCTTGGTATGATGAAAATGGAAATATTTTTGTAGCTGAAAATGAAAAGGGTGCAGAAGCATTAGCTAAGAAAAAACATAAAGATAAAAAATTTAAATTAAGACAGGAAACAGATGTTTTAGATACTTGGTTTTCATCAGCTTTATGGCCTTTTGCAACGCTTGGATGGCCAAATAAAACAAAAGAACTTGATAAGTTTTATCCAACGTCAGTTCTTGTAACTGGTTTTGATATAATTTTCTTTTGGGTAGCAAGAATGTTAATGATGGGAAATTATTTTAAAAAAAATACGCCTTTTCATAAAGTATATGTTCATGCCTTGGTAAGGGATGAAAGGGGGCAGAAAATGTCAAAGTCAAAAGGTAATGTGATCGATCCATTAGATTTAATAAATGAATATGGAGCAGATAGCTTAAGATTTACGCTTATATCAATGGCCTCACCGGGAAGAGATGTAAAATTATCAAAAGATAGAGTTACAGGAAATAGAAATTTCATAACAAAAATTTGGAGTGCGAATAATTTTTTAAAACTGAATAATTGTAATTTAGGCAAAAAGATAAATTTAAACTCAATTAAACTTCCAATAAACCATTGGATTTACAACGAATTTATAAAAACACAAAATTTAATCACAAAAAACATTGAAATATTTAGGTTCGATGAGGCAGCTAGGTATGCATATCAATTTGTTTGGCATTCTTATTGCGATTGGTATTTAGAGTTCTTAAAACCTATTTTTAATTCAAAAAATACAAATGAAATTAAAGAAGCTAAAGCTTTCTCATCATTTATGATGGCAAATATTCTTAAAATACTTCATCCTTTTATCCCTTTTTTTACTGAGAACTTGTGGTCTTTAAATGCTTATAAAAAAATTTTCAATGATTATTTAATCAGTTCCAGTTGGCCAGATTTTAAGATAATTAATAAATTTAACAAAAATCAAACTAATATAAATGATTTAATTGAAATAATTTCTAACATAAGATCTACTAAAGCAGAGTTAAAAATTACGCCAAAATTATATTGTGACATTTTTTTTGATGATAAATCAGGGAAATTAAAAAAATTGGTAAATAAAAATATAAATTTGATAAAACAGGTTGGTAGAGTAAATAATGTCCGTACAACAAAGATAAGAGATAAAAATTCAATAGATATCTTAGTTCTTAAGGAAAAACTTTCATTAAATTTTAATGAGGATGTAAATTTAGGATCTCAAAAAGAGAGAATTTTACAAAAAATTGAGACAATTAATAAACAAATAACCAGTTTAAATAATAAGCTCAAAAATAAGGCTTATGTGACAAATGCACCTAAAGAAATAGTACAAAACGATAAAAATTTAGTTAAAGAATTAACTATTGAAGATGGAAAATTAAGAAGTATTGTGTCTAGTATTAATTAAATGTCTAAAATTGATAAAAAAAAATTACCTAGTCGTCATACTTCTTTAGGCCCAGATAGAGCCCCTCATAGATCCTTTTATTATGCAATGGGAGAAACTGAACAGGATGTTGCGAAGCCGTTTGTAGGAGTGGTGTCTACTTGGAATGAAGCTGCACCTTGCAATACAGCTTTAATGAGACAGGCACAGTCAGTTAAAAAAGGTGTGAAACAATCTGGAGGAACGCCACGAGAATTTTGTACAATAACCGTAACAGATGGGATTGCCATGGGTCATGAAGGGATGAAATCATCATTAATTTCACGAGAGGTAATAGCGGATTCAGCTGAACTTACTGTGAGGGGACATTGTTACGATGCTTTAGTTGGTATAGCCGGTTGTGATAAATCGCTGCCAGGTTTGATGATGTCTATGTTGAGATTAAATGTTCCTAGTGTATTTATTTATGGCGGATCAATTTTGCCAGGAAAATTTAAAGGAAAAGACGTTACAGTTGTAGATGTGTTTGAAGCAGTTGGTAAACATTCCTCAGGCAAAATGTCTTCTGAAGAATTAAGAGAATTAGAATTAGTGGCTTGTCCTAGTGCCGGGGCTTGTGGAGGTCAATTTACAGCTAACACAATGGCATGCGTATCGGAGGCTATAGGATTGGCTTTACCTTATTCAGCTGGAACACCAGCCCCTTATGAGGAAAGAGATAAATATGCTTATCAAAGTGGACAAGCAGTTATGAATTTATTAGAAAAAAAAATTAAACCAAGAGAAATAGTTACTAAAAAATCATTAGAAAATGCAGCAACAATTGTGGCTGCAACTGGAGGCTCCACTAATGCGGCTCTTCATTTACCTGCACTAGCTAACGAGATAGGAGTAAAATTTGATTTAATGGACGTTGCAAAAATATTTAAAAAAACTCCTTATCTTGCTGATTTAAAACCTGGAGGAAAATACGTTGCAAAAGACATGTGGGAAGCTGGCGGTGTTCCTATGTTATTAAAAACTTTATATGATGGAGGATATATTCATGGTGAGTGTATGACCGTTACAGGTAAAACTATGAGAGAAAACTTAGCTTATATTAAGTTTAATACTAATCAAAAAGTTTTAAGAGAATATAATAACCCTCTTTCCCCAGATGGTGGAGTTGTTGGATTAAAAGGTAATTTAGCTCCAGACGGAGCAATCGTAAAAATTGCAGGATTAAAAAAATTACAATTTACTGGAAAAGCTAGATGTTTTGATAATGAAGAAGATGCAATGAAAGCAGTACAGACAAAAAAATATAAGGACGGTGATGTAATAATAATCAGATACGAAGGCCCAAAAGGTGGACCGGGAATGAGGGAAATGCTCTCAACAACTGGAGCTATTTACGGTCAAGGAAAAGGTGAAAAAGTTGCACTTATAACAGATGGAAGGTTTTCAGGAGCCACTAGAGGTTTCTGTGTTGGTCATGTTGGTCCGGAAGCTGCAATGGGCGGGCCAATTGCCCTTCTTAAAAATGGAGATGTAATAGATATAGACGCAAAAAAAGGAATAATTAATGTAAGGCTAACTAGCACTCAATTAAAAGCTAGAAGAAAAAAATGGAAAGAAAAAAAATCAAGTTTTGGATCGGGAACAATTTGGAAGTATGCTCAAACGGTAGGACCTGCTTATCTAGGCGCTCCAACACATCCAGGCAAGAAAAAAGAAGTTAAAGAATATTCGAAAATTTAATGAAAATACGTCCAGTAATTTTGTGTGGCGGTTCTGGTACAAGGCTCTGGTCTGACAAAAAACATCATCAACCAAAGCAGTTTATTGATTTTGGAAATTGGACGCTATTTGGAAAAACTCTAGAAAGGATAAAATATTCTATATTTGATTACCCGATAATAAGTACTAACAAAAAATATTTAAGTGAAATTAAAAAACATTTAAGATTAAAAAGTTTTAAGAAATATAAAATTATTCTTGAGCCAGCAAAAAGAAATACTGCCCCTGCTATACTTAGCTCATCCTTAATTAAAGAAATACCTGAGAATCAACCCTTAGTTTTTCTAACATCTGATCATTTAATTGAAAAAACAAACCTATTTAATAAATCTATTAAAAAATACCAAAAATACCTTACAGATAACAATATCTTTATATTTGGAATTAAACCTTCTTATCCTTCATCTGAGTATGGTTATTTTTTATCGAAACGAGCTAACAATAAATACAAGGTTTCAAAATTTATTGAAAAACCAAATTTAAAAAAAGCAAAAAAAATCATTAAAAAAAATGCTTATTGGAATTCAGGAATGTTTTTCCTTACAAAAAAATCAATAATTAATAACTTCAAGAAGTATCAAAATAGAAACTTTAATTGTTGTTTAAACTCTGTAAATAAATCAAAATTTAAAAATAATGTTTATTATCTTAATAAAAATGACTTTTTAAAATGCAAGTCAATTTCTTTTGATTACGCGATATTGGAAAAATCAAAAGATATAAATGCTATAAATTTAAATATACCTTGGTCCGATCTGGGTAACTGGAAAGAAATTTGCAAAATCTATGATAAATTAAAGATTAAATATCAAAAAAAGAAAAATATTTTTTACAGACCTTGGGGCAGGTATACAAATTTGTACAAAGGTAAAAATTTTTTAATTAAAGAGCTTTATGTCAAACCTAAAGGAGTTTTAAGTCTTCAAAAGCACTTCCATCGCTCTGAACATTGGGTTGTTACCCAAGGGAATCCAAAAATAACTTTGAATAGAAAAAAATTTTTTTTAAAAACTAATGAAACTATTTTTATACCAGTCAAATCTATTCACAGAATAGAAAATCCATATAAAAAACCGGTAAAAATAATTGAAGCTCAATTAGGGTCAGTCTTAAAAGAAACTGATATAGTCAGATATCAAGATATTTATGGTAGAGTTAAATAATTTCAAGTTCGATTGGCGTGTGATCAGATGGTTTTTCTTTGGATCTTGGTTTTTTGTTTATATTAATTGATTTGATATTTTCGATTAAACTGGTTGAAAGTAAAAAATGATCTATTCTCATACCATAATTTTTTTGCCAAGAACCTGCAAAATAGTCCCAAAAGGTATACTCTTGGTTTGTTTTATTAATAAATCTATAAACATCTTTAAAACCTAAATTAATCAATTCTCTAAATTTTTTTCTTATTTCTAATCTACCTAAAGCATCATTTTCATATCTTTTAAAATCGTAAACATCTATTTCTTCAGGAATTATATTGAAATCCCCTGCGATAAGAATATTTGAATTTTTTTGAATTTTCTTTTTAACATTTGATATAAATTTTTTTAACCACTCTTTTTTATATTCATATTTTTCTGTATCTACAGGGTTTCCATTTGGAACATAAATATTTATAAGTTCTATCTTTTTCTTTTTTAATTTTAATTCAGCAGTAATAATTCTAGATTGTTTCAAATCATCTTTAATAAAGCTATTGTTAATTTTCTCTAATTCTTGTTTAGAAATAATAGCAACACCGTTGTAACTTTTTTGACCAAAAACATATGAATTATATCCAATATTTTTAAAATCCTCATAAGGAAAACTCATATCTTGGGTTTTAATTTCTTGGAGTAATAAGATATCAGGATTTGATTGTTTGATATAATCAACAATATTGGTAATTCTTGCCCTAACAGAATTCACGTTCCAAGAAATTATTTTCATCAAACTGAAAATGAAAGACCGCAACCACATGAAGCCGAAGCTTTAGGATTATTTATCGAAAAAGACTCGCCAATCATTTCTTTTTTAAAATCCACAGTTGAGCCAGCTATAATATCAAGTGACTGCTTATCTATCACTGCTTTGTTAAATAAGATATCATCTTTCTCAATTTTATCATCAAAGCTAAAATTATATTTGAAGCCAGAGCAACCACCCCCTTGAACTGAAATTCTAAAATATTTTTTTTCTTCACTTTTAGTGATTTTATCTATTTGGTTTCTTGCACTATTGGTAAATTCTAATTTTTTTTCCATAATTATTTAGTATATAATCTATATAGTAAGCATGCAAAAAAATTCAATCCAAACTTTATCTAAATTAGCTGTGCCATTAAAGTCAAAGGGAAGGTTTTTTAAAGAAAAAAAAACTTCATTAAGATCAGATTTTCAAAGAGATAGAGATAGAATAATACATTCCACTGCTTTCAGAAGACTTAAACATAAAACACAAGTGTTTGTTAATACCTCAGGAGATCATTTTAGAACAAGAATTACTCACTCATTAGAGGTAGCTCAAATAGCTAGAACTTTGTCTAAATTTTTTAATTTAAATGAAGATTTATGTGAAACACTTAGTTTAGCTCATGATTTAGGACACACACCATTTGGACATGCAGGTGAAGATGCACTTGATCATTGTATGAGAAAATTTGGAGGATTTGATCACAACATTCAAACTCTAAGAATAATCCTATTTTTAGAAAATAGGTATTATGAATTTAATGGTTTAAATTTAACTTTGGAGACGCTAGATGGATTGATTAAACATAATGGCCCAATTAAAAATTTAAAGAAATTAAAAAAAATTATAGGACTTTCATATTTTAAAAATAAAATTAAATTTTCTTTAAGTCCATCGCTTGAGGCACAGATCGCTTCAATTTCAGACGATATAGCATACAATAGTCATGATATAGAGGATGGATTAAAAGCAAATCTGTTTAATCTTAATGATTTAGAAAAAATACCAGTTTTAAATAAAATTGTTTTAAAACATAAGAAAAAAATTAAAAAAAATTCAATGGATTTAGTTATCAGGCAAATAGTACGAGAAATAATTAATGAAATGGTAAAAGATATAATTAAAACTACCAAAATAAATATTAAGAAAAATAAAATTAATAATATTAATGATGTTTTAAAATCTAAATATCCACTTGTGACCTTTTCAAAAAAAATGAACAAATTTGATAAAAAAATAAAAATTTTTTTAAGAAGAAAAATGTATTACCACAAGAAAGTACGTTTCAATACTGACACAGGAAAAAAAATTATTAAAAAATTATTCTTATCAATAAAAAGAAATCCAAGAAGCTATATAAATGTTAGTAAGTATGACAAATCGAACATCACAAGATCAATTTGTGATTTTATTGCTGGCATGACTGATAGATATGCAATAAATCTTTACAATAAAATTAAATGAATATATTTGAAAATTATTTAACACAAATAAATAAAATTATTTTAGAAAACAAAGATTTATTAAATTTAGATAATACTGATAATTTACATAATATAATTCTAGAAATTCCACCTGAGCATTTAAATTACGATTTATCAACTAATGTTTGTTTAGTTTTAGCAAAAGCTAATAAAACTGAACCTATCAAACTAGCGTCAAAGATTAAAAATCTCTTTTTAGATAAGATTAAACATTTCGAAAAAATTGATGTTGCAGGACCTGGTTTCATTAATATTAAACTTTCCAAAAAAGGGATCGCTGAAAATATAAATGAAATAATCAAGAAAAGAAAAAACTTTGGATCAAAACAAACTAATAAGACATATAATGTAGAATTTGTTTCGGCTAATCCAACTGGCCCAATGCATGTGGGTCATTGTAGGGGAGCTATCTTTGGTGATGTTTTATCTAATTTACTACTATTCAATGGAAATAAAGTTATTAAAGAATATTACATTAATGATTATGGAAACCAGATCAAAAATTTTGTTGAGTCTATTTACTTAAGAATAAGGGAAATCAAGTTTAAAGAAAAATTCATTATTAAAGAAAATTTATATCCTGGTAATTATGTCAGGGAAATAGCTAAAAATATAATTTTAAAAAATCAAAACTTAAATGTTGAGATATTTGAAAATTGTTTTGAAGAACTAAAAGCACTTTCTTTAAAGGAGTCAATGAACCTTATAAAAAATGATTTAAAAAAACTTGGTATAAAACATGACAATTTTTTCTCCGAAACAGATTTGGTTAATCAAAATTTAGTAAAAAAAACAGTTGAAAAATTACAAAATAAAAAATTTGTAGTGGAAGGTTATCTCGATCCACCAAAGGGCGAAGAATCTAAAAACTGGAAAAAGGTTAAAAGATTAATTTTTAAATCATCAAAATTTGGCGATGACATGGATAGGGCATTACAAAAAAATGACGGATCATGGACTTACTTTGCCAATGATGTTGCATACCACTCAGATAAGATTAATAGAAAATTTGATAATTTGATTAATATTCTTGGTGCGGATCATACAGGCTACATAAAAAGAATTTCAGCTGCTGTTACTGCCTTATCAAATGCAAAGGTAAAACTTAATTGTAAAGTTTGTCAGTTAGTAAAACTTTATAAAAACGGAAAGCCTTTCAAAATGTCTAAAAGAGCAGGTGATTTTATTTCTGCCCAAGACTTATTAAATGAAGTTAATAAAGATGCAATAAGATTTATGATGTTAAACAGAAGCAATGATATGGAGCTAGATTTTGATTTTGAAAAGGTAAAAGAAAAAACAAAAGATAATCCAGTTTATTATGTTCAATATGCATACGCTAGAATTAATTCAATTGCTAGAACTCTTAAAAAAAACTTAAAAGATGAAATATATGTTGATGCTAAATCGTTTAATTTTAATGAGTATGAAGAAAAAATTTATAGAAAAGTATTTGAGTGGCCGAAAGTGATCGAGTCAGCGGCTTATAAATTTGAGCCACATAAAATTCCTTTTTATTTATACGAGCTTTCTATACTATTTCATTCTTACTGGAGTAAGGGAAATGAAGATAGTAAATTTAGGTTTATTGAAAAGGGTGTTTTAAAAAGATCTGAGTCCTTTATTTTTCTTTATTTGATTGCAATAGTTATTAAAAATGGAATGAATATTTTAGGAGTTTCACTTCCAGAAAAAATGTAATGATTAAAATTTTCAATATTGTTATGTTTTTATTAATTATTATTTTTATACTTAGCATTTACAATTATTATTCCTCTAATAAAAATGTCGATGCTAAAAATTATAATCGTAATAATATTGACCAGATTTTGAAAGAAAAAATTATTGATCTTCCAGTATTAAAAAACGATACTGATAATGTAATAGAATTTAATAACTCTTTAATAGATGACATTGAAGAAAATAAGAAAAGAAGCTTCTGGGATTTACTTAAAAAACAATGAAAAAGAAAGCATTAATTGTAAGTTTAAATGGGATTAAATTATCAAAAATGGAAAAAATTCTTTTATCAAAAGAAAAACCTTGGGGAGTTATTCTTTTTAAACGAAATTTAAAATCTAGAAAGCAAATAAAGAACTTAACCAGGAATATAAGAAATTTAACTAATGATACTAAATTTCCAATAATAATTGACGAAGAGGGAGAAAAAGTTTCTAGATTGAAAAATATTATAAATCACAGTGTATCAGCAAGTTTTTTTGGAAATCTATTAAAAAAAAATAAAGATTTTTGCTCCAAAACCTACCAAGAATATATTTTCTCATTAAGTAAAATTTTAAACGAGCTGGGCATTAATATTAATACAATACCTGTGCTTGATGTAGTAAGAAAAAATACCAACAAAGTAATTGGGAATAGAAGTTTTTCAAATGATATGAAAATAGTTAAGCAATTAGGAAAATTAACCTTAAAGTATCTACGAAAAAAAAAAATAGCTGGCATTATTAAACATATACCAGGACATGGGGCCGCTAAAGTAGATAGCCATAAAAAATTACCGAAAGTAAAATTAAATTTAAAAAAGCTCAACCAAATAGATTTTTACCCCTTTAAATTATCTGAAGCAAAATTAGCTATGACTGCACATATTCTTTATACTAAAATTGATAATAGAAATTCAGTAACGCATTCAAAAAAAGTTATCAAAGAAATTATAAGAAAAAAAATAGGTTTTAAGGGCATACTAATTTCGGATGATATTTCTATGAAAGCTTTGAAATATGACTTAATTACAAATGCAACCAAATCAATAGAAGCTGGTTGCAATTTGGTTTTATATTGTGCAGGAAAAACAAGTGACAACTTCAAATTGATTAAATCTTTACCATATATTGATAAATTTACTTCAAAAAAAACTTCAGAATTTTATAAATTTTTAATGTAAAATTAATAATGGAATCAAATAACACTACCCGGATCTCTATTGATATTCCAAATTATACTGGACCATTAGAACTTTTACTCGATTTGGCAAAATCACAAAAAGTTAATTTAGCTGAAATTTCAATCACTTTATTAGCAGATCAATTTTTAGAGTTTATAAAAAAGCATAAAGATTTAAATCTTGAAACTGCATCAGAATATTTGTTGATGGCTACTTGGCTTGCATATTTAAAATCAAAACTTTTACTACCTGACGACGATGAGGACGACTTCAAAGCTTTTGAAGTAGCTGAGAAATTAAAATTACAATTAAAAAAATTAGAATTGATCAGAATTTTATCAGATCAAATGCTCCAAAAAAAAAGATTAGGGGTACATATTTTTTCTAGAGGAATGAAAGGCGGCATAAGATCTATTAACACACCTGTTTATGACGTTTCCCTCTATGAGTTATTAAAGACTTATTCTAATATCCAAATGCAAAAAACTTTTCAAAATATAAGTATTCCAAAATTACCAGTTTTCACTACTGAGGAAGGCATCAAACATTTAAGAAATAATCTTAATGAAATCAAAGATTGGAAAAATCTTATTGAATTAATTCCAAAATTTTATTCAAAAAATAAAATGAAAAGAACTGGTATAGCTGGTTTATTTGCAGCAAGTTTAGAGTTAACAAAAGAAGGTTTGCTTTCTATTTCTCAAAAAAAAATATTTGATAAACTAATGGTAAAAAAAACACAAAATGAATAATAAAAAAAAGAATAATATAATAGACTTTCCTTCATCGCCAACTAAAATTGAAAGACAAGTTGAAGCTATTTTATTCGCAGCTTCAGAACCTTTAGATGTAGAAACAATCGAAAAAAGAATGCAAACATCAATTAATTTAAAAAAAATACTAGAAAACCTTCAGGAAACTTATAAGAAAAGAGGTATAAATTTAGTATGTATTAAAAACAGGTGGTCCTTTAGAACAGCTGAAGATTTATCAAAATTAATGGCATTACAAAAATCTACGCAAAAAAAATTATCAAGAGCTACAATAGAAACTTTAGCAATTATTGTTTATCATCAACCAGTAACAAGATCTGAAATTGAGGAAATTAGAGGTGTCTCATTTGCATCAAATACTCTAGAAATTTTACTCGAACTTGATTGGGTTAGGCCCGCTGGTCGAAAAGATGTTCCTGGAAAACCAATACAGTATGCTACTACAGAAAATTTTTTAAATCACTTTAACATCCAAAAGTTATCAGATTTACCTACAATTGATGAATTGGGGTCAGCGGGACTTATTGATACATCATCTATAGATAAATCTATTTTTGGAACTGGAAAATTCTATAAAGAGCAGTCTATATCTGAAAAGCAGAATATTTACGAAGATATAGACGAGGCAATTAAAAAAACACCTGAAGAAGAAAAATAAACATATTTATTTAGTCCTTTTTATTGTATATAATTAACCATCATGGGAATTAGTTTCTGGCAAATAGCAATTGTAGTTGTTCTTGTCGTCTTGCTTTTTGGGCGAGGTAAAATATCTAGTTTAATGGGCGATGTGGCAAAAGGTATTAAAAGTTTCAAAAAAGGTATGTCTGATGACACATCTACAACCAATCAAGATGACAATTCTAAGTCAGATAATTCTGACTCCGAAAATAAATAATACAAATGCCTCAAATTGGTTGGTTAGAGATTTTATCGGTAGTAATCATTGCGATTTTAGTTTTGGGTCCTAAAGAATTTCCTATAGCCTTAAAAAAAATTGGCATATATGTAGGAAAATTTAAAAACACTATTAGCAACTTTCAAAGAGAGATGTCTTCGGTCACTAAAGAAGTTGATTTAGAAGAAGAATTTGTCACTAAAAATGATAAAATAAAAAAAGATAATAATAATGGCTGATAGCAATTCATTTACGAGTCATTTTATTGAGTTGCGCTCTAGACTATTAAACTCTTTAATATTCATTTTTATTACATTCATTATTGCATACATTTTTGCAGAGCATATTTACAATTTTTTGGTATCACCTTATGCTGAAGCTGTAAAAGACGATAATGTTTCTAGACGTTTAATTTTTACAGCGCTACATGAAACATTTATAACTTATATAAAAGTTGCATTTTTTACTGCAATTTTTTTAGGCAGTCCAATTTTGTTAATCCAAGTATATAAGTTTATTGCACCTGGACTATATAAAAATGAAAAGAAAGCGATATTACCTTATCTAGTATCGACACCTATTCTTTTTTTACTTGGTGGCTTTTTAGTTTATTATTTGGTAATGCCTCTTGCGATAAAATTTTTTTTATCGTTTGAGACTATAGGCTCTAATTCAAGCTTACCAATACAACTTGAAGCAAAAGTAAATGAATATCTCTCATTGATAATGAGATTAATTTTTGCATTTGGAGTAAGTTTTCAATTACCGATATTGTTAAATTTACTTGCAAGAGTGGGAATAGTAAATTCTGAGTATTTGAGAACAAGACGAAGATATGTAATAGTAATAATATTTGCTTTAGCGGCAATTTTAACTCCACCTGATCCAATTACCCAGGTAGGACTAGCAATACCTTTGTTATTACTCTATGAATTATCTATATTTACTGTGAGATTCACCGAAAAAAAAGAAAAAAAAATAAAAGATGCACAATATTAAAGATTTAAGAAAAAACTTAAGTACCTTTAAAAAGAAGTTGCTCGATAGAAATTTTGATTTTAATACTGATCTATTCAAAAGTCTTGACGATAAAAATAGAAAATTAATTAGCGAAAAAGAAAAATTAGAGCAAAAAAAAGGAGTTTTATCAAAATCAAAAGATAGATCGAATTTTGAAAAATCAAAAAAAATTTCTGAGGAAATATCAAAATTATCCCATGAGCAACTAATTGCACAGAGCGAATTTAACAAATTGATGCATATTTTACCAAATATCGCTCATACTGATGTTCCAATTGGTAAAAATGAAAAGTCAAATAAACTTATTTATAAATTTGGAAAAATTAAAGAATTTAATTTTAAGCCTAGATCACACATTGAAATTGGTTCAAAATCTAACGATATTGATTTTGATACAGCAACTAAACTATCTGGATCAAGGTTTGTAATTTTAAAAAATAATATCGCTAAATTAGAAAGAGCTCTAATAAACTTTATGCTAGATATTCATACAAATGAATTTAATTATGTTGAAATTTCGCCACCATTAATTGTAAATGAAGATGTCATGTTTGGAACTGGACAGCTTCCAAAATTTGAAGAAGATCAATTTGAGATAAAATTTGAAAACTCTGATCAGAGAAAATTTTTAATTCCAACAGCAGAAGTAGTATTAACAAATATAGTTAGAAATTCTTTAATAAATATAGATGGATTGCCTAAAAGATTTGTAGCTTCAACGCCATGCTTTCGAAAAGAAGCTGGTAGTTACGGTAAAGACACTAAAGGCATGATAAGACAACATCAATTTTACAAAGTTGAATTAGTTAGCATTGTAGAGCCAAAAAATTGTATCACTGAGCTAGATAGAATGTTAAATTGTGCTAAAACAATTCTAGAAAAATTAGAAATACCTTACCAAGTATTATTATTATCAACTGGGGATATGGGATTTAGTGCTGAAAAAACTTACGATATTGAAGCATGGATACCTTCTGAAAATAAATATAGAGAAATATCAAGTTGCTCATCATGTGGAACATTCCAAGCTAGAAGGATGGGAGCTAAATATAAGTCACAAAATGGAAATGAATTTATAGGTACTCTTAATGGATCAGGTTTAGCAGTTGGGAGACTTTTGATTGCTGTATTGGAAAACAATCAAAATAAAGACGGATCAATTACAATTCCAAATGTTTTAAAAAAATATATGAATAATTTAGATAAAATTTAATGAAATTTAACTTGTTAATTTAACCCTTTTATTATAATTGTCTTTTCATGAGCGGACAAGGAATAGCGCAATTTATACCCTTAATACTAATTTTTGTGATTTTTTATTTCTTTTTAATAAGACCACAACAAAAACGTGTAAAAGATCACAAAGCCATGGTTGAAGCTTTAAAAAGGGGCGACGAAGTTATTACTTCTGGAGGCATCATAGGTGTTGTAGATCGAGTGATGGAGGATGACAGAATTGAAGTTGTAATTGGAGAGGGGACAAAAGTACAAATTATAAGATCTACCATTACGAGCTTGTTGAAAAAAGAAGAAATAAAAAAATAATTCTTTTTTGTGTTAAATTTTTCTAAAATAAATATATTCTTAATTTATATAATTTTTTTTTTAGTTTCTTTTTTTTCCGTTTTTAATATTCAAAATAAAGATAATTTGATCATAGACAAAAAAGTAAATTTAGGTTTAGATTTACAAGGTGGTTCATATCTTTTATTAGAAATTAATTCTGATTCATTAATTGAAGAAAAAATACAGTCTAAAGTAATCCCAATTAAAAAACTCTTACGTGAAAATAATATAAATTATACAGATTTTAAGATTAATAAAAAAGATCTTACTTTTAAGATAAATGATTTAGAAAAATTTGAATTATTTTTTTTTTCTAGGAAAGAAAATATTATAAATCCATATATCGATAATTATAGAGCATTCGAATTAGATTATAAAGAATTAGATAATAATTATGTTCAAGTATTATTTTCAAAGTTTGGTCTCTTAACTATTAATAATTCAGCTTTAAAGCAATCTATTGAAATTGTCAGACGCAGAATAGATGACGTAGGCACTAAAGAGCCAACAATATTGCAAAGGGGAGAAAAGAGAATTTTAGTTGAATTACCAGGACTTAAAGACCCTGAGAGAATTAAAAAACTTTTAGGAAAAACTGCTAAACTTAATTTCAGAATGGTAAGCGAAAACTCTGAGTTTGGAGTTGATGAATTAATTTCTGAAATAGGTGAATCATTGAAAATAAGTAAAAGAATTGTGATGAGCGGTGAAAATCTAATTGATGCACAACCAAGTATACAAAATCAACAAAATGAACCAGTAGTATCTTTTACCTTAGATCGAATTGGTTCTCAAAAATTTGGCAGAACGACTACAGATAATGTTGGAAAAAGATTGGCCATTGTACTTGATGGCAAAATAATAAGTGCTCCTAATATTAACGAGCCAATTACCTCTGGAAAAGGAGTAATATCGGGAAATTTTACTTTTCAAGAAGCTACCGATCTTGCTTTACTTCTTAGGTCAGGGGCCTTACCAACTCCTCTCGATGTAGTTGAAGAAAGAACTGTTGGACCTGATCTTGGAGAAGACTCCATTAAATCGGGAATAACCTCGTTAATTGTGGGATTTATTTTAGTAATATTCTTTATGCTTTATAAATATAGATTATTCGGTTTAGTAGCTAATATTGCTTTAATAGCAAACTTATTAATGTTAGTTGGGGTTTTAACTATTTTAGAAGCAACATTGACACTTCCTGGAATTGCGGGAATTATTTTAACTGTTGGAATGGCGGTTGACGCAAACGTACTGATATTTGAGAGAATTAAAGAAGAATTAAAAACCGAAAAATCTATAATACATGCTTTTGACTCTGGTTATTCAAAAGCAAAAATTACAGTTTTAGATGCAAATATAACTACTTTGATAGCTGCAATAATATTATTCGCATTTGGTTCAGGACCAGTCAAAGGTTTTGCAATCACCCTCGGGATAGGAATTTTAACCACCCTTTTTACAGCCTACTTTTTGGCAAGACACTTAACGTCAATTATAGTTTTAAGAAAAAATAATACATCAGTAAGAATATAATGATTAGAAATATAAACTTTGTTACAAAATTTAAAAAAGCAAATATTTTTTCACTTATTATTTTTATTTTAAGTGTGATTTTTATTTCATTTAAAGGATTAAATTATGGAATAGATTTTAAAGGAGGAACATTAATTGAGCTAAGAACCGATACCTCAATCAATGCCTCTGCAATTAGAGACTCTCTAAAATCTATGAATTTAGGTGATATAAATGTAAAAAAATTTGGCAAAGAAGGTGACTACTTAATTAAAGTTGAACAAAAAAACTCCAATAACAGCAATTTAATACCCGAGATAAAAAAAACTTTAGCCGACAATTTAAATGCTGATGTTGATTTTAGAAGAGTAGAAAATGTAGGTCCAAAGGTAAGTTCTGAACTTTTAGAGTCATCAATCATCGCAATATCCTTGGCTCTAGCTGCCATGCTTTTTTATATTTGGATAAGATTCGAGTGGCAGTTTAGTATTGGTTCAATAATAGCTTTATTTCATGATGTAATTATAACATTAGGTATTTTTTCTGTTTTATCTTTAGAAATTAATTTATCTATTATAGCAGCAGTACTAACAATAGTTGGTTACTCGATGAATGATACTGTAGTAATATATGACCGAATAAGAGAAAATTTATTGAAATATACAAAAATAAGTATCAGTGATGTTTCTAACCTATCAATAAATGAGACACTCTCAAGAACAATTATTACTTCTGTTACTACATTACTAGCACTAATTTCAATTTATATATTAGGAGGTGAAATTTTAAGGGGTTTTTCCTTTGCTATGATTCTGGGTGTGATAATTGGAACCTATTCATCGATGTTTGTAGCTTCACCAATTTTGAAATTTTTAAAAGTAAGTTATAAAACTTTAGAAAAAGAGGAAGAAAAAATTTTACCTTAATTAGTAAAGGTTTTGTGCAGCAACCATTGAAAGAAGCATCGGAAATGATAGTAAAGTATTGGCTCTCGAGAATAACATTGCAGTTTTTGCTGATTTAGTTTTTTCCTCTGGCGAACTATCTACTATTCCTAAAGCTTTTTTTTGATTTGGCCAAATTACGAACCAAACGTTATATGCCATTATAATTCCTAGCCACATTCCTATGCCGATTGCAGTAGTTTTTGGATCGCCACTACCTATTCCTAGCAACATAGCTTGATGAACATATCCTTGTAGATATGAAACTATTAATCCTGTTATAATTGTACCTAAAGCAGCCCATCTAAACCAAAATAGAGCTTTAGGTGCGATTACTTTACCGATCGCTGGTTTTTGCTCATCTGGAATGTTTGGCATAGATGGTATTTGAACAAAATTAAAATACCATAATAATCCTATCCACATTATGCCTGTAAGTACATGCAAATATCGAAATAACCAGCTGAAAAAATATCTATCAAAAGCGAAACCATCACCGAAGAAATGCAATCCTAAAAGTAGCAAAATTGCTATACCTAAAGATAAGTGAACTGTTTTTGATAACGATTGTAAAATGCTAGTCATGATTCTTTTATAACATATATATGAATTTTAAGCAGTCTTTTTCATAGAAGTATTTCCTATAATTTCACGAATAAATTTACCAGTAAAACTCTCTTTTACGGTTGAAATTTTTTCTGGCGTGCCCTCAGCTATAATTCTTCCTCCATTAATACCTCCTTCTGGACCCATATCAATTATATGATCGGCAGTTTTTATTACATCTAAATTATGTTCTATAACAACAACAGTATTTCCAGTATTCGCAAACGCTTGCAAAATTTCTAGTAATTTTTTTATATCATGAGAGTGCAAACCAGTTGTTGGCTCATCTAAAATATATAAAGTTCTTCCTGTAGGTCTTTTAGATAGTTCTTTAGCTAGTTTAATTCTCTGAGCCTCTCCACCAGATAATGTAGTCGCTTGTTGACCAATTTTCATATAACCAAGTCCAACATGTTTTAGTGTAATTAGTTTAGATCTTATACTTTGAATATTTTCAAAAAAATCACAGCCTTCATCAACTGTCATATCTAAAACATCTGCAATATTCTTATTTTTAAACCTTATTTCGAGAGTTTCTCTGTTATATCTTGCGCCTTTACAAGTATCGCAAGGTATAAACACATCGGGTAAAAAATGCATTTCATAAGTTAAAACACCATCACCCTCACAGGTCTCACATCTTCCACCTTTTACATTAAAAGAATATCTTCCTACCTTGTAACCTCTCGCCTTTGATTCTGGAAGTCCGGCAAACCATTCTCTAATTGGACCAAAGGCTCCAGTATAAGTTGCTGGGTTTGATCTTGGTGTTCTGCCTATTGGTGATTGGTCAATATCAATAATTTTATCTATTAAATCAGTTCCTTTAAATCCGGTGAAAGCTTTTGGAACTTTACGACTTTTATTTTTATTTAACATTAGATTAAATGCATTATACAAAGTATGTAGTATTAAAGTCGATTTTCCACTTCCAGATACACCTGTAACACAAGTAAATGTGCCTACAGGTATTTTTAAATTTACTTTTTTTAGATTATTTCCACTTGCACCGCTTATTTCTATAAACCTTCCATTTTTTGCGGATCTTCTTTTTTTTGGAACTGAAATAAACTTTTTACCAGATAAATAATTTCCAGTGATGCTATTGTCATTTTTAATAATTTCTTTTACTTCTCCTTCTGCAACAATTTGACCGCCTTTAAGACCAGCTTCTGGTCCAATATCAATTATGTGATCTGAACTTTCCATTGTTTCAATATCATGTTCAACAACTATGACTGTATTTCCTAAGTCTCTTAATTTTTTTAATGCTGTAATAAGTTTTTTATTATCTCTTTGGTGTAAACCAATAGACGGTTCATCTAAAACATATAAAACTCCAGTAAGACCAGAACCTATTTGTGATGCTAACCTTATTCTTTGTGCTTCTCCACCAGATAGAGTACCAGACTCTCTTGACAAAGTTAGATAATTTAAACCAACATTTAATAAAAAATTTAGTCTTTCATTTATTTCTTTAAGAATATGTTGAGCAATTTTCTTTTCTTTTTCATTTAAAACGTTTTCTAAATTTGAAAACCATTTTTGTGCGATATCAATTGATTTCTCAGTTACTTCGCTTATATTCAGATTATTTACTTTTACACATAAAGCTTCATCTTTTAATCTCATGCCTTTACATTTTTCACAATCTGTCTCACTTTGATATTGAGATATTTCCTCTCTTTTCCATTCGCTATCGGTTTCCAAATATCTTCTTTCAAGATTGTTTATAACACCTTCAAAAGTTTTTTTTGTGGAGTAGGTCTCGTATCCATCGTCATAAGAAAATCTTATTTCTTCTTCATCAGAACCATAAAGAATGATATCTTGAATTTTCTTTGGAATTTTTTTCCATTGTTCAGACATTGAAATTTTATAATGTTTTGCAACAGAAGCTAATGTTTGAGCATAATATAATGAGGTTGATTTTGACCAAGGCTCTATAACACCGTCTTGTAGACTTTTCTTTGGGTCTGTTACTACAAGATTGGGGTCAACGTTTAAATTATGTCCTATGCCCTCACATTCTTCACACGCTCCATAGGGAGAATTAAATGAAAACAGTCTTGGTTCGATTTCTTCAATTGTGAAACCACTTTCAGGACAAGAAAATTTGGATGAAAATGTTACAGACTCCCTTTTCCTAAACTTCTTTGGCAGAGTTTCATTTTCATATTCTACAATTAACAAACCATCTGAAAGATTTACTGCAGTTTCAACACTATCTGCAAGCCTGTTGCCCAAATTTGAATTAAGTATAATTCTGTCAACAATGATTGATATATCGTGTTTTACTTTTTTGTTTAGGTCTGGAAATTCATCGATATTTAGGTATTTACCGTCAACTTTAATTTTTGAGAATCCTCTTTTTTTATAGTTTAAAATTTCTTTTTTATATTCTCCTTTTCTACCTCTAACTATTGGAGCAAGAATATAAATAGTATTATTTTTTGGAAGTTTTTTTATTTTATCCACCATTTCGCTAATCGGCTGAGATCTAATCGGTTTGCCGGTGAACGGTGAATAGGGGACCCCAACTCTTGCAAACAAAACTCTCATATAGTCATAAATTTCAGTGACTGTTGCAACTGTTGACCTAGGATTTTTAGAGGTATTCTTTTGTTCAATAGAAATTGCTGGACTTAAGCCCTCTATGAAATCTACATTTGGTTTTTTCATTTTATCCAGGAATTGTCTTGCGTATGAAGATAAGCTTTCAACATATCGCCTTTGACCCTCGGCATAAATCGTATCAAATGCTAAAGATGATTTTCCAGACCCAGAAAGGCCAGTTATAACAACCAATTTCTCTTTAGGAATTTCAAGAGAAACATTTTTTAAGTTGTGTTCTTTAGCCCCTTTTACAACGATTTTTTTCAACATTTTTTTTCCTTCAAATAATAATCACCTTATATTTAGTAATCAAATATGATATAAATAAAAAGACATTTTATAATAATAAAATCAAAATTAATTCAAAATATTATGGCTGGAAGTTTAAATAAAGTACAATTAATAGGTCGTTTAGGCGCAGATCCTGAAATAAAACAAATGGTAAATGGCAAAAGTGTAGCTAGATTAAGCATAGCAACTAGTCAATCTTGGAAAGATAAATCAAGTGGAGAAAAAAAAGAAAAGACAGAATGGCATAGAGTAGTAATTTTTAACGAAGGATTAGTTAATGTGGTTCAACAATATGTTAAAAAAGGCGCTAATGTTTATATTGAAGGGCAATTAAGCACAAGGAAATGGAAAGACGAGTCTACGGGCCAAGATAAATATTCAACTGAAATTGTGCTGCAGGGCTATAATTCAAGCTTAACAATGCTTGATAGCAGATCTAGCTCAAACAACTCTAATTTAGTTTCAGAAAACAAAAGCTCTTTGCCAAATGAAAATATGAATCAGGATAATTCTGATTTAGATGACGAGATACCTTTTTAATTTTCATGGAACAGAACAAATCAGAAAATAACAAATCCTTTAAACCTATATTTGTTCAAGATGAAATGAGCTCATCCTACTTGTCCTATGCGATGAGCGTAATTGTAAGTAGAGCACTTCCAGACGTTCGAGACGGATTAAAACCAGTTCATAGAAGAATTATATACGCAATGTATAAAGGAGGTTATGATTGGACGAAGCCTTTTAGAAAATCAGCAAGAATAGTTGGTGACGTGATTGGTAAATATCACCCCCACGGAGATCAATCAGTTTACGACGCTTTAGTAAGATTAGTTCAAGATTTTTCAATGAGTTTACCACTTATTGCTGGTCAAGGAAATTTTGGTTCTATTGATGGCGATCCCCCCGCAGCAATGAGGTATACAGAGACTAAGCTTGGGAGGATTTCTCAATTTTTAACTGAGGATCTTGAAAAAAATACAGTAAATTTTCGAAGCAACTATGATGAGACTGAAAAAGAACCTGAGGTATTACCATCACAATATCCAAATATTTTAGTAAATGGTGCCGGTGGTATAGCAGTAGGTATGGCTACAAGTATTCCACCCCACAACTTAGGAGAAATAGTAGATGCAACGATAGCATTTATTAACAATAAAGAAATAACAATAAGTCAATTAATGAAATACGTGCCTGGCCCAGATTTTCCAACTGGAGGAGTTATAATTGGTAAAGATATTATTAAACAAGGTTATAACAAAGGCAGAGGATCATTTAAAATCAGAGGGGAAATAGAATTTGAGGAAAAAAAAGGTGGTAGAGAAACTTTAGTTATTAAATCGATCCCTTATCAAGTAAATAAATCATTATTAATTGAGAAGATTGCACAACTAGTTAGAGATAAAAAAATTGACGGGATTAGAGACCTAAGAGATGAGTCAAACAGAGAGGGAATAAGAGTAGTGATTGAACTAAGAAAAAGTGTAGAACCTGAAACTGTTAGAAGACAATTGTTTAAACTTACTAATATAGAGAGTTCATTCGGATTTAATACACTTGCTATAGTAAACTCAAAACCAAAGATTTTAAATTTAAAAGAATTTATTTCTGAATTTCTGAAATTTAGAGAGGAAACTGTAATTAAAAGAGTAAAATTCGATTTAAAAAAAGCAGAAAATCGTGCCCATGTGCTAATAGGTTTGGCAACCGCTGTTGAAAATATCGATGAAATTATAAAGATTATAAAAAACTCTAAAGATACTAATGTAGCTAAAAAAAATCTTTTATCCAAAAAATGGAAAATAAAAAAAAGTATTAAAATGATTTCTCTTATTGAAAAAAAAAAGAATATTTCAAGTTATCAATTATCTATTAATCAGGTTGATGCAATTTTAGAATTAAGGCTGCAAAAACTTACGGCTTTCGGAATAAATGAAATCGAAACTGAGATTTCTCTACTTGCAAAATCTATTATAGAATTTAATAAAATAATTAATTCAAAAAAAGCTCTTTATAAATTAATAACTGACGAATTAACAAAGATAAAAGATAAATTTTCTTCCCCAAGAAAAACAAAAATTATTGATGCAGTGCTTAATTACAATATAGAAGAAACTATTCAAAAAGAGTCGGTAGTAATTAACATTACAAATCAAGGATATATAAAAAGGGGACCACTAAGTTCTTTAAAATCTCAAAAGAGGGGTGGAAAAGGCAAATCTGGGATTTCAACAAGAGAGGATGATTTTGTTGTTCAGATCTTCACCGCAAATACACATACGCCAGTGCTTTTTTTCTCAACTCAAGGCCTTGTTTATAAGATTAAAGCTCATAAGATACCTGAAGGTACAGCATCGTCTAAAGGAAAATCAATATTTAATATTTTACCTCTAAAAAGCCATCATTCAATAAGCTCAATTATGCCCTTACCAGAGGATGAGTCCGAATGGAAAAAATTAATGGTAGTTTTTGCAACATCAAAGGGAAATGTTAGAAAAAATACTTTGGAGGATTTTACTAATATTAATAATAGCGGAAAAATAGCAATGAAGTTAGATCAAGACGATAAGATCATTGGTGTTAAAATATGTAATGATGATCAAGATATTTTACTTAGTACTCAATTTGGAAAGTGTATAAGATTTAAATCAAAAAAATTAAGACTTTTTAAAGGCCGCTCATCTAAAGGTATTAAAGGTTTAAAACTTAACGATAAAGATAAAATTATATCTCTTTCAATTTTAGATAACTCTCAAATTGATAATAAAATAATTAATAAAGATAAAAAAATTAAACAAGCTGTAAACAGATATATATTATCTGTTTCTGAAAACGGTTATGGAAAAAGATCATCTTACTTAGATTATAGAGTGACAAATAGAGGAGGAAAGGGAATTATTGGAATAATAAACTCTCCTAGAAATGGAAATATTGCTTCAACTATTGTTGTAAACGATACAGATGAAATCCTCTTGTCTACAGATAAAGGAAGCATAATGAGATGCGCTGTAAAAGAAATTAGAATAGCAGGTAGAAACACTCAGGGTGTAAGAATTAAAAAATTATCAGGAACAGAAAAAGTGGTATCTGTAATAAAAATTGAGGACAACATTAAGTAAAATGAAAACAGCTGTTTATCCTGGTACATTCGATCCTATTACTTATGGTCATATAGATGTTATTAAAAAATCGCTAAAAATATTTGACCGACTTATCGTTGCTACAACTAATAACACAGATAAAAATTATTTTTTTTCAATTGAAGATAGAATTAATATTATTAATCATTCATTATTCAAAGACTTAAAACTGAGTAAAAAGAAAATAAAAGTTATTTCATTCGATAATTTAACTATCGAACTCTGCAAAAAATATAATGCATCGGCTATAATAAGAGGTTTAAGGGCAGTATCTGATTTTGAGTATGAATTTCAATTAGCAGGTATGAATAAAAAATTAAATTCTAAAATTGAAACGATGTTTTTAATGTCAGATGTTGAAAATCAAATTATTTCATCAAAATTTGTAAAGGAAATTGCAAATCTTGGGGGAAATATAGATAGATTTGTAACAAAATACGCTGTCAAAATGTTAAAAAATAAATATTAATGAAAAAATTTATTTATTTATTTGTATTTTTTTTTAGTTTAAATAATTATCAGGTTATGGCAAAAGAGATAATGATTTTAAAACTAACTTATGGAGAGGTTGAAATTGAACTATATCCAGACAAAGCGCCAAATCATGTTAAGAGATTTAAAGAATTATCAAATGGCAAAAAATATGATGGAGTTGTTTTTCATAGGGTTATAGATGGTTTTATGGCTCAAACTGGAGATGTAAAATTTGGTAATTCTAATTCACCAGATTTTAATTTATCATTAGCAGGAACGGGTGGATCTGATTTACCAAATTTAAAATCAGAGTTTTCTGACATTCCACATGTTAGAGGAGTTTTGTCTGCAGCTCGCTCAGCTGATCCTGATAGTGCAAACAGTCAATTTTTTATCTGTTTTGAATCAGCCCCACATTTAGATAGACAATATTCTGCTTTTGGAAAAGTTATTAAAGGTATGGAATTTGTCGATAAGATTAAAAGAGGCGATCCAAATTCTGGAGCTGTAACAAACCCAGATAAGATCATTTCAATAAGATCAAAATAAAACTCAATGTTAAAAGATGAATTTTCTTTTGAGTTAGTAGCTCAAGACGACAAGGCAAGACTTGGTTTAATAAAAACAAAAAGAGGTATAATTAAAACACCTGCTTTTATGCCAGTCGGAACCCAAGGAACCGTAAAAGGTTTGTTTACTGATGATGTTTTAAAAACTAAAACAGATATTATTTTGGGGAACACCTACCATTTGTTGCTAAGGCCAGGTATTGAAGTTTTAAAAAAATTTAACGGACTTCATGACTTTATGAACTGGCAAAAACCAATCTTAACTGACTCTGGAGGATATCAAATAATGTCACTTTCTAAATTCAATAAAATTGATCCTAAAATTGGAGCAATATTCAAATCTCACTTAGATGGAAAAAAAATTATTTTAAGTCCTGAGAAAAGCATTCAAGTCCAAAAAGCAATTAACTCAGATATTTTAATGGTTTTAGATGAATGCCCTAAACTTACTAAAGATAAAAAAATTTTGTCAAATGCAATTGCTACTTCCACAAAATGGGCTAAAAGGTGCAAAATTGAATTTGGAAATAATAAAACAAAAGCATTATTCGGTATTGTTCAAGGCGGGATCTTCAAGGATTTAAGAAAAGAAAGTATTAATAAATTATTAGAAATAGGATTTGATGGTTATGCAATGGGTGGTCTAGCAGTTGGCGAAAATCAGAATGATATGTTTAAAATTTTAAGTGAGTCAGTAGATTTTTTACCTAAAGATAAACCAAGATATTTAATGGGTGTAGGAACGCCTTCAGATATTCTAGGAGCAGTCAAAGAAGGTGTAGACATGTTTGATTGTGTTTTACCTACAAGATCAGGAAGAACTGGTCTAGCTTTTACATGGAAAGGAAAACTAAATATAAGAAATTCTAAGTTTGCAAATGATAAGTTGCCTTTGGATCCAGAGTGCGACATAAGATATCTTAGTAGCTACTCTAAAAGCTATTTACACCATTTGGTAAGATCAGATGAAATGTTGGCCTCAATGTTAATTTCTCTCAACAATATATATTTTTATCAGCAATTTATGCGGGAAATTAGAAAAAGTATTAAAGATGGTACATTTTACAAATTTTATAAAAAATATATAAATTTTTTCGATTAATTATTTGAAATTTATTTAATAAATCTATAAAAGATCCATTTTAAGGGCCCTTAGCTCAGTTGGTAGAGCACCTCCCTTTTAAGGAGGGTGTCGATGGTTCGAGTCCATCAGGGCTCACCAGTAACTATATTTTTATTGGTGGGTATTTAATAATAACTTCGTTAATCCAGCCTTTTAAATTTTCTATTCTTTTTTTACTACTTGGATGAGTGCTTAAAAAAACTGGTACCTCTTTACCTTTTTTATTTTGAGACATTCTTCTCCACAATTCTACAGACTCTCTAATATCGAATCCAGAAAGTGAGGAAAAAATCAATCCTAAGTAATCAGCTTCGGACTCTTGTTTTCTTCCAAATGGATTCATAATGCCAATTTGAAAAATATCTAAGCCAGTATTTTGTCCAACAGTATTTCGCGTTCTATTTATAGCTCCACCAAGAAATATATCAGCTATACTTGTTCCTAGATTTACAGTCATAGCTTGACTTGCTCTTTCAATTGAATGTCGAGCAACTGCGTGTGCAATTTCATGACCCATAACAATTGATAAAGCATCCTTATTTTTGGTAACTTTTAACAATCCAGTATATACTGCGATTTTTCCTCCTGGCATACACCAAGCATTTACAATTTTATCATTATCTACTAAGACATATTCCCATTCAAAATTTGTTGTGGGATCTTCTTTATTCTGATTACTAAAAAAAGAACTTACAGCATTTTCCATTTTTTTACCTATAGTCGTAATTTCCTTAAATTTTGAACCCGTTGTAATAATTTTTGTTTTTTGTTTGAATTTTTCGTAAGCTAGTGCTGCTTGTCTATTAATCTTTGTCTCTGAAATTATACTTAATTGCTTTCTCTCAGTAATCGGTACAGTAGTACAAGACGGTAATATTATTGAGCAACAACCACACCCAAATAAGCCAAGAAATTTTCTTCTGTTTATGTTATACATATTAAGATTCATGATTTTAAATAATAAATTATTAATTGCAATTTTTATATTAATTATAATATTTATTATTTATTCAAGTTATTCTTAAAATGCAGAAAAATAATATCAAAAAATCGTTATTTTCGAGAATAAGAAATAATTTTATAGCAGGTGTAGTTGTACTGATACCGATTGGCATCACTCTTTATTTAACAATCTTCTTTATAAGAGTTTCAGGTAAAATTATACCTAAAGAATTAAACCCAAATAACTATCTACCATTCAACATACCAGGATTAGAAATTATAGTTGCCCTTTTTTTTATAACAATAATAGGTTGGCTTTCTCTTTCCTTTTTAGGTAAAAAATTTTTTGAATTATTTAACAATATACTAAAAAAGATTCCAATTTTAAGAACAATATATTCTGCTATCGGTCAAATGACTGAAAGTTTTACTAAACCAGACAACAACGAAAAAAGTGTTGTCTTGTTAGAGTACCCGAGAAAGGGTGTTTGGGCCGTTGGTTTTGCTACTAAAGAAAATCAAGGAATAATCAAGGATAATATTAAGGAAGATGTAATCAATGTTTTTGTACCAACAACACCAAATCCTACCAGCGGTTTTCTTTTAATGGTACCTAAAAAAGATTTAATTTATTTAAATGTTTCATTTGAACAGGCTTCAAAGTTTATAGTTTCAGCTGGTACAACTAATATTAAGTAATATCTTCAACGTTAATTATTTCTGCCTTATCAAATAATTTTAATAAAAAATTGTATTTCTCTATTCCGTTCTGTTCTATCTTTTTTATAAATCCATCTGCTAACCTAAATAAATCTTCATGAATTAAAGGGTCAGCAAATCTAAAATTTTTCAAACCACTTTGTTGATAACCAATTAAATCACCAAAACCCCTTAACTTGAGGTCTTCTTCAGCAATATAAAATCCATCATCAGAATTTTTTAAAATTTTTAATCTTTTAATAGAATTTTTACTTAATACTTCTTTATATAAAAGAATACATACACCCTGTTCAGCGCCTCTACCGACTCTACCTCTTAATTGATGAAGTTGTGCAAGACCAAATTTATTGGCATTTTCAATTACAATAAGGTTCGCATTAGGAAAATCAATTCCAACTTCAATAACTGTAGTTGATACAAGAATATTAATTTCTTTTTTTAAAAATTTATTTAGAACTTTTTCTCTTTCTTCTTTATCTAAAGCTCCATGAATCAAGCCAGTTTCTTTTGGAAAATGTCTATTAATCAGGTCAAATCTTTTTTTTGCAGAGGAATAATCTAAAAATTTCGACTCGTTAATTAATGGACAAACCCAAAAAATCTGGTTCTGAATATTTAAATTTTTTTTTATATAAGGCCATAATTGATCAATTTTTTTTTCCGGCTTAGATAATGTAATGATCTTTTTCCTTATTGACGGCTTTTCATTTATTTTAGAAATATCCATATCACCATACAACGACATCATCATAGTTCTAGGTATAGGTGTGGCAGACATTAATAATAGATCACAATTTTGACCTCCTTTCTTGGCTAGATCAGATCTTTGTTTGACACCAAACTTATGTTGTTCATCAATTATAACATAACCTAAATTTTTAAATTCAATTTTTTTTTGAAATAAGGAATGAGTTCCAATAAGAAAATTTATTTTACCTTTAGAAAGATCTTCTAAAATCTTCTTTCTTTTTGAATAATTAGTCTTTCCAGTCAAATGTTCTATTCTTATATCTATACGTTTAAAAATTTTTTGAGCTAAACTAAAATGTTGTAAAGATAATATTTCTGTAGGTGCCATTAATGCGCACTGATAATTATTTTCAAGAACATTAGCTATGGATAAGAAGGATACAATTGTCTTACCAGAGCCAACGTCACCTTGTAAAATTCTAAACATTCTTTTACTATTTTTAAGGTCTGAATTAATTTCATTTAAAACTTTTTCTTGGCTTTTGGTAAGATTGAAAGGAAGTTTTCTGACAATCTGGTCTGATAGAGTGCCGTTAAAAATTTTAGGAATTTTTTTCCTTTTAATTCTCTTTCTATTTTCTGATAATGTTAATAGATTTGCACAAATCTCATCAAATACCAATCTTCGATAGCTCTGTGATTTTACATTTTTTGCATCATTAGACTCATGTAATTTTTTAATAGCTTCATTCCAATTTAATAATTTATTATTTTTAATAAATGCGCCATCCAACCATTCATCTATTAAAGGCAGGTTTTTTATTACTTGTTCGCTTATAGATCTATATTTTTTTTCATTTATACCCTTGGTTAAATTATATTTAGGTATACTTTTAATTACATAGTCTTGATTTTCCAATCCAGTAACGTATTCGGGATTTGAAATTTGATATTTATTTTTAAAAAAATTTATTTTACCGCTGATTATAACCCATTTATTTATTGGGAATATTTTTCTTATATATCCTTCACGACTATTAAAGTAAACTACATCAATCTGACCTGTATCATCTTCACAAGTTATTTTATTAGGAAGATTTCTAACTCTTGGAAAATTTAATTTTTTAACTAAAACTTTTACTGACTGTATCTTACCAATCTCTAATTCGTTTAATTTAGATATCTTTGATCTATCAGTTTCAGAATAAGGCAAATTCAATATGATATCTTTTATTTTTTCAATTCTTTTTCTTTTCAAATATTTTGATAAGACGGAACCTACTCCTTTTAATTTTTTAATATCATGAAAAATATTTTCTTTTTTGAGTAAATTCATTTAATAATGTATATTATAATATGTCTGAGGAATTAGAAATATTTAAAAAAAAACTTTTATACAGAGCTTCTTATAGAGGAACTAAAGAAATGGATATTTTATTAACTAAATTTGTAAAAAAATACATTAATACATTTAATGTAGATCAGCTTAAACAATTAGAAAAGTTTTTGGAATTTGAGGACGAGATTATTTTCAATTATTATAATTTTGATGAATTTCAAAAGAATATAGAAAAAAATACAGTATCTAAAATATTTAAAAATTTTAAAATATAATGGCGGAGAGGGTGGGATTCGAACCCACGAACGAGTTGCCCCGTTGCTGGTTTTCAAGACCAGTGCTTTCAACCGCTCAGCCACCTCTCCTGATCGTAAACACAATACTTATTACTATCAAAGTTAATAAATAACAATGATTATGTAATAAGTTTCTTATACTAGTTAAAAAATAACAATTATGATAATCAGTAAAATGCTAAAAATAATAATTTTTATTTTATTATTAAATATTTTTTCAATTTTTAATGTTCATGCGGTAAAAAACGATTTTAATACTTGGCTGTTAGAATTCAAAGAAAAGGCTGTTTCTAGTGGTATATCAAAAAAAGTAGTGGAAGATGTTATGTCAGATGCAAAATTTTTACCTAAAGTTATTGAATATGATAGGTATCAACCAGAATTTTACGAAGATACTTTCACTTATATTAAAAAAAGATCATCAAGAAAAAAAATTTTAGAAGGCAAAAGACTATATAAAGAAGAAAAAAAAATAATTGATCAAATTGAAAAGGAATTTGATGTTGAAAAAGAATTACTACTTGCCCTAATGGGTATAGAAACAAATTTCGGAAAATATTTAGGAAAAATGGACATTATTTCATCTTTAGCTACATTAAGTTTTGATAAAAGAAGAAGTGAATTTTTTACAAAAGAATTAATTATTTTACTTAACTTAGTAGACAAAGGTATTGTTAAAAAAGAAATTCTTTATGGTTCTTGGGCTGGAGCATTTGGTAATTTTCAATTTATGCCTAGAACAATAATGGATTTTGCTATTGATTATAATAATAATAGTATTATTGAATTAAAAAAAACTGAGGATTCATTTGCATCTGCAGCAAATTATTTAAAAAGAATTGGCTGGAAAAAAAATCAACCCTGTTTTTTTAAAATAGATTTAAAAAACAATATACCAAAAAAATATCTTAATTCTTCAGCAAAAAACATATCTAATAAAAAAAAGGTAAATTTTTTTAAAAAATATATAGATAATTTTGATAAATTAAATCTCAAAAACAATTCACTCTCAGCAATTATAATTCCTGATAAGGATATAATACCTGGTGCAAACACCTATGCACCAGCGTATATTGTATTTGATAATTATGAAAGGATTTTAACCTGGAATAGATCTCTGAGATTTGCACTTGCTGTTTGTACATTAAAAGAAAATTTTAAAAATGAAATTTAAAATAATTATTTTAACTTTTTTACTTTTTTCATGTAGCTCAAATTACTCAAAATTCGAAAAGAGAGAACCTTATTATTCAAAAGGTTTTGCTTATATTTCAAAAGAGGATAAATCTAAAAAAAATTTAACTAATACAGCAAATGATAATTTAAGTCAGAAAGTTTTTAATAAATTTTTAAGACCAAATTCATTGGTGAAGATTATTAATCCTGTTACTAAAGA